>CAZQYC010000022.1:0-47126 GCA_964597495.1 uncultured Steroidobacteraceae bacterium | reverse complement strand
T
Source organism: uncultured Steroidobacteraceae bacterium (assembly GCA_964597495.1). GTDB lineage: Bacteria > Pseudomonadota > Gammaproteobacteria > Steroidobacterales > Steroidobacteraceae > CAZQYC01. The sequence continues at coordinate 47,125 of CAZQYC010000022.1, read as the reverse complement.
CACGGCGGTTCCAAAAAGGATGCCCGAATCGCGACACATCGAGAGCGTTCTTAATGTTGAGATAGGTACTCGCCAGATCGAGATACCGAAATCGAACTTGATGGATTACTCTCAAACTTGCTTGGTAACGCTCATCGCTAGAACCCTATGCAACCCATCGAATTCTCCGCGCCTTGGAGCCGAGCATTGAAAATCGGCACTTACGTCATCGGCTTATTCTTGATTGCCGTAACAATCTTCGGCTGGCTTCTTGACGTCGACACCTCGATACGCCTTACGTTACTTATCGTACCGATTGTGGTTCTCGTCGTGTCGCTGCTCTATGGAGTGCGCGGCTATACGCTCACTGAAACCGCCATCGAAATAAGGCGTGTCGGATGGTCGACTCGATTGCCGCTCGACGACCTGCAAGCTGTCGAAGGCAAGGCCGATGCGATGCTTAGAGCTCATCGCGTTTTAACGAACGGTCTCTTCGCGTTCGTGGGCTTTTACTACAGCGGAGAGTTTGGATTGGTATTCGCGTATGCGACCGATCTATCGCGCGCCGTGGTGCTTCGCTATCCGCGCAAGAAAATAGTGCTGACGCCGCACGATCCACAACAGTTCATCATTCGCGTCAGAACGCTCCTGAAAACGTCGAGCTATCCGCCCGGCCAAAAATAGACGACGGCAGCCAGCGCCACGATGACTACGAACAGCCACGCGAAAGCGCCTCCACTCGAACGCGATGCAAGCGCTTCTCGAACGTCCGGATGATTGGCCAGGTACGCGTCGACAAGATCTTTGGCTTCTTTGAGATCGAGACGGGTTTCGATGCGCGTGATTTTGATGGCTTCGATTTTGTTGCCGGCGTGCAGCGCCGCCACGGCGGCTAACGACAAGCGCGGCCCCGTCGCATCGCTCATGACGCGACAGGGCCCGTTGCGTGGGGAAGCACGATTCGCGCATCGACCGGACCGGCGTCGGCATAGAGCGCCGTGACATCGGCGGCACGACGCTCCATCACTCGCCGCTGATTGATCGATCGCTTGTCGGTGATTTCTCCGAAGCCTGCTTGCGGCGGTTCGGCCAGAATTAAAAGACGCTCGACCACGCTCGCGCTTCCGCGCCGACTGGCATTGAAAGCCGCCAATTTTTCGGCCAGCGATGTGCGCACTGCCTCGGAGTCCGCCGAGTTAAGCCAAACGAGCGCACCTAACTTGGGACGATCGGGGCCGCAGATGACCGCGTCGCTGACGAGCGGCTGCAGCGCGGCGACCAAATCGCGCCGCACGATGCTGCCCTGAACCCACGTGCCGGAGAGCAGTTTGAAATCCTCCGCGAGCCGACCGGCAAATTCCAACCCTTCGATCGGCCGTTCGGGATTCACCCAGCGCACGGCGTCGCCGGTGAGAAAATACCCTTCGCTGTCGAAGGCGGCCGCATTGAGCTCCTGGGCACGGTAGTAACCCGGCATCAGTAACGGACCTTTAAGGCGCAATTCGAGGCGATCACCTGCGGGGATCAGCTTCAAGGTCACTCCCGGTTGCGGCAACCCAACCAAGCCGGTGCGTTCGATGGGCCAATAGACGCTGATGCCTAGCGCAGAAGTTTCCGTCATTCCCCATCCCGTGCCGAACGGCAATCGTTCGCCGAGCTCTTGCACGGCCAGACGCTGCATGCGCTCCCACAGCGGCTGGGGAAGAAGCGCGCCTCCGTAGGAAAGCCAGCGCAGATTCTTGAAAAACTTTTGACGAAAATCCGCGTCCTTCTCAAGCGCATCGGCCAGCATGCTGTACACGCCGGGCACGCAACCGAATCCGGTCGGGGAAATCTCACGCAAGTTTTCGATGGTCGTCTGGAATTGTCCCGGCAGCGGACGGCCATCGTCGATATAGAGCGTGCCGGCGCGGGCGATGACGCCGTTGAATTGCGAATTGCCGCCGAAGGTATGATGCCAAGGCAACCAATCGACGATGGTGTGGACATTGTTGAGATCCAGCGGCTCGGTGATTAACCGAACGATGTGCATGGCGGCCGAGAGATTGAAGTGCGTATTGACGGCGCCTTTGGGACGGCCTGTCGATCCCGACGTCAGCAAAATCTTGGCGATCGTGTCGCCGGTGATCTGTTTACGCCGCGCGGCCAAAGCGATCTCATCCACTTCGCCGAGCAGTTGCGTGAAATCGTCGCCGGTAAGCACTAGGCGGTCCGGCGCCGCCACGAACTCCAGCGCCTGCGCATAGCGCGCGGCGTCTTGCCCGAACACGAGTCCGGGCTCGATCAATTCAAGCGCGTATCCCAATCGCGAAAAATCGCCGCCGTTCGACGTGGCGGTGGAAAACGTAGGCGACACCGGAACGACGGCCGCGCCTGCACGCAGCCCGCCCAACATGAGCAGCGCGTGTTCGATGCTGTTCTCCGAGAGAATCATCACCGGTTTCCCGTTCGGCCCGAATCCCCGGCGTATCAGCCAAGTCGCAACGGCACCGGTGTCGCGCCATGCTTGCGCGTACGTTAAGCGGCGCCACTGTTTGGAGTTGTCGTTAGAACCCTCATTGGAACTAGGGCGCTGCGCAAGGAAGGTACCGTCCGGCCGCAGCTGTACGGCTCGTTGCAGCCACTCGATGAGCGATTCGAACCCGCCCTCGAACTGGATACCGCTGCTTAAATAGACCGTGCCGTCGGAGGCGTTCTTGAGTTCGATGGTCGGTGTCGGCAGGTTGAGCCTGCGCATCGGATAGTCGTTTAGATTCATGGTCGTCACGGAACGTCAAGGCGACTTAAGGTCTGTTAACACCTGAGCGGCGCAGAGTATACGCCGCCAGGAAATACGGTAAGACGCAGCACATCGGCTGAAAAATCAGGAGCGGGTGGACGCTACTCGCGACGATGCCCGGGCTTCGAGCCACTTACGAACGCGGCGTGCATCCGCCGTTCGCGTGTACTTTCCGAAGGAATCGAGCAGCACGATGATCACGGAGCGGCCTTGAATCGTCGTCTTCATCGCCAGGCACTGACCCGCTTCGTTGGTGTATCCGGTTTTCTGAACGTCGATTTCCCAATCCGGTTTTGCGACCAAGTAATTGGTGTTGCGGAATTGAACCGCTTGCTTGGCGAACATGACGGAGTAGTTACGGTCCGTCGAATACGCACGAATGGTTGCGTGATCGGCCACCGCCACCATCAACTTGGAAATATCCAGCGCACTGGCTACATTGTCCGAGGAAAGCCCCGAGGGATCGGCGAACTTGGCATTGGACATGCCCAATAAACGCGCCTTGGCATTCATCGCCCGCAAAGCAGCTATTTTTCCGCCGGGATACGTTCTCGCGAGCGCGTAAGCGGCGCGATTGTCCGAGGCCATCAACGCGAGATGCAGCAGGTCGCCGCGCGTGAGCTTCGCGCCCACCGATAACCTCGATGCAGCGCCACGCGTTCCATCCCGATCTTCCGAAGTTATCGCAATCGTATCGTCAAGCGACTGACCGCTTTCGAGCACCACCAGCGCAGTCATCAATTTGGTCAGCGACGCAATAGGACGGGGAACGCTCGCATTACGCTCAAATAAGATCGACGACGTGGCGGCGTCGATGACCAACGCGGCATTCGATCGCACATCGGGACGATCGGCCTGAACCGTAGGAACCCGGGCTTGAGCAAGCCCCGCCAAGAGCGCCAGGAACATGAACAAAGGACGAAGACGGCTCAAAGATCCCCCGACAAGCACAGTGCAGACGACAACTCGAGGCGCGGCGGTAGCGCGGACGCTACTAAAAAGTAAGCCCGCGATGTGTGAACTGCGACTCAGCTCGCGACGGTTGAGGCGATAACTGTCCAAGCGATAACGGCGATTTGAGCCGACATTCGCGACGGAATCGCCGTTCACCGGTAACCGACCGCCGTTCCCCGTTGATCGCTTCAAGCACGAAGAACCCGAATGCACACTACGGATCTAGGAACGGCATTTTTCGAATTGTGGGCAGCTTATCATTGTCGATAACTGTATTGTCGATAACGGGGTGCCGATACTTTGAACCGCGGTCGCCTTGCGAACCAAAACAACCAATGGCTGTGAGATTAGGATTTAATCACATGGAAAAACAAGATCGCTTGCATGCACTCGACGCCGTGCGCGCGTATGCCTTGCTTCTGGGTATCGTCCTGCATGCGACGATGTCGTTCTTGCCGGCGTTGGCCGCAAGGGGCTGGCCCATCGTCGACAATTCTCCGAGCGACACGCTCAGCGTCACGTTTTCGGTCATTCACATCTTTCGCATGACGACGTTTTTCGTCATGGCCGGGTTCTTCGCCCGCCTCGTTTTATATCGCCGCGGCATGAAGGAATTTATTCGCGACCGCAGGAAGCGGATCTTGGTGCCGTTTGCCGCTTCATGGCCGCTCGTCCTTGCACTCATCGGCGCCTCGATGTCCTGGGCGCTCCTCAAAGCCGGCAAGCCTCTGGTACCGCCTCCTGCGCCTCCCGCGGGAAGTCACGTATTTTTGCCGTTTCCTTTGACGCACTTGTGGTTCCTCTACGTATTGCTCTTGCTCTACGTGTGGGTGCTCGGCGTGCGCTGGCTGGCGAATACCGTTGTCGATCGAAACGGCAAGCTGCGAACCATGCTGGATGCCGCCCTGCGTTTCACTACCGACATTCCTCTTGCGCCCTTTATCCTGGCGGCGCCAGTGGCTGCCGCCTTGTATGCGACGCCCAACTGGGTCACCTGGGGCGGCATTCCGACGCCGGACAATTCCCTGATCCCCAATCTCGCGGCGACGGTCGGCTATGCGACGGCCATTACGGTCGGCTGGTTCTTGCAGCGTCAATCGCAAATACTTGCTTCCTTTCAGCGGTGGTGGGTGGGGTACTTCGCGGCAGCGTTAGCGCTAACGATCGTCTGTCTGAACATCGGCGGCACGCCAGCCGTCACGGAACCGATTAACTTGGTAGGAACGCTTCGCGCGCTCTACGCAGGTCTCTACGGCGTGGCCATTTGGTGCTGGACGTTCGCCATTCTCGGCGCGGCGAGCCGATTTCTGTCGACGGAAAGTCCGGTACGCCGCTATCTCGCGGACTCGTCATACTGGCTCTACATTTTGCACTTGCCGCTCGTTTTTGCATTGCAAGCGCTGGTGACCGACTGGCCCATCCACTGGGCGTTTAAATTTACTTTTATCGTCGGCGTGGCGGTCGGTCTGCTATTGCTCAGCTATCACTATTGGGTTCGCCCCACTTACATCGGCGAAGTTCTAAACGGAAAGCGCTTTCCACGTCGCCCGACAAGCACGCCCGTGCAAGAGGCTATGCCGGGACAATGAGGATTTTGCCGGTTGCTTGGCGCGTGAAGACTGCCTCAAGCGCCGCTTTTGAATCTTGAAGCGTGAATCGCTGTGAAACGAGCGGCTTGATTTTGCCCTGCTCCAACCAGCGAACGAGTTGCGCCATTTCGCTCTGGCCATCCTCGGGTTGGCGTTTCCTAAATTCGCCCCAGAAGACACCGACGATGGAGTTGCCTTTGAGCAAGGGAAGATTGAGCGGGATCTTCGGAATTTCACCGGCCGCAAACCCCACGACCAAGAAGCGGCCGTTCCAGCCCGTAGAACGAAGCGCCGGCTCGCTGTAGTTCCCGCCCACCGGATCGACGACGACATCGACCCCTTTATCGCCCACGATTTCTTTCAGCCGCGCACGCATGTCTTCGGTGCTGTAGTTGATCAAGTGGTCGGCCCCACGACTTTTCGCGGCTTGCAGCTTCTCGTTGGACGAGGCCGCAGCGATGACGGTGGCTCCCATCAACTTGCCCAGCTCGACGGCGGCGATTCCAATGCCGCCGCCGGCGCCGAGCACGAGCAACGTTTCGCCGGCCTGCAATTGACCGCGATCCTTGAGCGCGTGATAGCACGTGCCGTAGGTCATCGGCATGCCGGCAGCGGCGGCGAGATCGACGCCGGCAGCAAGTGGCGTCACTTGTGCTTCACGCACCAGCACTTCCTCGGCGAATGCGCCGAGCGACGGCAGCACCAATACATTTTGCCCGGGCTTAATTTGGGTGACACCAGACCCTACCGACTTCACGGTCCCCGATAACTCCGTGCCTGGAGTAAACGGAAACGGCGGTTTGAATTGATATTTGCCCTGCACCATCAGCGCATCCGGATAATTGACCGATGCAAACTTCACGCTGACGACAAGCTGCCCTTCCCCCGCCGTGGGCGCAGGCATCTCCTCCACAGTGAGTTTCTCAAGGCCGGCGAATTCGCGACAGATAAGCGCTTTCACGAGGAGGGCTCCGAGTAATAGGAAGACTTGGGGTTTGGGCAAGGAAACAGAGTATAGCCGTCTCTATCTGGCCCAGGCCCCACGCCCCAAGACCCAAATTTTCAGAAGAATCCCTGTACCGACTGATAGATCTGATCCCGCAGCTGCACCATGCGCGGACCGATTTCGGTGGTCAGCCGTTTACGGGTCATGTCAAAGACGGGGCCGCTGCAACTGAGCGAGAGCATGTGAGTGCGGTCTGCCGAGATGAGCGGCACGCCCACGGCGAACGTTTCGGGGCTCCAGTCGCCGCAGGAAAAAACGAAGCCGTATTTTTCGTATTCGCGGACAAAGCCATTCACTTCCTCGATCGCTCGCTCTTTCTTTTCAACAGGCATATCGCGTACCCAATTATCGAGCCACGGATTGCGATACGTATCGCGCAGGGCGGCTACGTACGCACGGCCGAGGGCCGTGGTGTTGTGCGGCACGCGCTCGCCCACGTCGAGACGCAGGCGATAGGTCGGACTACCGTGACAAATCTCCACGATCACCATTCGCTGGCCATCGCTCTCGGCCAGCGCAACCGTGGCTTGCGCATAGTCGGCCATTTCTTGCATGAGCGGCCGCGCCGCTTCGCGAACTTTCATCGCGGCCAGATACGTATGGCCGAGCACGAGCACGCCGGGACCCAATGCATATTCCTCCCGCGTCGGCGAGTGCTGGAGAAATCCCATGCGAGTCAGCGTATAGGTTAATCGCGAAACCGTCGGCTTCGGCAATCCGGCCCGCTTGGCAAGCTCCTGATTGCCGAGGAAGCGGTCGCCCAATCGAAAGCAGCGAAGGATGGCCAATCCGCGCGCCAGCGCGGCGACGAACTGTCGATCGCCCGTTTCGCGCTGGCGATGCGACGTAGGCAGTTTTGCGGTCGCGGCAATTCGAGGTCTTGAATGGCGTGCCATGTAATTGAACTCTAGCTATGGACTGTGGACTGCGTACTGTAAGAATTGAACCGATGGCGAACGAAGCGATTTACCTTATGACCCGACTGCACGCCTACTTCTTGATGTACTTCGCTAATTCCAACTTCGCAATCGAATTGCGATGCACCTCGTCGGGACCGTCGGCTATACGTAACGTACGAGCGTGCGCATAGGCGAACGACAGGTCGAAGTCATCGCAAATGCCGGCCGCGCCGAAGGCTTGAATCGCCATGTCGGTGACTTGACATAGCATGTTGGGCGCCGCGACTTTGATCATCGCGATTTCCTTCGCAGCCACTTTGTTACCCACCGTGTCCATCATATGGGCCGCGTTCAGGGTCAGGAAGCGGCATTGATCGATCATGATGCGCGCATTCGCGATGCGCTCCATCGTCACCGATTGCTTTGAGACAAGCTGGCCGAAGGCCACGCGCGATACCACGCGCTCACACATCCTCGACAGCGTGCGCTCTGCGACGCCGATCGCGCGCATGCAATGGTGAATGCGGCCCGGCCCCAAGCGGCCCTGGGAAATTTCGAATCCACGTCCCTCGCCCAACAGCAAATTCGCGGCCGGCACGCGAACGTTCTCGAAAAGGATTTCGGCATGCCCGTGGGGCGCATCGTCGTAACCGAACACAGGCAGATGGCGCAGCACCTTGATGCCGGGCGTGTCCATCGGAACCAAAATCATCGATTGTTGATTGTGACGGCTTGGACTGTCCGGGTTAGTCTTGCCCATGAAGACCAGCACCTTACAGCGCACGTCGTTCGCACCGGACGTCCACCACTTGCGGCCGTTAATGACGTAGTGATCGCCGTCGCGCTTGATGCTGGCCTCGATGTTGGTTGCATCGGACGACGCAACCGCGGGTTCGGTCATCGCGAACGCCGAACGAATCTCACCGGCGAGCAGCGGCTTGAGCCAGCGCTCCTTGTGCTCCTCGTTGCCGTAGCGCTCGATCGTTTCCATATTGCCAGTGTCCGGCGCGCTGCAATTGAATTGCTCCGAACCGATCAGCGAACGGCCCATCAACTCGCAAAGCGGCGCGTATTCGAGATTGGTGAGCCCTGCGCCACGCGTCGAGTCCGGCAGGAACAAATTCCAAAGGCCCTGTGCCTTCGCCTTCTTCTTCAGCTCTTCGACAATCGGCACCGGCTCCCACGTTTTGCCTGCCTTGCGATTTGCGTCTACTTGTTCCTTGTAGATTTTCTCGGCAGGAAACGTATGTTCTTGCATGAAGTCGTCGACACGCTTGCGCAAGGCGTTGACTTTATCGGTGTACATGAAGTCCATGAGTGGGTACCTGTGATGGAAAAAAGACGCTAGCCACTAGTCACTAGCTACTAGCTACTAGCAAGAGTGCGGAAACTCGGAAACCGTTTCCGGCCAGTCGAATAACAAACTTACGAATAAAATTCATCGCGTTTAGCCCGGTTAGTGGCTCTTGCCATCGATCACACGCAGTGCCGTCCGCCAACCGGCTTCGGCTACCGGGCGTGTGCGCCGCCCGCTTTCGGCAGCGTTGGCGCTCGAGGCATTGCCGTCGAGATGCCGTTTGACGATCCCCTGCAGAATGCCGACAAGCCGGAACATTCCGAAGGCCATGTAGAAATCGAAATTCGGAATCTCCCTGCGGCCGGTGAACTCGCAATAGAGGGCGCGGTATTCCGTTTCGGTGGGTATTCCCAAGGCTGTTTTTTCCGCATCGCTCATCGCCTCGATCGGGCTGCCCGGCATGCGATACGACATGCAGTGATAGACGAAATCGGCAATCGGATCGCCCAGCGTCGACAATTCCCAATCGATCACGGCAAGAATGCGCGGTTCGCTCGGATGAAAAATCGTGTTGTCGAAACGGAAGTCGCCGTGCGTAAGCGCATTGGTCGCATCTTGCGGGATATTCTTCGGCAACCACTCGATCAAGTTTTCCATCGCTTCGATGCGTTCGGTCTCCGCCGCGCGATACTGCTTTATCCAACGCCCGATTTGTCGCTCAACGTAGTTGCCGGGTTTGCCGAAATCGGACAAGGCGACCCTCGCCGGGTCGACCGAATGCAAGGCGGCGATCGCGCGATTCAATTCGGCGTAGTGAGCGCGACGTTGTTCGGGCGTCATATCGGGAAGATCCGCGTCCCACAGAACGCGCCCCTCGACGCATTCCATCACGTAGAAAGGCGTACCGATCACCTCCACGTCTTCACACAGGTGCAGCATGCGCGGCACGGGAACGTCGGTGTCGCGAAGCGCATGCATGATGCGGTATTCGCGATCGACGGCATGCGCAGAAGGCAGCAACGTGCCGGGCGGTTTGCGCCGCAGTACGTACTTATTGCCTTCGATCTGCAACAAGTACGTCGGATTGGATTGTCCGCCTTTGAATTGCCGAATATCGATCGGCCCTTTAAGGGCTGGTAAATGCGCAGCGAAGTGGCGTTCCAACTTCGCGATCTCGAATTGGTGCGCGCTACGGACCGGACCCGCGCCTACATTCATTTCGGCAGCGGCGGACGACATGCTAGACGGCGGAGTCGGAGAGAATGGCATCGCTCACTTGGCCCAAGTGATACGACGTATCGCCGAAGGTCTGGCTAATGAGCGTCAGGCGCTTGAAGTAGTGGCCTGTTGCCAACTCGGCCGTGATGCCCATGCCGCCGTGCAACTGCACCGCTTGCTGGCCGCAAAAACGCCCGACTTGCCCTATATACGCCTTCGCCATCGAGACTTTCTGTCCGCGAATCGCCGCATCCTCATGCCGGCAATACGCCGTCGCCAACAAGCTCATCGACTTGGCTTGCACGCCGGCCACGAACATGTCCGCCATGCGATGTTGCAACGCCTGGAACTTGCCGATCGGTTGGCCGAACTGCTTGCGATTCTTCGCATACTCGATCGTTGCGTGAGTAATCGCTTCGATGGCGCCGACGGCTTCGGCACAGAGCGCGGCATTCGCTTGATCGACGACCGACTGCAGAAGGAACAGACCTTCGCCCGCCTTGCCGATTAATTGGCCCTCAGCATCGCTCAACGTTACCTCCGCCGCATTGCGGCCGTCGTGCGTTCGATACGCCGCACGCTTCACGCCTTTACCGTTCGCGTCGACTAGGTAGAGCGAAATTTTCTTGCTTGCGTCGACAGCAGACACGATCAGCAGGTCAGCGACCGCGCCGTCGAGCACAACTGTTTTCTTGCCGTTCAATTTGCGGTTCGCGGCCGTCGTCTGCACGTAGTCGAGCGCATAGCGAGCGCCTTTCTCATGATGAGCCAAAGCCATGCGGCAATCGCCGCCGATGATCTTCGGCAGGATTTCCGCTTGTTGCGCGGACGAACCCGCGTCGCGAATTACTCCGCCGCCGATGACGACGGTGCTGAGATACGGCTCGAGCACGAGACCGCGCCCCATCTGCTCCATGGCGATCATGACTTCAACCGGGCCGCCGAAGCCGCCGTGCTCCTCGGGCAATCCGATGCCAAGAACCCCTTGCTCGGCAAGTTGCGCCCACACCTCGGCGCTGTATCCGTTCGCAGAAGCGAGGATCTCGTTGCGGCGTTCGAAGCCGTAGTCCTTCTGAATGAACTTCTGCAAGGAGTCTTGCAGCATCGTCTGATCGTCGTTGAGTTCGAAATCCATGGACCTATCTCAAGAGTGAAGCATCAACTTTGCCAATTCCGGCATGGCGAACGAACTTCTCCAGCGTCATTCCGGCGAAGGCCGGAATCCATGAGGGACCCCGGCCTTCGCCGGGGTGACGGATGAATTGACGTGCGCCGCTTTGCATCCGAAGTCGCCGATTACAAACCCAAGATGCGTTGCGCGATGATGTTGCGTTGAATTTCGTTCGATCCGCCGAAGATGGTGGTTTTGCGAACGTTGAAGTACCGGCTGGTGGCAGTGCCCCATGCTTCGGCGCCTTCGGGCTCGCCCTTCCAGTCGAGGTCGAACGACTCTGGCACGTAGGCATGTGCGTAATAACCGATCGCCTGCATCTTGAGTTCGGTCAACGTCTGTTGAATTTCCGATCCCTTGATCTTGAGCACCGACGACTCGGGTCCGGGATTGCCTTTCTTCGCCTCGGCGGACAGCACGCGCAACACGGTGATTTCAAGCGCCGTGAGTTCGAGCTCGAGTTCGGCAATGCGATCGCGAAAACGCGCGTCCTCAATCAGCGGCCGGCCGCCGGCGCTTTCGGTCGCGGCGATTTTCTTCAGCTTTTTAAGTTCGCGTTTCGAGATACTGACTTGCGCAATCCCTACGCGCTCGTGCCCCAGCAACACCTTGGCGTAGGTCCACCCTTTGTTTTCTTCGCCGATGCGATTGGCGATAGGCACTTCGACGTTGTCGAACCAGATTTCGTTGACTTCGGTTTCGCCGCCGTCGATCAACTTGATCGGCCGCACGCTGATGCCCGGCGATTTCATGTCGATCAGCAGAAAGGAAATGCCTTCTTGCTGGCGCACTTCGATGTTGGTGCGCACCAGGCAGAAAATCCAATCGGCATATTGGCCCAGCGTATTCCACGTCTTCTGGCCGTTGACGATGTAGCTGTCGCCTTTGCGCTCCGCCCGTGTCTTAAGCGACGCCAAATCGGAACCCGAGCCCGGTTCGGAATAGCCCTGGCACCACCAATGCTCGCCCGAAGCAATTTTCGGCAGGAAATACTCCTGCTGTTGCCGATTACCGAAATGCTGGATGACCGGCGCGACCATGCGTGCGCCAAACGGCAGCAAGGGCGGCGCGCCCGCCTCGGCGCATTCTTCTTCGAAGATGTGCTGCTGAATCGAAGACCAACCCGTCCCGCCGAATTGCTTCGGCCAGCTGACGACCGACCAGCCTTTTGCCGCCAGTATCTTGTGCCAACGGATCAAATCCTGACTGGGCAGATGCTTGTAGTTGAGAGTCTTTTCGCTGATGTCCTTCGGCAAGTTCTCTTTTACGAACTGACGAACTTCCGCACGAAATGCCTGCTCGTCGGGTGAGTACTCGAAATTCACTGTAGTCGCCTCTCAAAGGGGACGGGGAGTTACCCTAAAATTCATCCCCCTGAAATTTATTCCCATCAATTCATCAGGACCGATCATGACTGATTTCGTATGCTGAAATCCATTTCTGCTTGATGGCTAAAACGGGTGCGAAGCCTACTGGGAGAGATCGCCGTCGGCAAGCGCTTCAGCAGCCAAGCATTCCGCACCGCAGGACTCAATTTGCAGTTCGAATCTACAGGCGCTGCGGGATGGGACGATAACTCTTAGGTTAACCGTCAATCGGCTAGGCTTCGACGGCCAGCCTGGGATAAGGACCGTGACTTTTTGGGGCTTCGCTCAACGAACGATCTCTGCGGCAAAAGACGAGTTGCGCGCGCGCGGCCAGCTTTTGGCCCAGGCATTCGCGCCGTCGCGTTCGCGCGCGCGCGTCGATGAGCCCAGCAACGAACTTAGCGACGCCGGCGACCGGCAGCAGGAAATGGAACCGCGGCATCCGAACGAGATACACCGTCAAGCGAGCGAGGAGCGCGTGCTTCGCGATCGATTGAATCTAGCAACACGCACCGCCGGAATCGCCATCTGGGATAAAGACATGGTGCGGGGCGACTTCGTTTGCGACGAACAGTTCTGGAAGATATTCGATCTGCCGCCGGACGCTCGTTTCAAAGTGCCGGAAGCCATTCATGCCGATGTGCGCGAAACCGTGCTCGCACCGCTCAACGATGCGTTCGCCGATCCGGCTCGCGACGAAATCCTGTCGGTGCGACATCGCACCAGCAATCCGCGGCCGGAGCCGCAGTTCGTCCAAACTCACATGCGCGTGTTCCGCGACGCAGACGGCAAGGTGATTCGTTTGCTCGGCGCCACGTGGGACGTCACCGCCGAGGAAGTGCATAACGAGGAACTGCAGAGACAGTCTCAAAAGGAACGCCAACTCACCGAGCGGCTTTCGGTCGCGACGCAATCTGCCGGAATCTCCACTTGGGAAGTCGATTTAGTGAGCGGAGAATTCCTATGGATCGAGAATCACATCGAAGCGGCGGCCACCCAGTCCAGCGACGGCAGCAACAAGCTCGACAAATTTTCCGAGCGCATGCACCCGGAGGACAAAGCCAATTTCGGCAATGCCATTCGAGCTGCGGCCAAATCGAACCACGATCTGATTTCCTACCGCTATCGCTATTTCCATCTCGACGGCACGCTCGCGCACATTCAATCGCACGCAAAATTGTATTTCAGCGCTGAGCACCGCGCGGTGCGCGCGCTCGGCGCGTCCTGGGACATCAGCAAGGAAATCGAAGCGGCGGAAAAACTGCACGATGCCGAACGCAGGCTCGAACGCGCCTCGCTATCGAGTTCGGAAGGTCACTGGGAAACGGAGTTAGCGACCGGATCTTTCTGGTGTTCGTCAAGCTTCCACGCCTTGCTGGGATATCGCGTCGGCGAACTCGGACCCCGCATCGCCGCGCTGGAGCTATTGATCTGCCCCGAAGATCGCCAAACGTACAGCGACGCGTTGACGGCGCACTTGTCGAACAACGCTCCTTACGACGTCGAACTGCGATTGCGAATGGGCAGCGGCGAGTATCGCTGGTTCCGCATGCGCGGCGCGGCAGAGCGGAACGCCGAGGGATCGCCGACGCTGATAGCCGGCTCGATCCATGACGTCCATCAACAAAAGCTGATCGAGGACGCGCTCAACCTGGCGCAGCGCCGCCTTGAACGCGCGATCAACGGCACTCAAGACGGCCTCTGGGAATTGGATGTCGAAAGCGGAGCGGCGTGGTGTTCGCCTCGACTGGCGCTGTTGCTCGGCTATCCCACCGCGCAACTCGGCACCAATAATTTCCTGCGCTCGCTCATTCACCACGACGATGCGGCCAAACTCGAAAACACCACGCTTGCGCACTATCGCCACAACGCGCCTTTCGACCTCGAAATCCGCCTAAAAACGCGCAGCGGCCAGTATCGCTGGTATCGTGCGCGCGCCACCGCCGATCGCGACGCGGCTACGCGTGCCCTGCGCCTCTCCGGTTCGTTGCAGGATGTCACCGAAGCGCGCGCCGCTCGTGAAGCACTGATGCGCGCGACCGAAGCCGCCGAGGCGGCCAATCGCGCCAAGAGCGCCTTCCTCGCCAACATGAGCCATGAAATTCGCACGCCGATGAACGGCATCGTCGGCATGACCGGTTTGTTGCTCGAAACCGAACTCAATCGCACGCAGCGCGACTATGCAGACACGATTCGCGGCAGCGCCGATTCGCTGCTTACGATCGTCAACGACATCCTGGATTTCTCGAAAATCGAAGCCGGCAAACTCGACCTCGAATACATCGACGTCGACTTACGCCTGCTGGTCGAGGATATCGCCTCGATGATGGCCTTCCAAGCGGCCAACAAGGGACTCGAATTGATCGTCAACGTGCACCCGGAAACGCCGGAACGTGTCAAAAGCGATCCGCAGCGCCTGAGACAGTGCCTGGTGAACTTGATCAGCAATGCGATCAAATTCACCAAGAAGGGGGAGATCGCCATCGATGTGTGCGCGATGGGGCGCCACGAGGGTCGCGTGCTCACTCATTTCGAAATACGCGATACGGGAATCGGTATTCCCCAAACGACGCTCAAAACGCTGTTTCAGCCCTTCGTGCAAGCGGACTCGTCGACCACGCGTCATTTCGGCGGAACGGGCCTTGGCCTCTCGATCGTTCGCCGCTTGGTCGAAATGATGGGCGGACAAGTCGGCGTCGTGAGCGAACTCGGCGAGGGGTCGAACTTCTTCTTTACGCTGTCGCTGGAACCGGTCGACGTTGAGTCGAAAGCGACCTCGCCGAGCGGGGTGCATGGCGGTCGCATTCTGATCGTCGACGACAACGCAACCAACCGGCGCGTGCTGCGGCTGCAGTTGGAACATCAAGGCTATCGGATCATCACCGCGGCGAACGGTGAGGATGCGCTCGCCGAATTGCACGCAGCGGTGGCGCACGATCAACCCATCGACGTGACGATCACGGACTATCAAATGCCGGACATGGACGGTGCGCTGCTCGCTGCACGCATAGCCGCCGAACCGGCGTTTGCAAACATCCGGCTCATCATGCTGACTTCGCTCAATAACCAAGGCGATACCCAGCGCTTGGCCGCCTTGGGTTTCGCCGCGTATCTCACCAAGCCGATTCGGCGCGACGAATTGCTGACCTGCGTGAGGCGCGTTCTGGAGGGCGAAGCGCGTCACTGGCAAATGGAAATCCGCCCGATGATCACGCGAAGCACGCTCGCGCAGATCGAGGCCCGAAAAAAATTCGACGGGCGCGTGTTGTTGGTTGAAGACAACGAGATCAATCAAAAAGTCGCGAGGCGGGTTCTCGAACGCATGGGTTGCACGGTACATATCGTCGAGCACGGCGCAGCGAGCATCGAAGCGTTTATGGCGGAAGCATTCGATCTCATCTTGATGGACTTGCAGATGCCGGTCATGGACGGAATCACGGCGGCGCGGCGGATCCGCGAACTCGAAGCGGCGGCTCCGGACAGAAAGCGCACGCCGATCGTCGCGCTCACCGCCAATGCCATGAAAGGCGATCGCGAACTTTGCGAGGCGGCGGGTATGGACGACTACCTCACCAAGCCGCTGGAGGTCGAACGGCTACGCATCACCTTGGCGCGTTTCGACATGGCGGTCGGCGAGTCGGAGCAGACCGTATCCGCGATCAAATCCCCGTACGACCTCCTGGCCTCCTCCACTCCGCCGATCGACTTCGGTCAGCTCAATCAACTCGTGGATGCCGACCACGAATTCATACGCGAATTGCTCGCCGCTTTCCTCGAGAGCGGCGCACGACAAATCGCCGCCATCGAAGCGGCGACGTTCGCGCTCGACCGTCCGGCCATTATGCGAGCCGCGCATAAGTTCAAGGGGGGCTGCGCCAACATTCACGCTACAGCGTTGCGCACGCTGGCTTCTGAAATGGAAGCCTCCGCGTCGGCCGCCGAAATCGGGACCCTAAACGATTTGTGCCGACAGTTACGAGCCGAATTCGTGCGAGTCGAAGTGTTCTTGAGCAATCCGCAGGTACTGTCACCGCCGATCAGAACGGCGTCTTAGCCGGCTTAATTAATTAAGCGCCGCTCAGCCAACGAACCTTTCCTTCCAGGGACGCGGTGCGAATAGGCCCTGGCGCCGCATTCGTTCCCAAATAAAGAAATGCGACGATTTCATCGCCGTCTTCAAGTCCGAGCGCGCGTTTTACGGCCGGATCGCGCGCCGCCTCGCCAGTTTTCCACATCACACCGTAGCCCAGCGCGTGCGCGGCTAAGAACATGTTCTGCACCGCAGCGGCAACAGCATGCGTTTGCTCGTGCTCGGGCACCTTGTGGCCCCGTATCGGATGCGCCGCGACAACGATGATCGTGGGAGCGCGCAGCGGCTTCTGTCTTTCTGCATCGAGCTGAGCAGCGCTTGCTTCCGGCATTCGCCCCTGCAGCGAACCCGCCATGGTATTCGCAAGCACTTCGCGCCCCGCTCCTTCGAGGACCACAAAGCGCCAAGGAGCAAGTTTTCCATGATCCGGCGCTTTGGCCCCTGCAAGGAGAATGCGCTCAAGCTCCGCGCGCGAAGGACCGGGCGCCTTGAGTTTCAACGACGAGGCTCGAGAGTCGATAGCGGTTAAAAGATCCATGGATGGTGAGTGGCGGATGGTGAATGGTGGATGGTGGATGGTGGACGAAGATTCTGACCATTCACCCTTCACAAGTCACTAGAAGCTATCTCTAAAATTAACCGTATCGAGCGTAATTTCATAAGTGGCCAGAAGGTGAGCGCTACGGTTCGGCGGTCTTGTTTGGAGCACTCGAAAACAGGACGTTGTTGCGCGGCCCACATGAACGCCAAATACATCTGGCAGGTGTATCTAATGCAGACGGCGGCTCCGAACAAGACCGCCGAGCCGCGGCACGTCGAAGCTGCTTTCGATTTGAGATAAATTCTAGTCACTCGAAATCTCTTGAAGACGCACGGCTCTCTGAGAGCGTCTAACGGATTTAAGCAATAAGCGCCTGAGCGACTACGGCTTTCCCCGCACTTGAAGGCTCGCTATCGCGTCACGCAAAAACGACTGCAAAGCTGTGACTTAACGCATGTACGCGAAGCCGCGGGTTTTCTAGCATTCGCCGTACCGTGGTCGTCGTCCCCTCGATTCAGACTGTGGCCCGACTGTGTTTTCCTCTTTTGGCGAACCCCGGAACTCTCGACGATGCCCGCAGATCTCTCAAACCCGTTTTTAAGCGACACCGCCTCGCTCGAAACAGAACACATATCGCTGCAATCGGAAACGATTGAAGTGGGCGCGAAGCCCATCGCTCGTAAACCGCTGGTCAAATACCAATTGCGCAGTCGAGCACGCGGTACGCTGACGCGCATTTCGATTCTTGAAGGAAATTTCGTCGGCGTCAGCACCTCGCGGCCGCGTGCGGAAGCACAGGAACACACTATCGATCTGCGTTTCGTCGATCCCCGTCCGATCGGCATTCGCAAAGTCGGCTGGCCATGGATGTACGTCGCTATCGGCTTCACGGTGCTGGCGGCGCTAGCGGGCACGTTTGCGGTCTTCTTCGCCTCGCCGTTCGCACGCGTATGGGCAGTGCCCACCGCGATCGTATTAGGCACATTCACGATCTCGAGCTATTTGATGTGCCTTTACTTCACGACCGAATCGCTGGTCTTCGTGAGCCAAACCGGACGCGCGCGGGTCATTTCAATCACCGGCGGCCTCGGGACGACGCGCGCCGCGCGTAACTGCGCCCTCGACGTCGTCAAGCACATCGGCGCCGCGAGAAAGAACTCCAAACAAGCACGTGCTCACTATCTGCGCGACGAGATGCGCGAACATTCACGCTTGCGGGACATCGGCGTAATTACGGAAGAACAATACGAACAGTCCATGTCGCGAATTTTAAAGGCGCACAACTAGACGCATTGCTCCATGCAGAGCGCTCGCGAAGGAAGCTTGGAATCGATCCAAACTGGCCAAACTGGCCTGGCGGGGAATGCGTAAAAGGGCATATGACTGTGCCGTTTCCGTCTGGACGTTGCCCCTGGATTGGGCGAACATGCGCGCCCTTTTCGGTTTTGGCGTAGAGGTTGACGATGGCGCGGCTGACGGTAATCGATCGAGACGGCAACGAGCAGCACTTGGAAGCTCAAACCGGCCTGTCGGTCATGGAAGTCTTGCGCGACGGCGGCGATTTCGGCGTCACGGCCATTTGCGGCGGCCTCTGCTCATGCGCTACGTGTCATGTGTACGTAGACGATCAGTGGTTCGGGAAGCTCAAAGGGCGACACAACGACGAACAAGAAATCTTGGTCGCTTTAACTTCGTTCAAACCCAATAATTCCCGACTTTCTTGTCAAGTTCCGTTCACTCCCGAGCTCGACGGTATTAAAGTAGCCGTCGCGCCGGAAGATTGATCGCTTTGAATAAACGCCCTCGAACAGGGCACTATTACATCCGCGCTACTTCTGTGCCAGCGCATTAGTTGCAGCGGCTGACGCCATTTCTGCGGGCGTGCGCTCCCGGCTAAAGGCCTTGGGATCGGTAAACATTGCGCTGCAGCCCATGCATTTCCAATAGGGAGTGGAATCCCAGGCGCCCGACGGCTGTTTAATACGGACCGGTGAGTACTGTAGATGACCGCATATTCGACAACAAAAAAAAGACGACACCGCAACCGGCATAAAGTTGCTCGCTTTCGAGTCGACGACTCGGTGAAAACACAAGACAAGGATTGTGGAACAGCTATTTTCCTGCCATTTTCCCGCTACTTAAAAGTAGTCTACCGATAGCGCTGTGGAGTCGCAACACTTACCGCACTAGTTTACCCGCACTATGAAACGAACAACGCTCCAGCAGCGCATAGGAGATTCGTTGCGGAAACATCGCGAAGCACTGGGGATCAGTCAAGAGGCGTTTGCCGAACAGGTCCATATGCATCGCACTTACTACAGCGCTATCGAGCGCGGCGAGAAGAATCTAACGCTCGCAACCTTAAATCGCGTGTGCGACGGCCTTCGCGCTCCCGTATGGGAAATCCTGAAAGACGCTTATGAATAGCCGATAGTCATTTCCTGCTGATGCTTCCGATGCCGTGAAGGTTCGATTCGACCTTTTGCGGATCGCCTTCGTATTGAATGGCGCCCACGCCGTTCACTGTCGCCGACAATAGCTGCGAGACGCGCACCAAGACGTGACCGGCGCCGTTGACGGTCACTTTTGCGTCCTGCGACGCCACCTTTCCGTAATCGATATTGCCGGCACCGTCCAGTTCGACAGTGAGCTTGTCGAGCTGACCGGTTGCTTCGATGTTGTGGGCACCGGCTGCGCGCACAATTTGTGCGCCCCCATGAAGGCCCGACACTCGGATATTGCTTGCGCCACTCAAGCGCAGCGATTCCAAGGCAGGCAAAGTGATCGACAATCGCAATTCGCCGCTATCGCGGAACCATCCCCAACCGGTCTTTTTGGCCTCGATGAATAACGTGTTGTCGCGCACTTCGGTGCGCAAGCTCTTCACCGCGTAATCGCTGCCTTCGATTTTCAGCGATTCGGACTGCCCTACCGCGATCTTGATGTCGGCAGCGCCGCGCAAATCGATCACCGAGTACTGGCCCAAATCCCGGGATTCGGCTTCGAGAGCGTCGTGCTCCTCGCAAGCGCTCAGAGTAAACAGCAGCATGCTGCAACCGATGGCGATCAACGACCGACGGGGCGAAGGATGGACATACTTCATATCGGCTCTCGCAAAGATAGCGGACAGTTGCAGAGGAGTATCCACGCCGGAGACGTCAAATTAAAGAAAGCACCGGCGAATGACGTTAGCCGGCCGGTCAATGATGACCACCCTTTGGAAAATACGGCTATGTCGCCAATAGAAACTCTTGCCGAGTAGCGCGTATGGCGATCGAGAAAGTGAAGGCCAGTAGGAGCGCCGCCAGGAAATAAACGGCGCCGGGCGCTTCGGCAAACGCTTTGGGGCCCGCCGTTAGCGCAAAGGTTCCGTTCATGATGACCGGACCTATCATGCCGGTCATGCCGCGGAGACTGGCCACGGCACCTTGCAATTGACCTTGCTCGGTCGGCAATACGCGCCGAGACATCAGCGACTGCATCGCCGGCCCCGCCATCCCCCACAGCGCGATCAACGGAATGCCGGCCATAAACACCGTGCCCGCGGAAGCGGAGCCGAAAAGAACGAACCCGAAGCAGCCGAATAACAATCCCCACATCATGCAGCTGCGCTCGCCATATCGCTTCACCAAAGGACCGACGAGCCCGCCCTGCACGACGCCCGAACAAATGCCGACCACCGCCAACACGGAACCTACCGTTTCGGGACTCCAGTGATATCGATAGCCTGCATAGAATACGAACACGTTCGGCAGCGCTTCATGCGCCAGCGCCATTAAAACCGTCGCCAACGTCAAAGCGAACAACTCGGGATGCGAACGCAGCAGTCGCAACGAACCCACCGGATTCGCTTTACTCCAATCGACCTGGCCGCGGCGCGCGCGCGGCAGCGATTCGGGCAGCACAAAAAAGCCATAGGCCGCATTCGCCAGACTCAGTGCGGCCGCAATCCAGAACGGCAAACGTAGATCGATCCCGCCGAGAAAACCGCCGATGACGGGACCGACGATGAAGCCGATGCCGAAAGAAGCGCCTAGCATGCCGAGCTTGCCGGCGCGTTGCTCGGGCGTCGTCACGTCAGCGACGTAGGCCAATGCCGTCGGATAGCTCGATGATGTGATGCCCGAGATAAGCCGACCGACGAACAACCAACCGAGCGATGGCGCGAGCGCCATGAAAATGTAGTCGAGACCCAAACCTAAATTCGACAGCAAGATGACCGGCCGGCGTCCGAATCGATCCGAGGCGGCGCCGAGCAGAGGCGAAAAGAAGAATTGCATTGCCGCCCAAGTTGCGGCGAAGACGATATTGACGCTCGAAGCCGCGGGAATGTCGCCGCCCTTAAAATCCTCGATCAACTTCGGCAACACGGGAACCGTGATGCCGAGCGCGATCATGTCGAGGACCACGGTGATAAAAACGAAAATAAAGGCGCCCGACCGCGGCGTACGAGGGCTTGCCGAAGGAACCGAATTCATGATCGGATGACGTTCACGTTATTGAAGGCATTCATCCTACTATGAGTCCTGCGCTCGCTTCAGGACATTTACGCTTTTGCCTTCAAGCACAGCATGCGGTTGGCGCCTTTTTGAAACTCGTAGTCGACGGCGACGATTTGCGGTTGCAACTCCAACTGTGCGCACGCTTCGACGACCTGACGCAGGTGCCGTGAAGGCCTCGCGCCGAGTTCATAGAGCGGGAAAATGCGGACTTCTTCGGCGACGCGGCAGAGTTCCTTGATCGACTCGATGTGAAAATCCAGATCGCGATGCTCGCTGTACAGAAATAGAAAGTGCGAACACAGCGCCAACTCGAAAGTTCCATCCATGAACGGCAAACCCGGCAGCTCACCGGCGACGTAGCGATGCTCCTTGGTGCCCATTTCATAGTCACCGAGAAAATCGTTCATGGCGGCACGGCGCAGCCCCCCGAGTTCCTCCACGGACTTGATGCGCTGCCACACAAATTCATCTTTATTGCGTTCGGTCTCCGCAAGCACGGAGTCGAAGATGGCATCGATCCGTTCGCGCAATTGTTCAAGCGAAAATTCGTAAATCGGATCGACGGAGACCACGCCGCCGCCTTGCTTAGTAGCCGCCGCATTGAACGCGGCCGGCCCATCTCCGCAGCCGAGAATCCGCCGGCGCAGATCGGCTGGCGAAAGCGCGAACATGGCGACGTACTCGTCGAAGCTGCGTCCCCACGGAACGACTTGATCGAGGGTAAAGGACATGGTTACTAAACGAGCAGCGCTTTCAGAAATGCCGCCGGATCCTCGCCTCGCTCCAGCACTTCAACTAATGCGGAGCCGATCACCACGCCGTCGACGTGATCTTTCATGAGGTTCACCTGTTCGCTCGATCGAATGCCAAACCCTGCGCATACCGGAACAGGCGATACCTTGCGAACGCGGTCCATATAGTCGAGCACTTCCTTCGGAACGGCGACATTCTTGCCGGTAGTTCCCGTCATCGTCACTGCATAGACAAACCCCTCGCTCGCTTTGCACAGCATCGACAAGCGATCGTCGGGCGTTACCGGCGTCACGAGCTGTACGAGCGCCAACCCTTCTTTGCCCAGTGCAGCACGCAACTCCGCGCACTCTTCGTACGGCAGATCGGGAACGATGAAACCCGCAACCCCCGCTTGTGCCGCTGCCTTCGGCAATTTGTCGAAACCGAACGCGAGCAGCGGGTTGAGATAGGTCATGAGAAGAATAGGAGGGCGACCGGCGACCGGCGACCGGCCTTCCAGAAAAGACAAAATCCATTTCAGCGAGACGCCTTGGCTTAGCGCGACGCGGCTGCTGCGCTGAACGGTGGTGCCGTCCGCCATGGGGTCGGTGAACGGCACGCCGATTTCGATGACGTCCGCCACCGAAGCGACGGCTTGCAGATCCTTCGCAAAGGACTCTTTGGTCGGGAATCCGGCCGTCACGTAAGCGACGATGGCCGGTCGGCCGGCAGCGCGCGCTTTGCGAATGGCGGCGGAAATAGCGTCATGTGCGGACATCAAATTTTTCCTTTGAGCAGGGTCGTTTGCAGGGTCGGCATGTCTTTGTCGCCGCGGCCGGAAAGACAGATGACCAATCGCTTACCTTTATTGGTTCGAGCCCAGCGGCGCGCTCCCGCCAGCGCATGCGACGATTCGATGGCCGGCAAGATTCCCTCGCTGCGGCAACATTCGGCCAGCGCATCGAGCGCTTCGTCGTCGCCCACCGCTTCGTACTTCACCCGCTGCGTCGTGCCGAGCAACGCGTGCTCAGGACCGACGCCCGGATAGTCGAGCCCGGCGGAGACCGAGTGCGTTTCTTGAATCTGACCGTTTTCGTCTTGCAATAGGAGCGAATAGCAGCCTTGCAACACGCCGGGCGTTCCGAATGCAATCGACGCCGCGTTTTGTCCAAGACCGTTCCCTTTGCCGCCTGCTTCGATTCCAAGCAGTTGTACCGACGCATCTTTCAAAAATGCATGGAACATTCCGATGGCGTTCGAACCGCCGCCGACACAGGCAACGGCAATGTCCGGCAGCGAGCCGCTCAGCGCTTGGATTTGTTCGCGCGCCTCGCGGCCGATGATCGATTGCAACTCGCGCACGATATATGGATAAGGATGAGGACCGATGGCCGACCCCAGGCAATAGTACGTGCCATTGGGATCGGTGACCCAATCGCGCAACGCCTCATCGACGGCGGCGCGCAGCGTCTTATCTCCGCTCGTGACGGGCACCACCGTGGCGCCGAGCAATTTCATTCGACCCACGTTCGGCGCTTGGCGCTCCATATCGATAGCGCCCATATACACGGTGCACGGCATGTTGAGGCGCGCGCACGCAGCGGCCGATGCGACGCCGTGCTGACCGGCGCCGGTTTCCGCAATCACGCGTTTCGCGCCCAATTTTTTCGCCAGCAGCACTTGGCCGATGGAATTGTTGATTTTGTGAGCACCGGTGTGCGCTAAATCTTCACGTTTTAACCAAACGTCCGCACCCCAGTTCTTCGACAAGGTGCCAGCATACGTTAGCGGCGTCGGACGACCGATCCAGTACTTAAGTTCGGCATGAAACTCTTGTAAAAACGCCGGATCGCGAAGATAACGGCGCACGCCTTCCTTCAAGCGATTGAGTGCCGGCACCAACGTCTCGGGCACGTATGCACCGCCGAACGGCCCGAAGCGGCCGCGTTCATCGGGATACTGGTCGCTCAATTCCTTGGCCAGCAAGGCTTTGAGATCCAACGAGGCATCTGCTGTGTTCATTTGGCTGACTCGACTTCAAAACTATAAATCATCACCCTCACCCCAACCCTCTCCCGCAGCCGGGAGAGGGAGTCAAACTTCGTCCCTCGAACTAAAAGGAAGCGGACTCCTAGTCCCCTCTCCCGGTTGCGGGAGAGGGCTAGGGTGAGGGCATGCTTCCTTTCACCACCCGAACAAACTCCAAAATCTTCTTCGCGTCTTTCACGCCGGGCGAGCTCTCCACCCCGCTGCTCACATCGACGCCGAAGGGCTTCACTTTCGCGATCGCCTCACCGACATTTAGGGCATTCAATCCACCGGCAAGGACCAACTGCGTTTGCCTCGCCAGCTCTGCCGCGCGCTTCCAATCGGCCGTTTCTCCCGTCCCGCTTGTCGGACCTTCGAACAGCAATCGCAACGGCAACGGCATCGGAACCGCTTTGCCGGTCCGCACGACCGGCAATACCGCCACCGACTTGACATGCCCTGTTTTAATTTTCAGCTCGGGCAAATCTTCGTAATCGGTTTGCAAAATATCCGGCTTGAACACCGCAAGCACTTCATCGACCAACGACTGCGCAGGATGCTGCATCACTGCAATTCGTAATACCGAGGTCGGTATCCCTTCTGTCAGGCGCACCGCTTGTTGTGCATTGACTTGGCGTTTCGACGGTGCAAACACAAAACCGATTGCATCTACGCCGGAGACAATGGCCGCCTCTACAGCCTCGCGCGTCGTGAGTCCGCAGATCTTGATCCACATCGGAGTCACTTATCCGCGCAGACTCTGCAGAGTCTGCAACTTGCGCATTCCTACCTCTTTCGCCTTCTCGCGACCGGCAGCCAATAAATCACTGACTAGCTTTTTCGGTTCGGGTGCGTTCATCAGCGTCGTACCGATCAGCGAGATACGGTAACCCCACCCGACGATGCGCCCCACGTCCGCCGCACAGGTCACCCCGCTTTCGGCCACCGCAGCGAATTCGCGCGGCATATCGTTCGCGTGCACACCGAAACGTTCGATATCGATCGCCAACGTTTGCAGATCCCGGCAATTCAAGCCCACCAAAATTTGCTCGCTATGGCCCTTGCGCGCCGCGAGCACTTCTCTTGCCACCGCGAGATCGGCTGCGTCGAAAGCCTCGAGCAGCACGAACATTTTCAACATCGCCGCGCAGTCGAGCAGCGCGGAAATATGACAGGGCTCCAACATGCGTACGATAACGAGCACGCCGCCGGCACCGGCCACGCGCCCTTCCATGACTTGATAAGGGTCGACGAGAAAATCCTTGCGCATGGCCGGAACGTGGAACGGCGCAAGAATTTTCGCGGCGCGTTCCAAGTGCGCAAGTTCGCCGCCGAACCGCTTCGGCTCGGTGAGAACCGAAACCGCGGCGGCGCCGCCTTGCGCGTAAGCAATGACGCGGCTTTCGACATCGGTCGTATTGCCGGACAAATTTCCCGCCGACGGCGAATGCAATTTGCATTCGGCAATGAGGTCGAATCCCTCCAGCGACAAATTCAACGCGGGCGCGGGCGGTGTATCGTTGGCCCGCGCCCAAAGCGATGCTTCCGATTCGCGCGCGCGCGCCGCGTCGAGCCGTTCGAGACTCGATTGCGCCATTTCGGTGAGGAGGCCGGACATATCGATAGCTACTAGCTACTAGCCGCTAGCGACTGGCCAGAGAATGAAGCCAGCTTCGCGAGCGTGGTCTTTGCTGCGCCGCTGTCGATGGCATTCGCCGCACGTTCGGCAGCTTCCTTGGGTGTGCGCGCGTTGCCTGAAACTTCGAGGGCGAGCGCCGCACCCATGATGAGAGCGTGGCGATGCGGTCCACGATCGCGGCCCTCCAGAACATTGCGCAAGTGCTCGGCATTGTGGGCGGCTTCGCCGCCCTTGAGATCTTCCGCGCGACACGACGGCAAACCGAATTCGGCTGCATCGCGCGTGCGGCGCGAGATTTTTCCGCCGTGCACATCGAAGCACTCGAATGGACCGACCGGAGTAGGCTCATCCCACGACGGCGAGCCGTGAACGACGAACGCTCGTTCGATCTTCATTCCCGCCAGCGTTTCGGCTATCAAGGAAGCCGCTTCGACATTGAATGCACCGATCAGATGATAGGGCGGCTCGGCGGGATTCGTGAGCGGTCCGAGCATATTGAAAACGGTGCGCACGCCCAACGCCTTGCGAATCGGTCCGAGCGTTTTCATCGCCGGGTGATAGTGCGGCGCGAAAAAGAAAGTGAAATTGGTGGCGGACAAGCATTTTCCCGCGGCCACTTCATCCAACGGAATTGGTAAACCGAGTGCTTTCAGCACGTCGGCCGCGCCGCTGCGGCTGGTAATCGACGTCGAGCCGTGCTTGGCAACGCGCACGCCGGTCGACGCGACTAACAGCGAAGCGCCGGTCGATAAATTGAAGGTACCAGACGAATCGCCGCCGGTGCCCACCATGTCGATGAGCGGCGAACCTTCGGGAAGAATCGGCTTCTTCGCGAGACTGCGCATCGCCTTCGCCAATCCGCGCACTTCATCGGCAGTCACGCCTTTGGAGCGCAACGCCGCAAGGAACGCGCCCGCCAGCGCTGGCTCCGTGCTCGGATCAGTCAACGCCAGCAACAGTTCGCCCGCCCCTTGTTCGCTTAAGGGCTTGCCGTTGAGCAGATGATCCAGTGTGTCGCGAAGTGCAGTCATCGGTTGATCTATTGCTCTGTGCCGTATTCAGAAACCGCAAAGCTAAGAAAAGCCTGATTTATTAGCCTTGCGTCATTCCGACGAAAGTCGGAATCCATCCGCATCAAAGAAATGGACACCGGCCTAAGGCCTCCAGGGAAGGAGGTCATACTGGGAATGCAGGAGCAATTCCCAATACGCCGGTGTGACGAAAGACTAAATTCAGAATTTACTTAATTTCTCTTCCCACCCTTCATCCGCAAAAAATTCCCCATCATCGTCGGGCCTTCCGGCGTAAGCACGCTTTCAGGATGAAACTGTACGCCTTCGATCACGAGTTCACGATGCCTTAAGCCCATGATCTCGCCCTCCGGCGTCGTCGCCGTCACCGTGAGCACCGGCGGCAGCGTCTCGGGCTTGGCGATGAGCGAGTGATAACGGCCCACTTCGACCGGGCTTTTCACGTCGGCAAAGACGCCTTGGCCGTCGTGCGTCACCATCGACGTTTTGCCGTGCATTTGCCGGCCGGCGCGCACCACGTTTCCGCCGAACACTTCGGTGATCGATTGATGACCGAGACACACGCCGAGAATCGGCAACTCGCCCGCGAATGCCTCGATCATCCGCATGGAGACACCGGCATCGTAAGGCGTACCGGGACCCGGCGAGATGCAAAGGTGCGTCGGCTTGAGCGCTCGCGCTTGTTCGACGGTAATTTGATCGTTGCGATGCACCAACACGTCCGCGCCCAACACCATGAACGCCTGCACCAAGTTATAGGTAAACGAATCATAGTTGTCGATCAACAAAAGCCTTGTCGACCGCATTATCAAAGGGGACGGAGCGCTCATAAGCCTTCCCCCGCCAAACTCAATGCTCTACGCAGAATCGCGCTCTTCGCCAACACTTCGTTGTACTCGTTGATAGGAACGCTGTCGGCGACGATGCCGGCGCCCGCTTGAAAACTGTACGTATCGCCGCTGAAGACCAGCGTGCGAATCGTAATCGCTTGATCCATATCGCCCGTGCTGCCGAAGTAACCGACGGTGCCGCCGTAAAATCCGCGCCGTACCGGCTCGAGTTCGTCGATGATTTCCATCGCTCGAACTTTGGGTGCGCCGACCAAAGTGCCCGCGGGAAACGTAGCGGCAAATAAATCGAAAGCGTCTTTATTCGGCGCGAGTTCGCCTTTGACGCCGCTGACGATATGCATCACATGGCTGTAACGTTCGATCACACGATAAGGGTCTACGTGCACGGATCCGGCCTTGGCCACGCGTCCCAAATCGTTGCGCGCCAAATCCACCAGCATCACATGCTCGGCATTCTCTTTTTTATCCGCCAAGAGTTCGGTCTCGAGCGCGAGATCCTGCGCGCGGTCCGCGCCTCGCGGCCGAGTGCCTGCGATGGGCCGCAATTGTGCGCGACCGTTCGCCAGTTTTACCAGTGCCTCGGGCGACGACCCGACTACTTGATGCGTTCCTAAATCGCAGAAATACATATACGGCGAGGGATTGAGCAATCGCAGCGCGCGATAGCATTCGAAGGGCTCCAACTGGCAGCGGCCGCTGAATCGCGACGACAAGACAAGCTGATACACATCGCCCGCGGCGATGAACTCCTGCGTGCGCTTAACCCGTTCGCAATACTCCGCCTCGGACAACGACGCTTCCGGCGGCGAATACATAGCGGGCTTGGCGCTCGCCGGCAAGCCACCGCGCAGGGCGGCAATGACTTCCTTGCGCAGCGACAGACGCTCGGCTTCGCTGCCTGCATGCAACAGCGCAACGCCGCGCGTGAGATGGTCGAACACCAGCATGGAGCAGGGCGCGAGATAGTGCGCATCCGGCGTTGGGTCCACCACTTTTGCTTTGCTCGGCAAGCGTTCGAAATAACGCACGAGATCGTAGCCCGCCACACCCACGAGCCCACCCAGCAGCGGTACACCCGGAATATCGGGGCGCGGCAGCGGCGCCGTCTTAAGGGCCGAACGCAACGCATCGAGCAATTCTTTCTGCGACGCGGGCACTGGGTTTAGTTGTCCGCCGACCATGAGTCCCTTGCCGTCGAGTTTGATTTCGAGACAATCGCCGAAACCGATAAACGAATAACGCGCCAGCCGTTCGCCGCCCTCGACGCTTTCCAACAGAAAGCGCGGTTTGAAAGGCTTCAACTTCAGATACGCCGACACCGGCGTGTCGAGGTCGGCGGCAATGTCAAACAGCGGTTGCAAAATAACTCCTTACCAAAAAACACGGGCAACAAAAAACCCATCCCGGCGGCAGCTCGGAGATGGGTTCATTCGGTCTAAATTTCGCTAGCTAATGCAGGCGAGCCCCTCTCCGTTAAGAGAGGCGCCACCAATTCTTGCTTGCCGTAAACGAGTTCATGGGGCGGGAGTATTACCGGGCGGCAGGCTGGGCGTCAAGGGCAACGCTTCTTTATCGGCGACTCGGCAGATCGAAGACGAGGACCTCGGCATTGCTGCCGCCGGCAATATCCAAATGGGCGATGTCGATGAGCTTGAGTCCGTCGCCGGCATTTAACGACTCATTATTAACGCTCACAGCACCCCGCGCCACGTGGACGAAGGCTTGCCGGTTTTTGCCTAGCTCATGGCGTGCCGTTTCGTTTCCGTGGAAAAATCCGGCGTACACGCAAGCATCCTGATGAATCCGGACGGAACCGCCCGCACCTTCCGGCGATGCAATCAACCGCAAGCGTCCACGCTTCTCGGCGGTAGTGAAGTTTTTCTGTTCGTATCCCGGATCGACACCAAGCACATTCGGCTGAATCCAAATCTGCAAAAAATGCACGGGCCGGTCTTTCGACGGATTGAACTCGCTATGCCTCACGCCGCTACCCGCGCTCATGCGTTGCACGTCACCCGGCGCGATGGTCGAACCGTTACCGATCGAATCTTTGTGTGCCAGTTCGCCGTCGAGGACGTAACTGATAATTTCCATGTCGCTGTGTCCGTGCGTCGCGAAACCCGCTCCCGGCGCCACACTGTCTTCGTTGATTACCCGAAGCGGGCCGAATTCGACGTGCTTCGGATCGTAGTAATCCGCGAACGAAAACGTGTGATAGGACTTGAGCCAGCCGCGATCGACAAACCCGCGTTCATTGCTGCGACGAATTTCCAACATCGATACTCCCGGCGGCGGCTATCGCCGATCACGTAAAACAAAAAGTTTACTATGCGATAGGACTTCCAGAAATGGGGCAACCCCTGCCGAAAACAAGCGCCAAAGTAAGCGCATGACTGGAAAAGGAAAGAAGGCCGGATACCCAAGCAAACACCGGACAGTTTGCAGGGAATTCACGCCTTCTCAATAAGGAATTCGTGCAACGACTTCGGTCATCTTGGGGCGATCTTGGGATAGAGAACCGACTCGCCGAAGACTTCGTACTTGCATGAATTTCTCCGCGCTTTTTCAACAACGGACTTCGTTGACAGCCGATTCCGACACTAACACGGGGCGACCTTCCGGCTTTGAGAGCCGTTTTTTGCGCCTATCATGCAAATGCATACTAATAAAAGGTGAGTCGTATATGACTTTCGTGTCCGAGCCGAATTCTTACGCGACAATCAATGACGCGTCGATCCAAGAAGCGCGCGCACTTAACGGACTTATCGTCAGCGTACTCGACAATGTCGACGAATGCCGACGCGCCGTGTTTGCGCTGGAGCAGCACGCGGCCACGCTGCAACGCCGCTTGTACAAGCGCGCGCAAGCCGTCGAGCAACTGCAAACCCGCGTGCGTGAGCTCGGCGCGGAGCCGGCCACTACGCATTCGATACTGGCCGCTGCGTTTGCGACCCTGCTTACGCTCCGCGAACCGTTCACGCGCAATCGCCAAGAGGATTTGCTGGAAGATGTCGAACGCGGCGAGCAAGCCCTTAAAGCTCAGTTCAAACACTGTCTATCGTCGCAGTCGCTTTCCGCCGACGGTCGCGCGTGCGTCAACCATGCGCTCGACTGCATGCTGTCGGAACGCAATCGGAATAACGACGGTCGAGCGGCGCAAAGCGTGGTCCGCGCGCCGTCGCCTTTGCCTCCGCCGCTCGCCACTTCCTTGGAACCCCTGAACTTGCAAGCCTGAACCGGGAGACGCCATGACACAGTCGCAAGAATACGAGTTGCATGTGCTCAACGAATTGATCGTCGCCACCCTCGATCGCGCGCACGACTATCGCGAGGCCGCCGCTAAAGCGGACGCATCGCTGGCGAGCACGTTCGCGCACCGCGCACGCGAACATATCGAAGCGGCGGAACACTTGAACCGGCAGGTGCGCGCTTTGCGCGGTAAACCGGCCAGCTCGACGTCCATTCTCGGCGCCGCCTATTCGGCGTTGGCTCGCAACGACGATCAAGGCATCGACGACGAAATCACTCAGCAGTGCTTCGAGAAAGCGCTGAACGACATTCGTATTTCCGATTTGGTACGGAGCGTCATTTACGCGGCGCGCGCGCGCATCGACGATGCAGCATGTCTACCGACGAACCCCGTGATGCAGTAGTCGACGCCACCGAGCAAGAGCCCGCGCTTGCCGTCGAGGTGGAAATTCCAAATGCCGCCGATTTGCTTCATAAGGCATCGGCAGCGTCGAGCAATAGCGTCGACGATCTGTCCAGCCGGCAGCATGAACCCACCTATACGGCGACGCAGGCTCTTAAAGTCATCGCAAAACGAAACGTCCGGCGCGTGCGGTATATCGCGGCACGTAACGTCGGTCGATTCGGCTTAAAGGAAGGCAAGCCCTTCCCGCTCGGGGCCACCTGGGATGGGCTCGGGGTCAATTTCGCCCTATTTTCGGCACATGCCACCAAGGTGGAGCTGTGTCTTTTCGACATCGGCGGCGAGGAAACCGATCGCATCGAGCTACCGGAATACACCGACGAAATCTGGCACGGCTACGTTCCGAATGCAAAGCCCGGCACGATGTACGGCTACCGTGTCCACGGCCCCTATGCCCCTGATGAAGGCCATCGCTTCAACCCGAACAAGTTGCTCGTCGATCCGTACGCGAAGCAATTGGTCGGAGAGCTGAGTTGGCGCGATGAAATTTTCGGCTATACCCTGGGATCGCCGGAGGGCGATCGATCCTTCGACACGCGCGACAGCGCACCCTTCGTACCCAAGTGCCGCGTGATCGATTCGGCGTTCACCTGGGGCAATCAAGGCAAGCCGCAAGTTCCATGGCAGGAAACCATCATTTATGAATTGCACGTCAAGGGATTCACCAAGCTCAACGCGCACGTTCCGCAGGTTTTGCGCGGCACGTTCGCCGGGCTTGCTCACGAACACTGTCTCCAATATCTGAAAACACTGGGCGTGACCACCGTCGAACTGTTGCCCATTCACGCCTTCGTCGACGACTCGTATTTGATCGACAAGGGGCTGCGCAATTACTGGGGCTACAATTCGATTGCGTTCTTCGCTCCTGCGCCGCGTTACTTGCACTCCTCCACCGTCAAAGAGCTGAAGGAGATGGTGAATCAGTTCCACGCCGCCGGGATCGAAGTGATCCTGGACGTCGTATACAACCACACCGCGGAAGGCAACGAACTCGGTCCGACGTTAAGTTTCAAGGGCATCGACAACGCGAGCTACTATCGTCTCGCGGACGACAAGCGTTACTACATTAACGACACTGGCACCGGCAACACGGTGAACCTCACGCATCCGCGCGTCTTGCAGATGGTGGCGGACAGCTTGCGGTACTGGGCAACTGAAATGCGCATCGACGGATTCCGTTTCGACCTCGCCACCATTCTGGCGCGCGAATCCTACGGATTCGACGAGGGCGGTGGCTTTCTGGATTCGTGTCGGCAGGATCCCGTGCTCTCAGTCATCAAACTCATTGCAGAACCCTGGGACATCGGGCCCGGCGGCTATCAAGTCGGCAACTTTCCGCCGGGATGGGCGGAGTGGAACGATCGTTATCGCGACACCGTGCGCGCGTTTTGGAAGGGTGACGGCGGTCAACTCGGCGATTTCGCCGCACGCATCTCCGGCTCCGGCGATCTCTTCAATCGCCGCGGGCGCAAGCCGTGGTCGAGCGTGAACTTCATCACGGCCCATGACGGCTTTACGTTGCACGATCTCGTCTCTTATAACGACAAGCACAACGAAGCCAACGGCGAGCATGGCGCCGACGGTCACAACAACAATCGATCCTGGAATCACGGTCACGAAGGACCGACCAAGGACAAAGACATCGCCGCACTGCGCGAACGGCAGAAGCGCAATTTCCTGGCGACGCTCTTGCTCTCGCAGGGCACGCCGATGCTCTGCGCCGGCGACGAATTCGGCAACAGCCAGCACGGCAACAACAATGCCTATGCGCAGGACAACGAGATTTCCTGGTTGAACTGGGATCGCGCCAAACCGGAAGGCAGCGAACTCATCAATTTCGTTCGCAAACTAATCGCACTCCGCAAGAAGTATCCGATCTTGCATCGCGGACGTTTTCTCACCGCCGCCTATAACCCCGAACTCGACGTGAAGGATGTGATGTGGCTCGCCCCCACCGGCGCCGAGATGACCGAGGAACTGTGGCGCGACGAAAACCAGCGTTGCCTCGGCATTCTGTTGGACGGACGCGCTCAGCCTACGGGCATCAAGCAGTTGGGTTCCGATGCCACCTTGCTGTGGATCGTCAACGCTCATCACGAAAATGCTCCTTTCATGCTACCGGAAGTGGTGCGCGGCACGCAGTGGCTCGGACTGATCGACACGTATGAGCCGTCGAATGTCGAACCACGGCCCTTTAGATTCGGTTACGTCTATCCGCTGGCGCCCCGCTCGCTCGCCTTGTTCGTGCTGGATGCACCCGATCGGCCGCAACGCAATCTGCGCGAAGGCATTGCCGCCATTCTGGACATTGCGGAAACGCCGGTTCGAGAGATCACATGAATGTCGCACCGAGGACCGACAAACCGGCATACGATGACGAACCGCTCGCATTAGCCGAGAGCATCGTCCCGCGCGCAACCTATCGCCTGCAACTGCGGCGCGAATTCAATTTTCAGAGCGTCGTTAAAATTCTTCCGTATCTCTCCGGGCTCGGAATTAGCCATCTGTATCTCTCGCCCATTTTTCAAGCGCGCCCCGGCAGTGCGTACGGTTACGACATCATCAACCACGGCGCCATCAACCCGGAATTAGGAACGCTGGAGGAATTCAAAGCGCTCTCCGCCGCTGCGCGGAGTCATGGCTTGGGCATCATTCTCGACATCGTGCCCAATCACATGGCGGTGATGACCATGGGCAACGAGTGGTGGGCCGACGTGCTCGAGAACGGGCCCGCGTCCAAATTCGCTCGGTATTTCGATATCGACTGGACGCCGCTGCGCGAATCCATGCGCAATCGCCTACTGGTTCCCGTACTTGAAAGTCGCTACGGAGACGAACTCAACGCCGGCCGCATTCAACTCCGTTTCGAGAAGGAGCGCGGTTTCTTTTGCGTTTACTACGGCGAGCATTGTTTCCCGATCGATCCGCAATCCTATCCGCAAATTTTGGCCGGCATTGGGCTCACGGACTCGGCCGGCGACAACCCCGATTTTTTGAGCATCGTCGAGGAATTCGGACGCTTGCCGTCGCGGAACGACATATCGCCGGAACAATCCGATCGGCGTTATCGGGATAAAGAAGTACTTAAACACCGGCTGGCCATGCTGTGCGCGCGAAACGACGAACTCTCGCACAAGATAGAAGACGCCCTGACAGCGTTGAACGGACGCACTGGGGAACCCAAGTCACTCGACGCACTGGCACGCTTGCTCGACGCCCAGCCCTATCGGCTCGCCTATTGGAAGGTTGCCGGCGACGAAATCAATTACCGCCGCTTCTTCGACGTGAATCAACTCGCCGCGCTGCGCGCCGACAACCCCGACGTATTCGCCGCCACACACGAACTAGTGCTCGGCCTAGTACGCCATCGCCTCGTCGATGGATTGCGCGTCGATCATATCGACGGCTTGCACGACCCGCTTAAGTATCTTGCCGCGCTTCGCGACCAGACTACCCATGCCGGCTTTCGACATTGTTACCTCGTCGTCGAAAAGATTCTGGCCGCGCACGAACGCCTGCACGAGGATTGGCCGGTGGAAGGCACGACCGGATACGAATTCAACGCTCTCGTCACGAACTGGCTTACCTACGATCGCGGCGTCGCGCAGCTTGAATGGACCTATCGACAGTTCATACGCCGCCAGCCTGAGTACGGAACGCTCGTCTACCAAAGCAAGAAACTCCTGATGAGAACCTCGCTGGCCGCGGAAATCGCCGTGCTCGGCGTGCAACTCGATCGCATCGCTCATGCGCATCGGGATACGGCGGATTTCACGCACTTCGCCTTGCGCGATGCGTTGACTGAAGTGATCGCGGCTTTCCCCGTCTATCGCACTTACATCACCGATTGCGGCGCGGGCGCCGACGACACGCAGTCCATTTCATGGGCGGTCGGCGCTGCGCGCGCGCGCGGCAAGGGATCGGATCGCAGTATTTTCGACTTCATCCAAGACGTGTTGCTTTGCAAACCGAACACGGCGACCGATCCGGAACGGCACGCGGCAGTCATCGATTTCACTCGTAAATTCCAGCAAGTCACCGCTCCCGTCAACGCCAAATCCGTGGAGGATACGGCGTTCTACCGCTACTTCAGATTGCTCGCCGCCAACGAAGTCGGCGGTGATCCGCGCGTGGCGGGCGTCTCCACCGCCGCGTTCCATCGAACGATTGCGGAACGGGCGCGTCGCTGGCCGCACACTCTTTTGGCGACCTCGACGCACGACAGCAAGCGCGGCGAGGATGTCCGCTACCGGCTGTGTGCGTTAACCGAATTGCCGAGGCAGTGGCGGCAGTTCACGGCGAAAATGTCGCGACTCAACCGCAGCAGGCGCATTCACCTGGACAAGGAACCTACGCCGACGCGCAACGACGAATATTTGCTCCTGCAAACGCTCGTCGGTATCTGGCCCGCCAGTATCGGCACTATAAGCACCGCCTCCATGAGCATCGATAGCGACATCGAATCCACTATCGATCGACTGAAGCAATACGCCATCAAGGCAGTGCGTGAAGCCAAGGAATGCACATCATGGATCGATCCGGATCTCGCCTACGAAGCGGCGGTGCTCGAATTCATCGACGGCTACGTAGCGAAGGCTCGCCGCCGCCGCCTTCTTGCGTTGCTTAAGGAGATCGTCGAGCCGGTTGCTTTTTTCGGCGCCTTGAATGCGCTGTCGGCAACCGTGTTGAAATTGACGCTGCCCGGCGTTCCGGATTTTTATCAGGGATCGGAACTCAACGAACTGTCGCTCGTCGATCCCGACAACCGGCGCGCCGTGGATTTCGAGCGTCGCCTAGCGCTCTGCGAACGGTTACTGCATGAGACGGCAAACGACCAGGCGCGCTGCATGGAAGCACTCCAGCACTGGGCGGACGGCGAATTGAAATTCTTCGTCATCTGGCGACTGCTGCAACTGCGCCGCGAACAGGTGGCCTTGTTTGCGCAGGCCGGTTACGAACCGTTGGAAGTGCAGGGTACGCAAGCGGCGCACGTCTGTGCCTTCGTCCGCCCGCTTAAGGACCGCGCTGTCATCGTCGTGGTTGCCCGATGGATGGCAGCGCTTATGAATGGCACGCGAACGATGCCGATCGGTTCGTCGGTATGGTCGGATACGCGAATCACGCTGCCGGCGTCCATGAAGGGCGGAACATTACTCAACGTGTTGCCGCAAAGTAAGGTCTCGCTGGATTCCCATGGCGTGGAACCGCCCGAGATAACCGCAGCTGAGTTGTTCACGCAGCTTCCAATCGCCGTCGTTTATTGGACTGCCGATGCATCCGATGGAATCGCATGAAGCGGAACCGAGACAAGTGCGCACGGGTTTAGCTGCCATGAACGACATCTTCGGCGCGGCCGTCACCCGACAGGGAGTCGAATTCAAAGTATGGGCGCCTCGAGCGGCGAGCGTCGACGTGATCGTCCTTACGCCGCGTGTGCGCGAAGTCCGCATGCAGGTAGATCAGAGAGGCGTCCATACAACGCGAATCGACGCTTTGGAAACGGGTGCGACCTATCAATTCCAGATCGACGGAAAACGCTACGCCGATCCGTATTCTAGATTCCAGCCCGAAGGTCCCCACGGGCCTTCGCAAGTCGTCGATGCGCAAGCCTATCGCTGGCAAGACTCGTCGTGGCGCGGGAGAGACCTGAAAGGGCAAGTCATTTACGAGCTGCACATCGGCGCATTCACCGAAGCCGGCACGTTCGATGCCGCTATCGAACGCTTGTCATGGTTGCGGTCGATCGGCATCACGCTGATCGAAGTCATGCCGATCGCCGAATTCCCCGGCCGATTCAATTGGGGTTACGACGGCGTCAATCTGTTCGCGCCGTTTCACGGTTACGGCGACTACGACGCGTTCAAGCGTTTTGTCGATACGGCACATCGCGAGGGAATCGGCGTCCTTCTCGATGTGGTCTATAACCACATCGGGCCGGCGGGAAATTATCTGCCGATATTCAGTCCGCATTACTTCTGCAAACGGCGCACCAACGAATGGGGCACGCCTTTCGACGTCGACGGCGAACACGGCGCCTTCGTACGGCAATTCATCGTCGATAACGCCTGCTACTGGGTGCGCGAATTCCACCTCGACGGATTGAGACTCGATGCAACTAGCAACATTCCCGACTCGAGTCAGCCGCACATTCTCGCCGAGCTGGTCGAACGGGCTCGCGCGACAACGCACCGGCCGCTCCTCTTCATTGCCGAAGACGAACAGCAACAGGCAACGCGGCTTCTACCGAGAACGGACGGCGGGTTCGGCATCGATGCCATGTGGAATGACGATTTTCATCACAGCGCACAGGTTGCTTTAAGAGGCCGACGTCAAGCGTACCTCAGCGACTACCGAGGTTCGGCCCAGGAACTCATTTCGTGCGCGAAACGAGGTTTTCTCTTCCAGGGACAATATTATTTTTGGCAGAAGCAACCGCGCGGCCAGCGAGTGCGCACGCCGGCGAGTTCATTGATTACCTTCCTGGACAATCACGACCAAGTAGCGAATAGCTTGTACGGTAAACGCTCGCACCAGTCGACCGGCGCAGCCCGGTATCGTGCTTTAACCGCATTGCTTTTGTTGGCGCCGCAGACGCCGATGCTCTTCATGGGCCAGGAGTTCGGTGCCGCCACGCCCTTCCTTTACTTTGCAGATCATGAAGGTGAGTTGCGCGCCGCGGTTCGCGACGGCCGCAGAACGTTCTTGCAGCAATTCGACGGCCTCGCAACGCCCGATGCGCTTGCTATCCTCGACGATCCAGCCGAAGAGTCGACCTTCAGAAAAAGCAAATTGGATTGGCGCGGCGCGGCCCAGGATTCTTTAAGCGTCGCACTCCACCGCGATCTCTTGCGATTGCGCCGCGACGACCCCGTCATTCGCGAACAGGACGCAAGCGCGCTCGACGGTGCCGTACTGACCGGCCAATCCTTCGTGCTTCGCTGGTTCAATGACGAGCATGGCGATCGCCTTTTGGTCGTCAATCTGTCCACCGAGTTTCACCTCGAGCCCGGACCTGAACCGCTCCTCGCCCCATCGACGGAAATGCACTGGTCGCTTCGTTGGTCCAGCGAACGTGTCGCCTACGGCGGCGGCGGCGTGGAGCTGCCGGAAACCGATAACGGGTGGCGCATTCCCGGCGAATCGGCCGTTCTGCTTGGCGAAGCTCCGATCACTTCCACCATTCGCTCCCAAGCGTAAGTGCGTGCCCATGAATACCGACTTAGAAATCGATTTAGGTAAGTACTCCGCCACGGAGCTGCTCGACAAGGAATGGCTCATCACGAACGGGCTCGGCGGGTATGCATCGGGCACGTTGCTCGGCGATTTGGCGCGCCGTTACCACGGGCTGTTTCTGCCGAATCTCACCAATCCTAAAGGTCGCCACCTGATGATCTCGAGAGTGTGCGAGGAAATTACCGCCGGCGAACAGGTGGCGCGCTTCGGTTACTGCAACCTGCCGCCGAAAAAATCGGCTATCGAACCCATGCCGTGGCTGAAGTCATTCCGCTTGCAAGCCAATACCGCACACTGGCAATACGCAATCGGCGACACCGTGATCGAAAAATCGGTGCTCATGCCGCACTTGCAGAATTCCGTATGCGTTCGTTACGCGCTGCTGAGCGGAACGGCGGCTACGTTGAAACTACGGCCTTACTTCCCTTTTCGCCGGCAAGACGCGCCTCTGAATAAGGCAGGCTATGCGAACTTCGTGCTTTCCATCCGTGAGGATCGACATGAAATTTCGCTGGAGAGCACACCGCTCGTTCTGCGCCTCGCAATGCGGCCCGGTCCGATCCGGTTCGTTTTGCACCCCGACAGCATCGATCAGGAGCTGCACCGCGAACGGCGCCGTGGACACGAGTACGAAGAACACGCTCGGAGTCTCGGTTATTTTCAAACCGAACTTCTACCCGGCGAACCGATCGCCTTCGTCGCGACGACGCACAACAGCGAACGCCTCGATTTCGACATTCCCGCCGCCTTTACCGCCGAGCCGCGCCGCATTGCCGCGGTCGTGGGCGATGCATTCGCGGACGACACCTTCGGCAGCGCGCTTGCCTATGCAACCGACCAATTCCTGGTTTTACCCGCAAGCCGCATCGAAGATTCGATCCTGGCGCAGGCACGCGGCCATGAGTTGCGAACGGTAATCGCCGGCTATCACTGGTTCGGCGACTGGGGTCGAGACACCATGATCAGTCTTGAAGGACTCATGCTGTGCACCGGACGTCGTCGCGAAGCGCGGGCAACACTGCAAACGTTCGCAAGTTACGTAGCGGACGGCTTGTTGCCGAACTTGTTTCCCGAAGGCGAGCGTCTCGGTCTTTATCACACCGTCGACGCAACGCTTTGGTATTTCCACGCCTTGCACCGCTATCTCAAAACGACCGGCGATGCTTCGCTGCTCGCCGAGTTACTGCCGACCTTGCAGTCGATCGTCGATCACCATGTAGTAGGCACGAAATTCGGTATTCATATGAATGAAGCCGACGGCTTGATCTCGGCCGGCGCGAACGGCTATCAACTGACCTGGATGGATGCCAAGGTGGACGGCTGGGTGGTTACGCCCCGTCGCGGGAAACCCGTCGAGATTCAGGCGCTCTGGTACAACGCGCTGCGCTTGATGTCCACATGGACTCAAGACGAAGCGCTTCGAGCCACGTACGAGCGAATTGCGGGCAAGGCAAAACAAACCTTTAATAGACGGTTCTGGAACGAAAGCCGCCAGTGCTTACTCGACGTCATCGACGGACCCACGGGCGACGACCCAAGCGTACGCCCCAACCAGATGTTCTCGATTTCGCTCGACCATCCCATACTCGATCGCGACCGATGGTCCGCAGTGGTCGCAACGTTACAAGCAGAACTGCTCACGCCTTATGGGCTCCGCACCCTTAGTAAGGATCATCCGGATTACAAACACACCTATCACGGCGATCTTAGATCGCGTGATGCGGCTTACCACCAAGGCACGGTATGGCCCTGGCTGATCGGCCACTTCATCGATGCGTGGATCAAAGTCGGCCGACCGCGAAGCGACGCCCACGCCTTGCTCGGATCATTCAAACATCATTTATCGGACGGCGGCATCGGCACGATCAGCGAAATCTTCGACGCCGAGCAACCACATGCACCGCATGGCTGCATTGCGCAGGCATGGAGCGTGGCGGAAGTACTGCGAGCCTGGATGGCGACCAAATAGCTTGAGAAAATTCTTAGGATGCCGCCGGCACTTCACGCATTCGCCGCCGCGCATAAAGTCCGGCCGCAATTAAGAAAACACCCGTGCATAAGCCCAATAAAGCGACTCCGGCCTCGTCCATCCGAACTTGCAAGCCGAGAAACTTCATCACCTCGGTTGCGTCATACAGCACCCATGCGAGCAGTGCACCGCCAAACAGCATGGAGATTGAAGCGAATGTGCGCATAACGAATTTCATAAACGTCTCCGTTTAACTCGATTGACTAGTAAACCTTGACCACGATCCCGATTGATCAAGTTACGCCCCAGTCGGCAAAAGGGTTGCACACAGCTTAAAATATATTTAAAGATCCATCTCGAAGGTCGTATTAAATGGAATCAATCCTTCCTTTTGGTAGAAGCGGTTCGCCTCAATATTCGCTGCGTAGACCTTGAGCCTGATGCTCGATAGGCCGCAATCTTTCGCCCATGCCTTCGCGCGCGCGAAGAGCACCTGAGCGATTCCCGTTCCTCGAAATTCCGCCAATACGAAGAGGTTGTCCACGAGCGCAAATTCTTTCGCCTTGAACATGGGGAGCAGCGGATTCGAATCTCGCTGTACATCGACAAAGCCGATAATCGACGTGTTAGATGCCGCAACAAAAAACGCCCTCCCAGACGACGAAACCTTCTCTCGAAATTGCTCGACTGGACGAACTACGCCTTCGAACGCGCGAAAGTTGTCGGGCAATCGTTCAACATGATGCGCATCAAGCTCGCGAAACAACGCGCAAACGGCATCGTAGTCGTTCATCGTTGCTCGTCTAATCTCAATGTGAGGTTGCATGTTTTCCAAGCTTCTAAGGTTGCGCCTAAGACCAGCCATCACGCGCGTGCGTCTCCGCATGTCGCGGGCATGGTTTCAACTAGCGCTCGCTAGCAACAACTGCTCCACAGCGCTGACGATGCGTTGCATTTTCTGCTGAGCGTCCCGAGTCCGGAACGCCGCTCGCCTATCCATCTCGGCCCGACTGCGATACCCACGGGAACCATATGGATTCAACAATCGCACGCGAGACTGGTTTGCGATAGCTCTTTGAATGTCTATATTCAACCATCGCTCCATTTCATTAATCCGATCGATTCGCTCTCTACGCTCGGCAAGGTCATCGCAATAATCGTCGAAATGATCGAATACGTATGTGTACTTCCAGTTCTCGTGAGCCTCGATCTTGTTTCTGACCTGGCTGTGAACTTTGTTATACGAGAAATGGTTACCGCACCTCGATACGAGCGGATTACATCCTTCTCGATTGTCGCCGGTTTTCCCAACATAGAGCACTGTCTCAGCGTCTCCTCGGGCCACGACAACGTATACGGAGAATCGCCGCTTTAAAGCTTGAGGATGAATGTCGAACGTGTATGCCATTTGATTCTGATCGCTAACATCGCCAATATGCCGCGAACAAAAGACGCAGGATTTCGTGAGTCGGGCGGCCAACCGCCGCGAATTGGAAGAGGCGGGATCTGTCTACTCGGCTCCTGACTTACGCTCATCATCCCGAACCGGCGTACGGAGTGATTTAATCATAAGGCATTAATCCTCGGTCAATGAAATCTTCCCAGATAGGTAGCCTCCATATAGGCTGCTGCTTTTCATTAAATAAAATTTCTTTCTTTGGAAATACCATGACTCAATACATCGATCCCACTAAAGAGCAGTTTACGGTCTTTCGGGAGATGCAGCGCCCCGGCGTGATTCACATGCTGAATTTAGTGCGTCTGCGTCCGCAGGCGGCTTATCCGGACGGGCGATCGGCAACGGGAGAAGAGGCCTATCGCGCCTATGCGCGTGAAAGCGGCCCGGTGTTCAAGCGGTTGGGTGGCCGGCAGTTTTGGATCGGTCGTTTCGAACACATGTTGATCGGGCCGACGACGGAGCGATGGGATCGCGTGTTCATCGCCGAATATCCGAGCGTGGATGCTTTCGTCCAAATGATTCGTGACCC
Organism: uncultured Steroidobacteraceae bacterium; assembly: GCA_964597495.1. Taxonomy (GTDB): domain Bacteria; phylum Pseudomonadota; class Gammaproteobacteria; order Steroidobacterales; family Steroidobacteraceae; genus CAZQYC01. Next base: position 4,550 of record CAZQYC010000022.1, on the reverse strand, counting down.
GATTTACCGCGAAGCGGTCAAGCATCGGCAAGCGGCGGTGGAGGATTCAAGGCTCATTCGGCTGCAGCCACTCACTCCGGGAGAGTATTTCAGCGAAAGTTGAGAACGAGCGCGGCTAGAAAGCGAACGTACCGCTCACTTTGCGGAGCGATAGTTCAATTTTCATGTCGAGAATGTGCCACGCTCATCGACGCAACCTCACTCTTCCGATCCGGAGCACTCATGGCGGCCGACGTTTTATTGGCTAACGCAAGAGCAGACACCGTAGGCCAAGATGTTTCAATCCGCATCATCGGCTCGCAAACGCCGCCTGCGAAAATGACGGTTCAAATTGCCATCACGGGCACCGCCAAAGTGGAAATCCAGGGGCGTCTGCACAAGCACGCGCCGTGGACCACTATCGGCGATCCGCATTTGAAGTCGTGTTTGCTGTACATCGAACCGATTGGCGCGTTACGGGCCGTCTCTACCGAGACAGGCGCCGATTCATCGGTGTCCGTCTGGGCGTCCTGGGGAATGTAGAAAGCGTTGGGACACGGACGCCCACTGGTCGCGTTGGTCAGCTAATCCGCCGGGAAAATTCAATGCGGCGGCCATTGCCCAAGATCGAGCGGCGCAAATGTCTTCTTGGTTTCCGCCACTCGCTGCCGCAGCACCGTTTCCCGCTCCGTGCTCAAGGGATGGGTCGAGATAAAAGCGACCGGTGCATCAGCAGCTTGTTCGCTCATGGTCTTGAAGAACGCGGGCATGCCGGAAGGATCGATGCCGGCATTCACCAGCGCATCGAAGCCGCGTCCATCGGCTTCGCTTTCGTCGTCGCGGGAAAATTTTAGGCTCGTCATTTCAAGGGCGGCTTGTCCGACCAGCGTGCCGCCGAGATCGCCCGTGGCGAAGGCCCAGAGTCCACGCAATCCCAAGTCCTTCACCATACCGCGAATCGAATGGCGAAGCTCGACATGCTGTACTTCGTGCGCGAGAACGCCCGCCAATTCTTCCGGCCGCTTGGTCGCGGTGATCAGGCCGGAGTGCACCACGACAATCCCGCCCGGAATTGCAAAGGCGTTCAGTGTCTTGTCGTCGACTACGTGAAACTCATAGCGGTACTTCGAGGCCTTCGTGAGCTTCGAGCCGATGGCTTGCACGGCTTCATAAGATGCACCGCTATCCTGCAACTTCAGCTGGCCGCGCATTTGTTCGAAAGCTTGCCGGCCCCATTCCATCTCCTGTTCAATCGGTATCTTTTCGGCGACCCAGCCGGCGATGCGATTGGCGTTCAACACCAGCGCGAGCAGCAGCAACAGCGGCAGTAAAACTACCGAGGCGATCAGCGTCCAGCCGATCGAACGACCGGTCGTGTTGCGGCGTTTCTTAGTCTGCAGCGCCTTGGCTTGCGGTATTTCAGCCAGTGCAGATGACGTTAGTAAATCCCGAGCCGCTTTGGAATCCAAGACATGGGCGACCCACGTCTCGCCGACATCGGTCCACGTGATTTCCAAACCGAATTCGCCGAAACCCACTTCCCGTAAAGTAATGTCAGAAAGAGTGGCGCGCTGCGAACGTTCGCCCGCGACTACTTCGACGCCGAGCGACGAAATCGACAATGCGCCCTGCATCCCGCCGGGCGGCAAGCCCGGACCGAAAATCAAGGCAGATAGTTCACGCTGCATGCTTGGCAATTAGTTGTTGTCGCCGTCGAGCAAGCCACCTAGTCCGCCAAGGATAGAGCCTTCGCCGACGGATCGTCCTCCTGCCGCCGGCGCCGCACGCACGATGCGATTCGCCAATCGAGAGAGCGGCAGCGATTGCACCCAAACGCGGCCGGGACCGCGCAACGTCGCGAAGAACAACCCTTCGCCGCCGAACAACGCGCTCTTAAGTTTGCCGACGTATTGAATCTCAAAGTCGACGCTGGGTTGGAAGCCGACCACGCAACCGGTGTCCACTCGAATGACTTCACCCGGCTTGAGATCGCGCACCGCGAGCGTACCGCCGGCATGCACGAACACCTGTCCGTCGCCTTCCAGTTTTTGCATGATGAAGCCTTCGCCGCCGAAGAGGCCCACTCCCAAACGCTGCTGGATCGCAATGCCCAACGAAACGCCGCGAGCGGCGCAGAGAAAACTATCTTTCTGGCAAATCAGCGTGCCGCCGATCTCCGATAGCTTAATAGGCACGATGTGGCCCGGATACGGCGCCGCGAAGGCGACGCGACGCTTGCCGTTCGACTCGTTGTGGTAGATCGTCGTAAACAACGACTCGCCCGTGAGCAGTCGCTTGCCCGCGCCCATCAACTTGCCGAGCAAGCCGCCTTGATTCGACTGGCTAGAACCATCGCCGAAGATGGTGTCCATCTCGATGCCGTCCTGCATCATCATCATGGCGCCGGCCTCGCCGATCGCCGCCTCGCCCGGGTCCAGCTCGACTTCGACGTATTGAATGTCGTCGCCGAAAATTTCGTAGTCGATAACGTCCATCGCCATGGTGCGAGTCTCCGATGCAAAATAGGAACTGGGAAACGAATAGTTACACAAAAGCGTTGCATAACGAAGCGCGATGCCTGCAGACCCGACCCGAATCGTCGGGTGTCTTCTTCTCAGCGAACGCGCGGGGGACTGCGCCACCGAAGAACGTTGGCCGAAACCGAGGGTTGCGCCTGCGCTGCCGCCTCGTCATCGGCAACCAATTGCCGAAGCCGTGCCGGGAGCGCGTTACATGCATCCATCACTTCATCGGCAGCGAGCGGACCGGAAAATAAAAATCCCTGCACGTCGACGTTCTGGCATTGACGTAAAAATCGAAACTGTTCCCGGCATTCGATGCCTTCAACGGTAACTTCAAGATCGAGTGAACGGCATAGATCGATAATGGAACGCGCAATGGAAGCCGAGCGCGGTTCCTGGTCAACGTTGACGATGAGGCTACGATCGATTTTGACGCGCGACAACTCCAGCTGTTCGAGAGACGCGAGCGAGGAATAGCCGGCACCAAAATCGTCGAGTGCGATGCCCACCCCGAGCTTGCGCAATTTACGCAACGTTTCGACGGTTGCGTTTCCGCTCTGCAACGCGGTTTCGGTCAATTCCAGCTCCAAGCTGGCCGGTGGAACATCGTGCAGAGTCACTAGGCCCTGCAACTTGTGAACGAACGCTTGGTCCATGAACTGCTGGGCGGAGATATTCACCGCGACGCGTGCCTCCGGCCATACTCCACGCCGCCATTTCGCCAAGGTACCCACCGCCTCTTCGAGAACCCAGTCGGTAATCTCCGTGATCAGTCCCGACTGCTCGGCAAGCGGCAAAAAATCCAGCGGTGAGACGTGCGCGCCGTCGCGCTTCCAGCGTATCAGTGCTTCGACGGAGTTCACCTTGCCCTGCGACAAGCTCAACTGCGGCTGAAATAAAAGCACGAGTTCGTTTAAATGGGCGGCGCGACGCAGGGCTTGTTCGGTCTTGAACTGTCCACCGATCCGCTCAACCAATTCCGTACTGGCGACACAGGTGCGATTGCGCCCGAACTCTTTTGCCTTGAAAAGCGCCGCATCCGCCGCGCGCAGCAACGACTCGGCATCCATCGCATGGTCCGGAAATATGCCTGCGCCGATACTCACGCTCACGATGATTTCGCGATCGTCGACCCGTAATGGCTTCTGAAACTGCGCCAGCAACGATTCCGCTTGATGGGCAATATCGAGGTTCGTATCGCAAATCACGGTGAATTCGTCGCCGCCTAGCCGCGCCGCAAAACCGGTGGGGCCGATTGCATTGACAAGTCGCTCGCTTACCGCCTTCAACACTCGATCACCGAATAGATGGCCGAGGCTGTCGTTTAGCGTTTTAAAATTATCGAGATCGAGCAATAAGAGCGCTACACGCTGCCGAGCCCCTCGTGCCCGGTCCAGAAGCCCGGATAGATGCTGAAAGAGATGACGTCGATTGGGAAGTTGAGTAAGCGTATCGTGGTAGGCAAGGTGCCGCAGCTGCTGAGTGCGTTCGACAACGCGCTCTTCCAGCCTCGCTTGGTCGCTGCGCATTGCGCGTTGCGCCTCGGCCAATCGATCCGCCATGTCGTTGAATGCCGCCGCAAGTTGATCGAGCTCACGCGTGCCGCCACGAGCGGCCCGCGCCGTTTCGTCGCCGGCAGCGAGCCTGTGGGTGGCAAGCCGGAGACGCGCGATCGGACGCGTCACGCTGACAACGGTGAAGAAAGCGATGATTACGATCAATGCGAGGATGGCAACACTCGCCATCTTCATCCGGCTATTCGTTTTCTGCGCAATCGAACCCACTTCCTCTGCCGCGGCCGCCAATGCCCTCGCTGCCGGTTCGCCTATGCCGATACGGATAGAGTTATTCAGTGTCTGAACACCGGTAGTCACGGCGACCACCCGTTGCTCGATACGATCGCGCGTTGAGACTACGTAACGCCATCCCCTGCGGAGTTGCTCGAAATCCGCTCGAACTTTCCTCAACCACGCCGCACTGCGAATTTTAGTGAGTGAGGGAGCATTGTTGTCGAGGGTCGAGACAAATTCACGTTCTTTGGAAGCAACG
>CAZQYC010000021.1:8180-48074 GCA_964597495.1 uncultured Steroidobacteraceae bacterium | reverse complement strand
CATGCGCGGATCTGCCGTGATGCGACCGACTAGATAACGATTGCCCACGTTCCACGTGGCGATCAATTCGCCCTCCGGCAGAGGGGCGGCACCGACGCGATCGAAATACGCGCGCAGCGCCTCGTAAGACTGCAATTCCTCCGGCAGCGCTTCAGGTTGATCAGGCAAGGCAGCGGACAGTTCACGATATCGCTTGGACGTCTTTGCGCCGCGATCGTAGGCAGCATCTAGATAGATCAAACCCGCTACCCGCTCCGAGTGACGTACGCCAAGCGTGCTCAATTCGTCGCCGGCGATCGAGTGACCGACGAAAATCGCCTTCTTGATGTCGAATGCATCGAGCACCTGCACGATATCCTGCGTGAGTCTTGCCTGGCTGTAGCCATGGTCCGGTCTGCTAGAAGCGCCAATGCCGCGACGAGTGATGCCGAGCACCCGATAGCGTTTGGCCAAGAGCGGTGCCAGTTCATCGAACGAGTGCGCCGTCGCTCCCAATCCAGGAATCAGCAAGACAGGGGTGCCGTCGCCGCCCCAGTCGAGCACCTCCAATTGCACGCCGGACTCTATGGCGATCGATTTATTTTGATGCGGAGAACGATCGTTCCAGCTCGATACCGGCAATGCCGTGACCGCTTCCGGCGATGGCAGCGGACAGGCACTGAGGTTATCGCCTAGCAGGCCCTCGCTCGGTACGCGCAATGTCGTGAAAGTCTGTGCGTAGTAAGCATGAACGGTGACGACTTTAGACTCGACCAGATTCGGCGACTGGATTTCGAGCTTCACGCGTTGGCCGCTTAACGCCTGCAGCCATGAAGGACTGAAGTCGATGGGTGCAGAATCCACGCGACTTGCTGGTATGTCGTTCAGCTCCGCGGAGATCATGGCCGGCTGATGGCCAGCGCTGAAGCAATCGACTTCGATTTTGTTGTCGAGCGCTTTGAGAGTCGCGCCGCAGTAACCGATGCCCGATAAATAGTGACGTTTGCCGTCAGCGAGAAGCTTCGCGGAAGCGGGCGCGAGTACTGCGACGGAATAGTCGATATCAACTTTGGGCTTCACCGCCGCAGTGATTTTCCGCAACCCCGCTTCAGGTACCAACCAGCCGTGTGCAATGGTCTCACCGGCTAGTCCATTGATGCTGCGAGCCGTATAGCGTGCCGGACGCAGCGTCAACAGGGGCGGACTTTCGCTGTCATGGATCTTCGCCTGAGCATAGGCCACTTGTAATCGCCAGTCGTTCGGTAAGCCGTGCGCTCGAACTTGGGTGACGAACATGACGGCATCGTTTCCCGCTGCAGTCAGTTGCCTCTCGCTCCACAATTCCACACCGAAACGTTGCGCTACTTGATTGATGTTGCCGCCTTGACTGACAAGATCGCCGACGCGCGCGGCGGGAAAGCAAGCAGGTATCTTGCGCAGACTGTAGTCCGTTGGCGCGGTCACGTGTTGATCGCCGCTAAGCGTTGCTTGCAATGCGAACGTGCTCTGCCACGGAAGCAGGAACATGGGCGTAAATATCGCTAGGAGACCGAGCATCACTCCGCCGGCCAGAGCCGAGCGCGCCGCGAGCAGGTTGCGCCGGCGATAGGCAGCCCACAGACAAAGCGCCGCGGCTACAACGAAGACGAGCTTGGCGGTGAAGAGGGCGATCCACTGCATACCATTGCCCAGCAGTGCCTCACCCACCGCCAGGTCTTCCGGACCGGGCGGCGACACAAACGGAGTCGGAATGACGAAGATCAGCACGAAGAGCCCGATCATCACGCCAATGCCCTGAACTGCGGTCGCCGTGCAAAGCGCGGCCATCAACACGATCGGCAGATACAACATGTCGAAGGCGCCGATCCAGTTCCGAAACAACAGGGCTTCAAGCGCGGATTCTGCGAAGGTCCGATCCTGTAAGAGATCGATTGTCAGTGTGCATAGAGTGCGGGGCAGATACAGCGCTAGTGCGAATAGGGAGAGCTTTGCCAACACCAACGCGCCACGCGGCAGAGGCCGACACAGCCAGTCGTCGATCAAACTAGCAGGCGGATCGTTTTGCACGATGGAGAGAACCAAGATGCTATTGGCCAGCACCAGCATCATAGGCAGAAAGACATTGATCGTCGGCCACGGGTCCAGTTTCGCAACCACGACGTCAATTGCTTGCAGCGCCGCCACCAACAACAGCAGCGGATAGAAACTCTGGACATCCTTTTTCAGAACCGCCGTGACGACGCGGAGAGAGGGGGTGTTCATGGGCATATCAAAGGTTCAGTGTTGCGCGCGGCGCTTGAAGTCCTGCATCAGCGCGCTCGCAATGCTGCGCAGATTCATGGGCTCAGCCTGAAAGGTGACAGCGCCGAAATGGCGGACGAGGTCTTGATACAAGTGCTGGTCGTCTTCGAACGCGGTAGTGACGAACTGCAGTTGGTGCCCGACGATCTCCGGTAGCAGCCAACTCTCCGGTAAAGGGGACGGCAAATTCTTCACCGCCGACAGTCGCACCGTAACGGTCCGGAAACGATCGTGAAGCGTCTCGATGGCGTCCTGCAGCACCAATCGGCCGCCTTCCATGAACGCTACATGCGTGGTGAAGCTCTCGATTTCAGTCAACTCGTGCGATGAAATCACGATCGTGGTGTCCTGCGCCTGTTGCAGTAAGCCGCTGACGACTTCATCGCGCACCAGCGGGTCGAGGCCGCTCAACGGCTCGTCCAGAACCAGAAGCTTCGGTCGGTAGGCGAGCGCTCCGATGAGCAATACCTTCATTCGCATGCCGTGCGACAGATGCTTCAACTTGCGTGCGAGCGGCAGGTTGAATTCGCGCAACAGTTGCTGCTCGAGCGATCTATCCCAGTTCGTATACAAGCTGCGCAGATAATCGAAGTACTGGGTGATGGAAAGCTGCGCCGGCACTCGCTGGCTTTCGGAGACGTAGCCAATATGCTGGAAATGCCGGGGACCAAGAGCAGTCGACGGCGTGTCGAGCACCCGTATTTCGCCGCGATCTGGCCTCAGGATGTTCATCAGCAGGCGGAGGGTTGTGCTCTTGCCTGCGCCATTGGAGCCGATCAGCGCGAAAACCGAACCTTCCGGCACCTTGAGGTTCACGTCGTGAATCGCTTCGATGCGGCCATACTTCTTATGGAGTCCGCGGGATTCAATCACCATGCGACACCGCCTTCAGTGTCTGCAGCTGTTGCCACTGCTCTGTGACTGCGGTCAGTACTTCATCCAGAGTGGCGCCGACGCGGATCGCTTCGACCACCAGTTTTTCGACATCGTCGTCCAGCAGGCGACGGCGGTCGCCGGAACGCGCCTTGGGCGGCGATGCCACCAACGTGCCGAGGCCGGGTTTCACGATTAGCCAGCGTTCCTGCACCAGATGCTGCACGACCTTGAGCGCCGTGTTCGGATGGATTTTCAGCGCCACGGCGAGCGCACGCACTGAAGGAAAGCTCTCGCCGGGTTTCAATTCGCCCGCCAAGATGGCGCGAGTCGCGGCGAAGCAAACCTGATCGAAAATGGACTGGCCGGGATTCAGTTTGATTTTGAATGGAACCATAAGCGTCTTTCCGGAATTTTCCGCTCGTGACATAACTGTCACACATGTCATGTGACAGTTATATAGCATGGATCGTTCCCGGGGCGCCAGCCGCACGGAAGTTCTGTCCGTTCATTCTTCTTCGGCGACAGCCAGGGCGACCGTCGTAATGAGATGAGCCAATTCTTCCCAGATCCTCCACGAAGCGTGCGGGCAGCGTTTGGCGAGGCTATGTCGTGCCCCGATGGTCAGATACGATGAAACGGCGTTTCGAGTCCGCCTCTCGAGAAGAGGATCAGCGACGGGATCGGATGGATCTATACCCAACTTGCGGGCGGTGGCCGCGGTGGGTCGATGAATAAGCTGAATTAAAAGAGATTGAGATTCGTTAACGCGAATCTCTTTGCCGCCTTTTGCACATTGAGCGGCTTACGAACTAAGTTTCGTCTGGGAATACTTAATCTGAGTGCAGCCGACCGTCGCGACGATTAACGTCGCGACGGCGGGATGTACGAAACCCTATTTTTCTTTGACGATGTCGAGCAATTCGACTTCGAAGACCAGCGTGGCGCTCGGGCCGATCACCGGCGGCGAGCCGCGATCACCGTAAGCCAATTCGGAGGGGCAAATTAATTTGCTTTTGCCGCCCACTTTGATTTTCTGCACGCCTTCGGTCCAGCAAGGAATTACGCCGTTCAGCTGGAACGTCGCCGGTTCCTTGCGATCGACGGAGCTGTCGAACACTTTTCCATCGGTAAGCGTGCCGTGATAGTGAACTTTTACGGTATCGGTCGCCGCAGGCGTTGCGCCGGTTCCTTCCTTGATGGTTTGAATCACCATTCCAGACGGCAACTTGGTCGCACCTTTTTCCGCGGCGGCCTTTTCGATGAAGGCCTTGCCGGCTTCCTTGGATTTGGCCGAAGCCGCTGCTATGCGAGTGGTCTGCATGTCGCGAAGCTTCGGCAGGTAGGTTTGCGTTTCGACGACCGCTTTCTTCTGCAATGCGCCGTCGGCGAAACCCAATTTGACGACTTCGAGTTCGGCAGGCGTCAATTCAAAGCTCTTTATGCCTTCGGCAACGGCATAACCGAGCGAATACAGCGTCTTCTGTTCTTCGGTTTCCACTTTCGCAGCCGGCGGAGCGGCGGAAGTGTTGCAGGCGGCGACGAGGGTGGCGAAAACAGTAATCACTAGAGGGCGCATAGATTCCTCGAATAGGGACGAATGTTCGATTTCGGTAGGTTCGACTTGGGAAGGGGCGAAGGATAGCGGGATCGCGCTACGGCTGCACGTGAATAATCGAGGGAGGAATTCGACGCACGCGCCCGCGATCACTACAATAGAACGCCCGTTCGCCCCGCTTATTCTCGCGTCTTCCGGACTACCCTCTTGAAAAGCCTGCCTTTGCCGCTCGAACCGGCCGACATTCTGCCCCCGCCGCCGACTGACGCAGACGCCGAACCTGTCCGGTTACGCGAGATTCCTTATAACTACACCTCGTTTTCGGATCGCGAGATCGTGATCCGCTTGCTCGGGCCTCAAGCCTGGCAGATCGTCGAGGAGTTGCGCGGAGAGAGGCGCACCGGTCGTTCGGCTCGCATGCTGTACGAAGTGCTGGGTGATATTTGGGTGGTCCAGCGCAATCCTTACTTGCAGGACGATTTGCTCGACAACCCGAAACGACGGCGACTGTTGGTCGAGGCTTTGCATCATCGGTTGCATGAGATTCACTTGCGCCGTGACGAAGCTGTACCGGAACGCAGTCGCAAGGTGGCGGAGTTGCTCGAAGCGGCGCGCGCTGCGGTTCGCAATTTCGAGCGCGATTTCGAACAGACGGGCGCACTGCGCAAACGAGCCCGGCGCTTGTTGGCGCGACACACTCGCGAAGACAACGTGCGTTTCGATGCGTTCGCCCGCGTTTCGCATGTCACCGACGCCACCGACTGGCGCGTCGAATATCCCTTCGTCGTCTTGATGCCCGATCACGAGTTGGAGATCCCGGCGCTCGTGCGTGCGTGCATCGAGCTTGGCTTAACGATCATTCCGCGCGGCGGCGGCACCGGTTATACCGGCGGCGCGATTCCGTTGACGCCTTTATCGGCCGTTATCAACACCGAAAAACTCGAATTGCTCGGCAAGGTCGAGATGACGAATCTTCCGGGCGTTCCCGATCAAGTGCCGACCGTCTTCTGCGAAGCAGGCGTTGTGACGCGACGCGTGTCGGAAGCAGCGGAGCGGGCTAATTTCGTATTCGCCGTCGACCCTACTTCCGCGGATGCTTCTTGCATCGGCGGCAATGTGGCGATGAATGCCGGCGGCAAGAAAGCGGTTCTGTGGGGAACGGCAGTCGACAATCTTGCGTGGTGGCGCATGGTCGACCCGGAGGGCAATTGGCTCGACGTGCAACGCCTCGATCACAATCGCGGCAAGATTCACGACGCCGCGGCCGCGAGCTTCACCCTCACGTGGAAAGACGGCCGCGAACCGCCGAACGACGCTCGCGTCCTGCGCACCGAACACATCACGATCGAAGGTCGCAAGTTTCGCAAGGTGGGTCTCGGCAAGGACGTGACGGACAAGTTTCTAGGCGGACTGCCCGGCGTACAGAAGGAAGGCTGCGACGGCATCATCACCTCGGCGCGTTTCATTCTGCACAAGATGCCGAAACACACGCGCACCGTTTGTCTTGAGTTCTTCGGTCAGGCGCGCGATGCGATTCCGTCGATCGTCGAGATCAAGAACTATCTCGACGGGCTCAACACGACTCAAGGCGTGTTCTTGGCTGGGCTCGAACATCTCGACGAGCGGTATCTACGCGCGGTGGGTTATGCCACGAAATCGAAGCGGGGAACGCTACCGAAGATGGTATTGATCGGCGACATCGTCGGTAACGATGAAGCGGCGGTGGGCGCCGCGACCTCCGAAGTGGTGCGCATTGCCAATGCGCGAACCGGCGAGGGTTTCATTGCGGTGAACGCCGACGCGCGCAAGAAATTCTGGCTCGATCGTTCGCGCACGGCGGCCATCGCCAAGCACACCAATGCGTTCAAGATCAACGAGGACGTCGTCATTCCCCTGGATCGCATGGGCGAATACACCGACGAGATCGAGCGCATCAATATCGAATTGTCGATCAAGAACAAGCTGGAATTGCTCGACGAATTGGAAAAATATCTGCAAGGGCCGCTCAAGCTCGCGAGCAGCGACGATGCGGAAGTCGATCGCTTGCCGCCCGAAGAATTGCTGGGCGACCGTCGCACGCGCGCGCAAGAGCTCCTCATCGCGACGCGCGCGCGTTGGAGTTACTTGCTCAGCAACATGGATCGGACGTTGAGCGATGCGAAGTTCAATTTGATCGCGCTCGGCCTCGACGAACTCGGTGGCATGATGCAGCGCCGTTTGGACGAGCGAAGGGAGATCCGTGTATTCGATCTGCTTCAAGACCGTACCATCCGCGTTTCCTGGAAGCGTGAAATCCGCGCGCCGCTGCGCAGTGTTTTCTCGGGCAACGCGTTCACGCCGGTCTTGGCGGAAATTCAGGAGATCCATCGCCGCGTACTGCGCGGCCGAGTGTTCGTCGCTTTGCATATGCACGCGGGCGACGGCAACGTGCATACCAACATTCCGGTGAATTCCGATCACTACGACATGTTGAAAACGGCGAATGCCGCCGTGGAACGGATCATGGAGATCGCGCGCCGTCTGGACGGCGTGATTTCGGGAGAGCACGGCATCGGGATCACTAAATTCGAATTCTTGAGCGACGACGAGACGCGCGAATTTCGGCGCTACAAGGAGCGCATCGACGGCAACGGGCGTTTCAATCGCGGAAAGCTGTTGCCGGGCGGCAATCTCGCCAAGGCGTACACGCCGAGCTTCGGGTTGCTCGGTCACGAGTCGCTGATCATGCAGCACTCCGACATCAATTCGATTTCCGGCGCGATCAAGGATTGCTTGCGTTGCGGCAAGTGCAAGCCGGTCTGCGCGACGCACGTGCCGCGCGCCAACCTTCTGTATTCGCCGCGTAACAAGATTCTCGCGACGTCGCTGTTGGTCGAGGCCTTCTTATATGAAGAACAGACGCGGCGCGGCGTGTCGATCCGTCACTTCGACGAGTTCGGCGACGTGGCCGATCACTGCACCGTCTGCCACAAGTGCGAAACGCCGTGTCCCGTCGACATCGACTTCGGCGATGTGTCCATGGCCATGCGCGACTTACTGCGTCGTATGGGGAAGCGACGGTTCAACGCCGGCACGGCCGCGTCGATGTTTTTCTTGAACGCCACCAATCCCGAAACCATCAAGCTCAGCCGTAAAGTGATGCTGGAATGGGGCTTCAAGGCGCAGCGACTGGCGAACACGTTGCTCTCGGGCGTGGCGAAGTCGCAGACGCGACGTCCGCCCGCGACCACCGGCAAGCCGAAGATGACCGAGCAAGTGGTTCACTTCATCAATAAAAAGATGCCGGGCGGGCTGCCGAAGCGAACGGCGCGCGCACTGCTCGATATCGAAGACAAGCACTACGTGCCGGTGATCCGCGATCCGAAGCGAACCACGTCGGAGTCGGAGGCGGTGTTTTATTTTCCCGGCTGCGGTTCGGAACGATTGTTCTCGCAAGTCGGCCTCGCGACTCAAGCGATGCTGTGGCACGTCGGCGTGCAAACCGTATTGCCGCCCGGTTATTTGTGTTGCGGCTATCCGCAACGCGGTTCCGGTGATTTCGAAAAGGCCGACAAAATCATCACCGACAATCGCGTGCTGTTCCATCGCGTCGCAAACACGCTGAACTACTTGGACATTCGCACCGTCGTGGTGAGTTGCGGCACTTGCTACGATCAATTGCAGGGTTACAAATTCGAAGAAATCTTTCCGGGCTGCCGCATCATCGACATCCACGAGTACCTGATGGAAAAGAACGTCAAGCTCGAAGGCGTCACCGGCACGCGTTACATGTATCACGATCCGTGTCACTCGCCGATGAAGACCTACGATCCGCTTAAGGTCGTCAACACGTTGATGAACGAGCAGGCGAACGGAACCATCAAGAAGAACGATCGCTGCTGCGGCGAGTCCGGAACGTTTGCCGTATCGCGTCCCGACGTGTCGACGCAAGTTCGCTTCCGCAAGGAACAAGAAATGCGCGCCGGCGCGGAACGGTTGCGCGTCGACGATGTCAATGCGAAGGTGAAAGTACTGACTTCTTGTCCTTCGTGCTTGCAGGGTCTCAAGCGGTATAACGACGATGCCGATCTCGATGCCGATTACATCGTCGTCGAAATCGCAAAGCACGTTCTGGGCGAGGATTGGCTGCCGCAGTACGTGACGCGGGCTAATGACGGCGGCATCGAGCGCGTATTGGTTTAACGGTTTCCTATTTCTATGTTTCCCGTTTTAGCCCCCATCACGCGCATTTTGATTCTCGTCAACGTCGTGGTCTTCGGCATGGAGATGCTTTTTCGCGGCCAAATGCTCTACTACCTTGCATTGTGGCCGTGGGGAAGCGAGGCCGCGCTCAATTTGGCTCCCTTTGGGTTGTGGCAATTGGTTACCTATGGATTCCTGCACTCTCCGAATTGGTATCCCCACATCATCTTCAACATGCTGGCGCTTTTCATGTTCGGCTCGGACGTCGAGCGCAGCATGGGCGAGAAGCGTTATCTCGCTTACTACTTCACTTGCATCATAGGCGCCGGGCTTGCTCAATTGGTGTCGATGGCGGTAGGGATCGCGCCGAAGTATTTGGTGGTCGGCGCGTCGGGGGCGGTTTTTGGAATTCTGCTTGCGTTCGCCATCGCCTTTCCGGATCGACGGCTCATCATGTTTCCCATTCCCATACCGATTCCGGCGAGAGTTTTTGTCGCGATCTATGCCGCACTGGAGTTATACCTCGGCATCTTTGCGCGCAATCAAGGCATTGCGCACTTCGCGCACTTGGGCGGCGCCGCTGCCGGCTATCTATTGATTCTGTATTGGCGTCACGCGCCGCGTTAGTCCGGGCGAGAATCCGGGCGAGTTCAACTCATTCCCACGTCACGCGATAGATTGCGCCCGCATAGTCGTCCGAAATGTAGATAGCGCTGGGCGCTTCGGCGACGTCCACGGGGCGACCGATAACGCCCTTGTCGGATAGAAAGCCGGTCAGGAAATCGCGTTCTTCGATCTTGCCGTCGTTGGCCCAGTGCAATGCAGCGACTTTGTAGCCGTCCGGCGTCGAGCGGTTCCACGAACCGTGCAGTGCGACGAGGGCGCTGCGCTCGAAACCCGGCGGCGGTTTGCGTAAAAAGCGAAAACCCAGGGGTGCGTTGTGGGCGCGAAAGCCATGCACGGGCGCAATCGACTTCGCGATTCGTGCGCCTTGATCGGCGCTGAAGTGATCGGTGCCGAACTCGGGGTCGACGACGCCAAAGCCGTGCACGAACGGCCAGCCGTAAAAGCCGCCGGGAACAATACGGTTCAATTCTTCATTGGGTACGTCGTCGCCCAACAAATCGCGGCCGTTTTCGGTGGCGTACAATGCGCCGTCCCACGGCGACCAATCGAGGCCGACGCTGTTACGCAAACCCGTGGCGATGATCTGTCCGTCCATCCCGTCCGCTCGGAATCGCATCAGCGCAGCACGCCGCGGATCCTGTTCGATGCAAACGTTGCAGGTCGATCCCTGCGACACGTAAAGCAAGCCATCCGGTCCGATTCGAACCGTCTTGCTCCAGTGATTGCCGTTGCCCGTGAGTCCCTGGACGATGCGTTCGTACTGGCCGTCGAGCTTGCTCTGCGTTTTATCGAGGCGCACGCGCCCGATCGCATCATTCTCGGCGACGAACAAATAATCGTCGTGCAAGTCGAGCCCGTGCGGTCGATTGAGGCCGTCCATCAGAACATGCCGGCTATCGCTGCGCCCGTCGTTGTTCCGGTCGCGTTCCAGCCAAACGATTTGACCTGCGCGCGGTATCGACACCAGCACATCGCCGGCGCCGGTGACCTCAAGCATGCGCGCGCCGCTTAAATGGTCGGCGAACAGGTCGAGTTGGAAGCCGGCAGGAACTCGCAACTGCGTTCGCAGGGTAGTGGTCGACGGCGCCGCGATGCTTCGGCCGATCAACTTATTGAGCAGCATTTCCTTGTCGGAAATCGCAATGGGTCCAAACCAAATGAAACCGATGGCGGCAACGAGCACTCCAGTCAGTGCGCCGATGCCGAGAACGAAGCGTTTGCCGATTTTTCCGATGCGCATAACATTCGTCGAGTTGGAATAGGATCGCGGCGGGACGTCTTTCGATGCGGGGATCCGGCCTTACGATCGACATCGAACGAGGATACTATGCCTGCCTGAACTCACGTCAGATTCGTGTCATATTCGTGTCAGTGGCTACGTGCGGAGGCCATATGGTGCACTCGTTTCGAGTTCTTTCCACCGGTCGACGGATTCGCGTGATTGGGGCGGCGATGACGATGTGGACGGTCGCATTCGCTCAATCCGTTCAGGCCGAACTCGTGTCGGCGACCGACTTGGGATTTACGGTGACCTCTAGCGTCAACGTGCCGATGCCGCCGCCCGCCGCCTGGAGCGCCTTGTCCGACGTAGGGCGGTGGTGGGATCCCGAGCATACCTACTCGGGCGATGCTCGCAATTTATCGTTGCAGCCGTTCGTCGGCGGTTGTTTTTGCGAGCGCTGGGGAATGTACAACGGCGTCGAACATATGTCGGTGATCAATGCACGGCCGCCGAAATCGCTGCGCCTCAGCGGCGCACTTGGACCGCTGCAAGAACTGGCCGTCGCCGGAGTTTTGACTTGGGACATCGAATCGGCCGGCGGCGGATCCAAGATTTCGGTGACTTACACCGTGGGCGGGTATTCTTCCCAGTCCTTAACGGCACTGGCACCCTTGGTCGACAGTGTATTGACCCTGCAAATGCAGCGACTTGGCCGTTTCATCTCCACGGGCAACCCCGACGATCCTAAAAGCGACGCTAAAAATCCCGTCAGGGGTGACGCTAAGGGCGACGCAAGAAAGTAATTGCCCAATACCGATTGGGCCGTAACCGAACGGCCGTAAAAAACTCTCTGCGCACCGGCAGCGGCCTGCATGGCTTTGCGGTACTCTTAGAGGAATGCGTATTTCATTTGTCGCCGCCTTTGTCATTGCGATCGGTTCGGTATCGTTCACGTCCGCCGACGAGTTGCCTCCCGGGTATTGGCCGCCGGAACGGACGCCGGAAGTGCTCGATCTCACCAAAACCGTGCGGCTCGATCCGCCGCTCGGCGATTTGTCTCAAGGCGAGCGGCGTGCTCTGCAGGAATTGGTGGAAGCAGGCAAGCTGCTGCAACGGATTTACGAAGACGCGCGCCATCCGGAGGCTCTGGAATCATTCGATACGCTGGTCGAGTTAAGCGCAAAACAAGGCCGGCCGCAGGAAACGCAGGCGCTTCTCGATCTGTATCGTCTGTTCAGAGGTCCCATTGCCACCACGCCGGACAATCGGCGCGAAGCGTTTCTACCGGTGCAACCGGAAACGCCGAATCGAAACATTTATCCCCTTGATGCGGATCGCAACGAAATCGAGGCGTTCCTGCTCGCCCATCCGGAAGAACGCGAATCGGTGCTGGGCGAACGCACCGTGGTGCGTCGTGCAACTCGCGAGAATCTGAAGCGCGACATCGAAATTCTTTCGAAGTATCCCGCCATCGATATCTTGCATCCCGGACTTCGGCGCCGGCTCGAGGCGCTTCGTATGACGGACGATTCGGCGTATTTCTACGGCCTGCCGCAGTCGGTACGCTGGGCGCCGGAGATTACCCGCGTCTATCAGCGGTTGAATCATGCCGCTCGCGCGGTCGAAAGCAGCGACGCGGAGTTCGCCCGCTATCTTCGCAATCGTGCCCGCGATTTACTGAGCGACGACTACGAAAGCGGCGATGCAGCCTGGGTGACCGGCAATTTCAAGCGTCTCAATGCGCAAATCGGTTCCTACGAGACCTACGACGACGCACTCTTCGGCGCCAAAGCGTTCATGTCGATGAGCTTGCTGAAGCGCGACGAAGCGGCCAGCAAGAAACTGCGCGAAGCGGTGCGCGACCTCCAGGAAATCGAGGATGCGCTGCCGTCGCCGCAGCATCGCAAAGTCAGCAGCGGGCTTGCTATCGGCGTCTACGACGTCATCGCCGATTTCGGTCAAACCCGAGGGCGCAACACGGCGACGGCGTTGCCGAACGACCCGCTGTTTACGAAACGCTATGGCCGTACGATCTTGGTGCGCGCCAATATTCTCCGCAACCCGGAACTCTTCAGCAATTCGCAAGCTATCTGGAAAGCATTAATGGCGTCGCCGTTCGACAGCGATTTCACCGAGGAAGGAGAACTCAATCGCACGCTGTGGCATGAGATAGGCCACTACCTGGGCGTCGATCGCGATCGTCGCGGTCGTTCGCTCGATGTCGCGTTGCAATCATCCGCCGACACCTACGACGAGTTGAAAGCCGATTTGGTGTCGCTATTCGCCGCGCCGCTCCTGCACAAAGCGGGCATCTACTCCGAGCACGACATGGTGTCGGTGTACGCCAGCGGCATCAACCGCATGTTTCAGGATGCAAAACCGCGGCGCGAGCAGGCTTACAACACCATGCAACTCATGCAGTTCAATTGGTTCATCGACAAAGGCGTGTTCGAAATCGAACCGGTTAACGATGCCATCATGATTCACTACGACCGCTATGCCGCAGCGGTGACCGAACTGCTCGAAACCGTGTTAAAGATTCAATACGACGGCGACCGTGTAGCCGCCGATGCCTTCATCGATCGATGGTCGACTTGGAACGAGGAACTGCATGAAGCCGTTGCGAAAAAAATTCGCGACAGCCGCGAGTTTCAATATCCGTTGTTTAAGTACGGAGTGTTGGGGGAGTAGGAATCGCGGGGCAGAAAGGGAATGCCCTCTCCCGCAACCGGGAGAGGTGTTTCTTACTCCCTCTCCCAGTTGCGGGAGAAGGCTGGGGTGAGGGTCTCTTGCGGTTAACCCCGCGTGCTCGCTGAACGCGATCCGCGCGGCGCGCTGTGCCACCGACGTGCGGATTGCGAATGCTGCTGTGGACGTTGCTGCGGCGATCGCGGACGGTTTTGTTGCTGCATGGGGGCCGTTTGCGGCGGCGTCTTGACGACCGGTGCGACGGAAATCGTCGGCAGCGTTTCGCGCCGGATCGGTCGGCGAATCAGCTTTTCGATTCCCTTGAGCAAACTGAGTTCGTCGTTCGCGACCAGCGATACGGCGATGCCGGTGGCGCCGGCCCGGCCGGTACGGCCGATGCGGTGGACGTAGTCTTCGGCCACGTTCGGCAATTCGTAATTCACCACGTGCGGCAGCTCTTTGATGTCGAGGCCGCGTGCGGCGACTTCGGTGGCAACGAGCGCGACGATCTTGCCGCTCTTGAAATCGGCAAGCGCCTTGGTGCGCGCATTCTGGCTTTTGTTGCCGTGAATGGCGGCCGTGGCGATGCCGTCGGTTTCGAGCTGCTTGGCCAGCCGATTCGCACCGTGTTTGGTGCGCGCGAACACGAGCACTTGCTGCCATTGTCCGTCGCGGATGAGATGCGAAAGCAGCGCGCGTTTTCGGTCTTTATCGATTTGGTAGGCGATCTGTTCCACCGACTCGACCGCCGTGTTCCGCCGCGCCACTTCCACTTCGACCGGGTTCTGCAGAAAACTTTGCGCCAAGCGGCGAATGTCGTCCGAGTAAGTTGCCGAGAACATCAGGTTCTGACGCTGAGTAGGCAGCAGTTTTAGAACGCGCTTGATGTCGTGAATGAAACCCATGTCCAGCATACGATCGGCTTCGTCGAGCACCAGCACCTCGATGTAGTCGAGATCGATCGTGCCTTGCTGGGCATGATCGAGTAAGCGTCCAGGCGTTGCGACCACGATGTCCGTGCCGCGACTCAATTCATCGATTTGCGGGTTGATGTTGACGCCGCCGAATACGACCGACGTGCGGATCGACAGATGCTTGCCGTAGGTGCGCACGTTGTCGCCGACTTGAGCGGCAAGTTCGCGAGTGGGCACAAGGATTAAAGCGCGCGGAAATTTCTTGCGAGCGGTCTGCGCGTCCGAGAGCCGCTGCAGAATCGGCAAGGTGAAGCTGGCTGTCTTGCCGGTTCCGGTCTGCGCGCCTGCCAGTAAATCATGGCCGGCCAGAATTTCCGGAATGGCGCGTGCTTGAACGGGCGTAGGGGTGGTGTAGCCGCGTTCGCTAAGCGCACGCAGCAATTCGGGCTTGAGCCCGAGCGTATCGAAGGACATTTAAGGAAACCTCATCCGGCCTGCGCGTGAATGACGCGATCCGGAGAGGCAGGAACCATACAAGTGAAGGAGCTGACCGGATAAAAGCAATGAAAGCGTGCCGACTATACAGTTCGGGACCCCTAAAAGCTATGTATAGGTCACGAATCGCAGCGAGTCGCAAATCGGGATGAAAGCGTTGGCCATTGGCAAAGAATTGCAAAAAGGGGCAAAACGCTTCTACGATGGCGCCGGAAAAACGCCTGCGCGCTTTCGCGTTATTCCGATTTGGGCAAGAATCCGCTTCTACTCCTTAAAGCTCGATCGCCATTATGCAAGCCGACCGCGCCACGATGCCTTCGCTACTGCTCGTCGACGACGACCGCGAATTGGGCCAAATGCTGACCGAATATCTGGGCGGCGAAGGGTTTCGCGTGACCATCGCCCGCGATGGTTTGGAAGCCCTCGCTAAGCTCGGCACCGAGACTTACGACTTGATCATTCTCGACGTGATGCTGCCGTCCCTGAACGGCTTCGACGTGTTACGCCGCTTGCGAAGAACTCTGTCGGTGCCGGTCGTTATGTTGACTGCTCACGGCGCCGACGTCGATCGCATCGTCGGTCTTGAATTGGGCGCCGACGATTATTTAGCGAAGCCGTTCAATCCTCGCGAATTAGTCGCCCGTACTCGTGCGGTATTGCGCCGCTTCGCGTCGCGCGATAGCGAGCAACCGGCAGCACCCGTGACCGTCGGGCCGATCTGGCTCGACCCGGCGACTCTCGAAGTGACGCTCTCCGGAAAAGCCGTGAGATTGACGGGCACGGAGTTCCGAGTGCTGGAATTGCTGATGCGCTCGGCGGGACAAGTGCAATCCCGCGAAGGATTGACCGAACGAGTGCTGGGTCGAAAGTTGACGCCGTACGACCGCAGCATCGACACGCACGTGAGCAACCTGCGCCGCAAATTAGGGCTTGGCCAGGCGGGGCTTCCCGAAATCAGAAGCATCCGCGGCGCCGGCTATGTTTTAGCTGCACACGCTGAAACCCGAGCCGAGACGCTCGACGACGACGTGCAACCGACGGATACCTCTGCCTCCTAGCGAGGTCGCGCATGCACTCGATTTTTCTGCGCATCTTCCTGTCGTTCTGGTTGGCGATGGGATTGATCGTCGTTGCCGGCATCGCGCTTACTGAATATTTTGCGATGGAACGGGTGCGCACGATTCAAGTCATCGATGCAAGCGACGTGGCCGACAGTGCGCTCGTCGCTTTGAAGAACGGCGGACTGCCGGCATTGCAGGACTGGACTCGGGAAACCTGGAAGAACGAGATGAGCCTAGGCATACGAACGTATGTCATCGACATGCACGGCGTGGACATCCTGCATCGTCCGCTTCTCGAACGCATCGAACGGCGCGTGCGCCGCATGTCCGCGCTCGGTTTCCTCGCCGACGCCGACGGGAATCCGCCGCCGCTCATTCCCGATCCATTGCGTGCGACACCGCAGATCGTCGGTCCGGACGGCGCGGTTTATACCTTTCTGTTCGGCTACAAAAGTTGGTCGCCGCTCGGCATGCTCGGTGCGCCGAAGGAGAACGTGTTCCGTTTCATGATCGCTTTGAGCGTCAGCGCGCTCATTTCATGGTGGTTGGCGCGGTACTTAAGCCGGCCGGTCGCGTCGTTGCAAGCCAGTACTCGCGCCTTGGCGGCAGGCCATCTCGATACCCGCGTTGCGCCGGATATCACGCGCCGCAGCGACGAGTTGGGCGTGCTCGCGCGCGACTTCGACCAAATGGCCGAACGGCTGCGCGAATTGCTCGCGGCCAAGGAAACGCTGCTGCGCTACGTATCGCATGAATTGCGCTCGCCGCTTGCGCGCTTGCGCGTGGCGCTGAGTTTGGCGCGGCGCGAAGGCGCGGATATCGCGCGCGAGTTGGACCGCATGGAGCGCGAAACGGAACGTCTCGACACGATGATCGGACAAATCCTACGGCTGTCGAGCCTGGCCACCGACGATCCGAGCGTGATTCGTCAGCGCATCGAACTCGGCCATCTCTTGTCGGAAGTAGTCGACGACGCTCGCTTGGAAGCGCGCGCCGACAACAAAACCGTCGAATTTACGCCGACACCGCATGTCGAGGTGCTCGGCAATCATGAATTGCTCCGCAGCGCCATCGAAAATGTCATTCGCAACGCCATTCGATTTACCGAAAATGCGTCGCGCGTCGATGTAGGTTTGGAAGTCCGGTCGGAACAGGCTGTGGTCACCATTCGCGATCAAGGTTGCGGTGTCCCGGAAAACGAACTGGAGAAGATCTTCGAGCCTTTTCATCGAGTGCCGGGCGCCAACGATCGCGGCAGCACCGGAGGTGGATTAGGTTTGACCATTGCGGCCCGCGTAGTGACTGTGTATGGCGGTCGCGTCAGCGCGCGCAATGCGCCGGACAAAGGATTGATCGTAGAAATCGAATTGCCGCTGGCGGCGTAGTTCGCTGCGCGAGCAACTAGCTACTAGCCGCTAGCCAGAGTAGAAAGAAAACAAAAAACAGAATCGCGTTGCTGATTTTCTTGCCGGTAGCTCAGATAACGCGTGCGCGATCCGCGCTATCCACGTCTGTCCGTCGCGACAGCGTCCAGACATAACGCTAAAACGCTGTCGTCATAATTCAGACGCAATCGCGTAACGGCGCGGCTTTACCCTCCGGGAATACATCAACGTGAACTCCGTCACGTGCGGTATTTCAGCGCTTCCATTAGCGTCGGCGCTCGTACCCATTGTGACTCGTTAGAAATTAAGACTTGGGAGACTAAAGCGATGAGTTCAGCGACTTCTTCTGCCGTATCGACGCAGCGCAACGCCCCCGCGGCGCAACGCGCCCCTGCGTCCCGTCCTCATAACGAACAACCGCGCACCTTGTTGATGGGTACCGAAGAAGCGGCCGTGCTGAAACTCGATTTGTCCGATATCACGTTGCCGAAAGTGGGCGGTTTGCAGGTCGACGGATTCAAGCCGTCGTTCTTCGAACGTTTGTTCGGCAAGCGCTAGTCGACGAGAAGACGCCCAATAGCTAAATAAATACGGAATTCGCGCCTTAGCGCTTGCCAGGCGGCGCTGTCTGCCGCATCTTCTCGCCTCCGGTTCCCGGAGGCGGGGTCTCTTGAAAAAAGTGCACAGGTTGCGCGACGCCTTGATCGGCGTCGCGTTCTTTCTCGCGTTTGGCGGCATTGCCGCCGCCGCATCTCGCTTTGCCGATCCGGGCGACGACGTCGCGCGTGTCTATGCGGCGATCGATGCCCGACTGTCGTTGATGCCGGAGGTTGCCGCGTGGAAATGGACGCATCGGCGTCCGGTGTTTGACGAAGAACGCGAGCGTGCGGTCGTCGCCAACGCCGCGGCGCGTGCGCCGTATTTTGGCTTGACGCCGGAGTCCGTGCAGCGAGTCTTCGAAACGCAGATCAAGATCGCGCGAGCCGTTCAAACGGCGCTCTTCGAAACATGGCGCAACGAAGGCTTTCCGACCGATCGTGCAATTCGGGATTTGGAGACGGATCTTCGTCCGCTACTTGACACCATCGGCAGCGAGCAGCTTGCCGCGTTGTACTGGGCGCGCGCGGAATTGTCACGGGTCGCCGTTACCGAGGAGATATCGAGATCGCTGCGGCACATGGCATCGTTTGCCGGCGTCACGGCGCAAGATCTCGCCGAACTGCGCACGGTGTTGCACGACGTGCGTGCCACTTCGCAAACTATCGACCCCATTGCCCGGCTGCGCGTGTTGCGCATCGGTACGACCGGCGACTACGCGCCTTTTAGCCTTGAGCGCGAGGGCGAACTTTCGGGCGTCGACATCGAATTGGGCGTTTCGCTGGCCAATCACCTGGAGCTTCAACCGCGTTTCGTGAGGACGACATGGTCTACCCTAATGGATGACTTGCAGATGGGACGCTTCGACGTCGCGATGAGCGGAATATCGAATACCCCCGAACGAGCCGCGCGCGCGGAATTCTCGACGGCCTACTACCTGGACGGCAAGACGCCGATCGCACGCTGCGAAGACCGCGCCAAGTTTGCGGCGTTGGCCGATATCGACAAATCGCAGGTAAAGGTCATCGTGAATCCCGGCGGGACCAACGAGCAGTTCGCGCGCGAGCACATCGAAAACGCCCAACTCATCGTGCATGCCGACAATCGAACGATTTTCGACGAGATCATCGCCCGTCGCGCGGACGTCATGATTACGGACGGTGTCGAGGTGGAGCTGCAAACGCGCCGTCACAAAGAACTCTGCCGGACGATGAGCGGCACGATGACGAATACGGCGAAGGCAATCTTGCTGCCACGGGGATCGTCATTCTTCAAAGAGATCGATCAGTGGTTGCAAGCCGAGGTCGCGCGCGGCGGCGTGCAGGTGAAGCTGCAGCGCGCGCTTAAAGAAGCGGATGGCGATTGAAGCGCCCGTTAAATCGCTTTTAAGAAGACGCGATTCTATGTGCCGCTCTAATTCGGCGCCGTGCCGAACGCGGGATGCATGAGCATCGCGCCCTTGCGGATATTCAAGCTCGCTGCGGTACCGCCTTTGAGTTCCAGCACGGCGATGACCTCGTCCTTGGACTCGATGATATCCAACGAGTGAGGTTTGGTGTTCGCGGCAATGCTGGACACTCGTCCGTCGGCGTGGACGAAGAGCATGTCGAGCGGAATCAACGTGTTCTTCATCCACATCGAAACGTGTCGGGGCGACGAGTAGACGAATAGCATGCCGGCGTTCGGCGGCAACTCCTTCACGAACATGAGGCCGCGTTCGCGGTGCGGATCGTCCACCGCGAGCCAAATGTTAAAGCGGTGCAAGCGCGCATCGGGGGTTGCTATCTGCAGCGCCGATTTCGGAAAGGTGTCTAGCGATAGTGGGGGCGATAGCGGGGGCGGTGGCAGGGGATCCGCCGCTGCAATCGCCGCAAGCATCGCCAAACAAAGGAATCGAATGATTATTTTCATGGACAATGGACAACCTGGCGGGGTCTTGAGTTCATTTCGTGCGTTCATTGCGCGTCAGATTTCTTTAGGCAGCAGCAGCGTATCGGGTGCATCGTCTTCTTCGCTGAAATCGATGTGACCGGAAAAATCGAATCGCGTCACCAACACCGACCCCTTGCCGCGCAGCGAAGGCGCAGGCTGCATGCAGAAGCCGCGCGCGATGACGCGATAACTCCGATTACGGCGAGGAACGCCGGCGATGGCTTCTTGGCGCAATTCGTCGATGGAGCATTTGTCATCGCCCGCCGTGCCGAAGAATTCTCCGACGCCTTCGCGAATGATGGTTAAGTTGACGGCCAAGTTGCGAGCGGACTGCCCTTCCTTGAGTTCGCGAATGCCAAATAGAAAGACTAACTTCTGGGGCTTCTCCCCGAACGCGTGACTGAACCGGATGCGCACGCCGCCGTTCGGGCGGGTGGCGCCGGTGCAATCGGTCCCGCTATTCGGCCAATTTATTTCCGAATTAATGGAGCCCGAAAGGCGTGCACGGAAGTAACCCTGGCCGTCGGCAAGGCACCGCGCTGATGCATTCATGCCGTCTGCGGCATCCGCAGCCTGCGCTCCGCAGGAAAATGCAACGAATCCGAGCAGCTGTAGTCGAAGACTGAACCAAAATCGTCTCATCTTTGTAGTGTTGCCTTTTCTGACAGCATGATACTGTTTGAATCATGCCCGAAAACAACCTCAATGCACCATTCCAGCAGAGCGTTCCCACGCGGCGATACGTCAGCCGCTTGACGCATAGCACCCTTGCCGTGGTCATGGCGGGTGGACGGGGAGAGCGGCTTAAGGCATTGACGGATCATCGCTGCAAGCCGGCGACGCACTTCGGCGGAAAATTCCGCATCATCGATTTCGTGCTTTCCAACTGCGTCAATTCCGGTATCCGTCGCATCTCGGTGATGACGCAGTACAAGGCGCATTCGCTGATCAAACACATTCAGCGCGGCTGGGGATTTCTGGGAGGAGAGTTCGGCGAGTTCATCGAAGTCATTCCCGCGCAGCAGCAGCTGGGCGACCATTGGTATCGCGGCACCGCCGATTCGCTGTTCCAGAATCTGCAAATCATCAAATTGCACCGTCCGCGTTTAGTGCTGGTGCTTGCCGGCGATCACATTTACAAGATGGATTACGGCCCGATGATCGCGCGCCATGTGGAGCGCAAAGCCGACATCACGGTCGGCGTGGTGGAAGTGCCGCGCGAAGATGCGCGCGGATTCGGCGTGATGACGGCGGACGAACAGCAGCGCATCGTGAAATTTGCGGAGAAACCCGCCGAACCGGACGGCATTCCGGGCCGCGAACACTTGTCGCTTGCATCGATGGGGATCTACGTGTTTAACGCGAAACTGCTCTACAAGCTCCTCGAGCAGGAAGCGGGAAGCGACGGTACCAATCACGACTTCGGAAAAAACATCATTCCCAAGGCGATCGATAACCTCCGCGTGTTCGCGCATCCGTTTCAGGACGTGCGGACGCGCGCGCAACAATACTGGCGCGACGTCGGTACAGTAGATGCTTTCTACGAAGCCAATATGGAACTGGTGCGCGTCAATCCCGAACTCAATATCTACGACGAGCAGTGGCCGATATGGACTTTCCAGCGCCAGCAGCCGCCCGCAAAGTTCGTCTTCAATGAGGAGTCGCGTCGCGGTATTGCGGTCGACTCGATGGTCTCGGGGGGATGCATCATTTCCGGAGCGACGGTTCGCGAGTCGCTGCTGTTCACCAACGTTCGGGTCGAGGCGGGGACGCTTATCGATCGGTCGCTGCTCTTTCCCGATGTCCGAATCGGGCAAGATTGCACGGTAAAAGGCGCGATCATCGATACGGCGGCCGAAGTGCCCGACGGCACTCGAATCGGCGTCAATCGCGAAGACGACGCTCGGCGCTTCTACATCACCGAAAAAGGAATCGTGCTCGCGACCCGCGAAATGCTGGCAAAATTGCGCGTGAAGTAAGCTGCGGGCGTCGCGCCGCAGGGGTTCATTCGGGGGATTCATTATGCATAGGCCCAAGTACTGGCCTGTTCGATTGCGTATTCGTCCGAGCGCTTTTGTAGTCGGCGCACTCGCTTGCTCATTGTTGCTGTTCGGTTGTGCGACAACCGGAAAGTTGCAGGCACCGCGGGTAACCGTCATTGCTGCCAACATGACCTCGGCCGACATATTCAGTCAGATGTTTCGCGTGCGTCTGCGCGTCGACAATCCGAATGCACGCGCGTTGCCGATCAAGAGCCTCGACTATAAGTTGTTTCTCGAGGGGGATAGCTTCGCCGAGGGGCAGTCCCCCGCGCCGTTCGTCGTTCCCGCCAACGGAACGAGCGAGTTCGAGCTGCCGGTGCGCACGAATTTCGTGAGCAGCATCGGCCGGTTACTGTCGCGCCTCTCCGGGACCGATCGGACGCAGATCGAATACGCCGTGAGCGGAACCGTGACGGTGGATATGCCGTTTAGCCCAAAAATAAAATTCAACGAAGGCGGCGTCGTCGATTTCGCGAAGCGATGACGTTTCTTATTCGCGTAACAGCATGCTTCGATAAAGCGCCGCGTACTCGGTTGCCTGCCGCGCCCACGAAAAATCCATGGCCATGCCGTTACGCATGAGCTTCGTCCAGGCTGTTCTATCTTTATAGAGGTCGAGCGCCGTGTGCATGGCCCAGCGAATCGCCGGTACGTCGAAGTCGTTGAATACGATGCCGGTGCCTGTTTGAGTCGCTACGTCCCACATTTGCACCGAATCGCCGAGGCCGCCGGTGCGTCGCACGATCGGCACCGTGCCGTATTTCAAGCTATACATTTGATTGAGCCCGCAGGGCTCGTACATGGATGGCATGAGAAAGATGTCGCTGCCGGCTTCGATCCAATGCGCGAGTAATTCGTCGTACCCTTTTTGAAAGCCGACACGCTCGGGAAAGCGCGCGCTCAAGGAGGAAAAAAATTCCTCGTAACGCACTTCGCCGCTGCCGAGAATGCATAGCCCGAATTCGCGCTGTTGGAGCATCTCGGGCAGCGCATCGAAGAGGAGGTCGAATCCCTTTTGCGGAGTCAATCGCGAAACGATGCCGATGACCGGGGCGGCATCGCTTACCTGAAGCCGCATGCGGCGGACCAGCGCTTGTTTCACCGTGTGCTTTCCCGACAAGGCATCGGGGCTATACCTTGCCGGCAGCAGAGCGTCCGACGTTGGATTCCAGTCGTCGTAATCCACGCCGTTTAAGAGACCGGCAATCTGATCGCCGCGTGCGACCAATGCACCGTCGAGACCGTGGCCGCCGATGGGCCCGCAGATTTCGCGCGCGTACGTCGGGCTTACGGTGGCGACGCGATCGGCGTGGCGAATCCCTTCTTTCAGCCAGTTGACGGTTCCTTGCGCGAGATCCGCTCCATCCAACGACGTCGCATGCTCGGTGAGCTTCGCATGTGCCAATGTGCTCGAACTGAATTGGCCTTGATAACCGATATTGTGTATCGACATCAGCGTGCGCGTTTCGGCGAACAAGCGGTCCCATCCGTACACCGTTTTCAACAGCAAGGGCAGGAGCGCCGTATGCCAATCGTTACAGTGCAGGATGTCGGCCGCAAACTTGAGTCGTTGGCATGCTTCCAGTGTCGCGAATTGGAATACGAGGAAACGCAAATGCTCGTCGGGACCGTTGGTGTAAATGGTCGCCCGGTTGTACACCGCCGGACAGTCGATCAGATAAATCGGTACTTCGGACCCGGGCAATACCGATTCGAGGAGCGAAAATCGATATTCGAGCGCGCCTAACGCCAAGGGTACGTCAGTGACCTCGGGCACCGGCCGGAGCAGAAGCCGCGAGCGGTCGATCGCGGCATGCAACGGAGTCACTATTCGGACATCGTGACCGAGCAGCCGGAGTTTCTTCGGCAGCGCGCCGGAGACGTCGGCGAGTCCGCCGGTTTTCGACAAGGGTGCGACTTCGGATGCGACAAAACAGATCTTTATCGACTTGGTTGCAGCTGGCATAAGCTTGCAAGTATAGCGGCGGATGCGAGAGGGCGGAGGCCGGATGACGCACTCCGCTCCAATACTATTCGTTTCGCCCAACGTCATACCCTCCCAACGATTGGGAATGATGAAACCCGGCTGCGACGGCGCTACGATCAGGCACAATACCAACCCACAGAATGGCCGTTGTTTCCCATGAGCGATCCCATTACCGACTGGCTCGCCTCACAACGCGAACTCACTGAGCGTTGGTTGGCGGCGGCTGCCCAAGCGGGTTCCCAAGCTGTTTCGCATCAAGCCGGTTTTGAGCAGACGAATAACGCGCAAGATCCGGCAAATTTTTTCTGGCAAACGGTCGCGCAGGGGTTGTCTCCGCAGGCGCGCGAACTCGCGCAGCGATTGTCCCAGCTAGGGCCGGGGTTTCTTGCCGGCGCGGGCGACGCCATGTTCGAGTTGTTTGGCGCCACGCTGCCGGGCTCCACGAGCGAATCGAACCGTCAACCTTTCGGTCGTTGGCTCGATCTCGCACCCCTTGGATATTTCCGCGAGCATCATGAGCATGCGCAGGAATTGGCGCGAGCGGTGGGCGACTACCAGCGAATTGCCGCGCAGATGACGGCGGCAATCGCGAAGATTCACGCGGAGGCGCTCGAATTACTCGCAAAGAAAACCCAGGCGCTCGCGCAAGCGGGCGATACCGTCAGCGACTCGCGCCGCCTCTACGATTTGTGGATCGAATGCGGCGAGCAAGCCTTTGCGCAACAAGCGCGTGGCGAAGTATTCGGGCTCCTGCAGGGCGAAATGGTTAACGCCGGCATGCGCGTGCGCGCCGCACAACAAACCATTGCTGAAAATTTTCTGAAGTCGCTCGATTTGCCGACGCGGGCGGAACTCAATTCGGTTCATAAGCGCCTAAAGGATCTGCGTGAACGCGTCGAACAGCTCGAGCAAGCCGCAAGCGCCAAAGATGGCCGTCCCGAAAGCAATCGCCGAGATCCGCGTTAATGCCGTTCTTTGATATCCCCGACGCGCAGGCGCGCAATGACGCGCAAAAATACCGCGAACAGTTGACACGCGCGTTACATGCGCTTGCGGATGCTCGGCATGTCGGGCCGGGAGCGACTCCGCGCGAGACGGTGTATACGGAAGATAAGGTTACGTTGTACCGGTACGGTGTTCTCGGCGAAGCTAGAAAGACAGGCCCCGCAATCCTGATCTGCTACGCCCTCATCAACCGTCCGTCGATGATGGATCTGCAAGCCGATCGGTCGGTAATTCGCGGCTTACTCGATCAAGGTCTCGATGTATTTCTGATCGAGTGGGGTTCGCCGGACGGCTCGGATCGCTATCTTGACTTGCACGACTACGTGAATCGCTATCTGCATCACTGCGTCGAGCAAGTCATGCGCATTCGCAACGAAGCGCAGGTCAATCTCGTCGGCGTGTGCCAGGGCGGTACGCTGAGCTTGTGCTACACCGCGCAGCATCCAGAGCGCGTGAAGAACCTGATCACGATGGTGACGCCGGTCGATTTCCATACGCCCAACGACTTGATTTCGAAGTGGGTGCGACACGTCGACGTGAATACGCTGGTCGACAAGTTCGGTAACGTCAGCGGCGAAACGTTAAACGGCGTGTTCCTCTCGCTGTTGCCGTTTCGCTTGATGAGCCAGAAGTACGTGAGCTTCCTCGACATCGCCGGCAACCCGGCGCAGGTGGAGAATTTCTTGCGCATGGAACAGTGGATTTTCGACAGCCCGGACAATCCCGGCGAAATGTTCCGGCAATTCTCCAACTGGTTCTACAAAGAGAATCGACTCAAGAACGGCACGCTCTCCGTAAGCGGCAAACCGGTCGACCTCAAGCAAGTAAACATGCCAGTGCTCAATATCTACGCCACGCAGGACCACATCGTGCCGCCGGCTTCGTCGCTTTGCCTGCAGGAATTGGTCGACTCCCGCGATTTCACCACGCACGCCGTATCGAGCGGCCACATTGGCATTTACGTTAGCTCGAAATCGAAAGACCTACCGGCGACGATTGCGCAGTGGTTGAAGGAGCGGGCGTGAGCATCGCGGTGTTTCTTGTTCGAATTCTGGCTAGCGACTAGAGCCTAGTAGCTAGCGGCTTTTTCTTAGGGGTTTTCAAAATGATTTACGACAACATTCTCCAAACCATCGGCCGCACGCCCATCGTGCGCATCAACAAACTCGCGCCGAAGCACGTGGCGATGTATGCGAAGTGCGAGTTCTTCAATCCGCTTTCGTCCGTAAAGGATCGCTTGGCGATAGCGATTATCGAAGACGCCGAACGCAGCGGCACACTGAAGCCGGGTCAAACCGTCATCGAAGCCACTTCCGGCAATACTGGCATCGCGCTGGCCATGGTGTGCGCGGCGAAAGGGTATCCCTTCGTTGCGACGATGGCGGAATCGTTTTCGGTGGAACGCCGCAAGATCATGCGCATGCTCGGCGCGAAGGTGATTCTGACGCCAGCCGCCGAGCGCGGCAGCGGCATGGTGCGGAAGGCCGAGGAGCTGGCGAAGAAAAACGGCTGGTTTCTCGCGCGGCAATTCGAAAATCCGGCGAATCCCGAGTATCACCGCAACACCACCGGCCCGGAAATCCTGAGCGACTTCGCCGGCAAGCGATTGGATTTTTGGGTGACGGGATGGGGAACCGGCGGCACGCTGACGGGCGCCGGCGAGATGCTCAAGAAAGCGCGGCCCGGCATCAAGGTGATTACCAGCGAGCCTGCGGGTGCCGCGCTGCTCTCGGGCGGTGAATTCAAGCCGCACAAAATTCAAGGTTGGACGCCCGATTTCGTGCCGAAGGTTTTGAATCGCGAAGTCGCGGATCAAATCATTCCGGTCGCCGATGAAGACGCCATCAAAGCTGCCCGCGAACTCGCGCGACAGGAAGGAATCTTCTGCGGCATTTCATCCGGCGCAACGTTCACGGCAGGCCTCAAAGTCGCGGAAAAGGCGCCGCAAGGTTCAGTCATTCTGGTGATGTTGCCCGATACGGCGGAACGCTATCTTTCCACCGCGTTGTTCGAAGGGATCAACGACGGCACCGATTCGGAATAAGGTCAGGTTCGGAATAAGGCCAGTTGGGAATAGGACCAGTTGGGAATAGGACAGGGTAGTTACATGCGAGTTTATGGCTTTCCCAACACGCGATCCGCGCGTGTCGTCTGGACTTTGGAAGAAGCGGGTGCGTCGTACGATTACGTGCACGTTAATTTGCTGAAGGGAGAGGCGCGGCAAGCCGCCTTTCTCGACATCAATCCGGGCGGCAAAGTCCCCGCGTTCGTCGACGGCAATCTATCGCTGACTGAATCCGGCGCCATTTGCATGTACGTCGCCGATAAATTTCCGTCGGCAAAACTCACGCCTCCTCCTGCCGGCGCCGAACGCGCGCAATTCCACCAGTGGTGTTTGTTCGCGCTGACGGAACTCGAGCAGCCGCTCTGGACGATGTCGAAACACCAGTTCGCTCTCCCGGAAAAAATGCGCGTTCCGGCAATTGTAGAGACGGCCACTTGGGAATTCGCCCGCGCCGCTGCCGTGCTTACGCAAGGACTGGCCGATCGCGAATTTATCGTCGGCGATTCCTTCACCGTCGCCGACATTTTGCTGGCGAACACGCTCGAGTGGGCGCGTCGGCGTGGTTTGGAAATTACTCAGCCGACATTGAACGCGTATGCGGAACGACATCTATCGCGTCCGGCGCTAGCGAGAGCATTGGAACGCGAACGGGCGGCGCAGGCGGGTTAGCAGATAGTTGGAAAGCGTGTCCTGGCCCGGTGTGGGCATGGCTCTACCGCCACGACGAGTACGCGCGCAAAGATTGCTCGCACCGTAAGGGTTGGGTCATCGATCGACTTCATACTCAGTTCGATCTTTGCTATTTATATTTGCGCTTACGGGGTGATGTCGCAACCGCGGGTGAGTATCCCTGGAACAGTCATCGCGTCTATGTTGGAGCGAGAACGGACCGAAGGTCTCTTTATGCTGCCTTGAATCCGTATCGCTGAATGGGATCTCGATACGAGCCGAAATTAAAAATACTGGGATCGCCGATCACCCAGTCGCTTTGAGAGCCCAGCATCGCGGATTGGCTGCCGTCGGTTGCGACGCAATCTTTCACTCCGGCGGCGATCAAGGCGGCTGTTTCAGCAGATCCCCAGGCTTCGGAGCCAGCAACAAGAATGAGCCCTCCCTGAGGAGGAGCGCCATCATAGAGAGTGGGTGCTGATTCAAGCGTTTGAAGAATGAATCCATCGATAGTGGCATCAAATGGAATTAGACCCCAAGTGACAACAGGTCGCGGACTCCACACTAAGCTGGTGTAGATGCTACCAACCAAACTACCCGCCACCAGTGCCGTTGCCGGAGAACCCCCGACAATCATGGCGGTCAACCCTCCGGACCCCGGAACCAGCCCCACAGGATTAAGCGGCCCGATCTTGTGCGCGGCGAATCCGGTACCGCTACGACCAAAATGGTAAGTTGACGCGACGGGAGGAGTTTTGGTTTCCGTAAAACTCAGACCAAAAACAGAACCAAAAGGCGTCGCAAGCCAGCCCAAAATAAACAAGAACAGCCCAAGGAGATTCGCCCCGGTCAATAGCCCTCCTAGGGCACCAATGACCCATCCCGGTACCGCTCCGATGACCGGCAGAGTAATCCCTGCGAAAAATGCTCCAATGATGCCGCCCGCCACCGTGGGGACTAAAACGACCGTGGCCGAAATAGCGGCTACAGTCGTGAACTGCATATTTCCCGGCAGTTCCATTTGCGGGCCGTTCGTCACCACCGGCGCATTCTGCGCCTCGCCGGTGTTTGCATAGTGCTTTACGATCAAAAGAGGAAGCACAAGAGATTCAAAAGCCCAAAGAATGCCGATGCCGATATTGCCGGTGATCAAGCCAGCTAACACGCCCAAAATGATCGGCACCGCCAACGACCAGCCGGCGATCTCCTTTTGCCAAATATCGAAATTCAATTTCTGTGGGTTAATAAAACAGTACCAAATGCCGCCGGAATTACCCCACAAGTAACCGCGTTGCCCGAAGCGTTGGTCGGCAAGGACGATAGGAAGAATGCCGGGACCAAGAGGATTGGTGATGTCAGGTGTCAGCGCCATATTCTTCTCCGTGACAGCGGTGCAAATATTTTCCGGGACTCTCCGAGGCAGGTACCTACATTTAAATGTCTTGGTGGGTTACGCGCCCAATTGCGGTGGACCGAGTAGATCGTTCCGATTAGCGGGTGGGCAATTGCACATCCGCAAACAGCGCATCGAACGCTTCCTGGTTCTCCGCTTGCGCCGCCCGATCCGCGAGGCGCTTGTTCAAATGCGGAGCCAATAGCTGCATGAAGTCGTACATGTAGCGTCGCAGTAATCCACCCCGAGTGAATCCTATCCACGTGGTGTGCGTGGGGAAGAGATGTTCCGCATCGATCACGACGAGATCGTGATCTTCCCTCGGGTCGATGGCCATGCTGGCGACAATGCCGATTCCCAAGCCGAGCCGCACGTAAGTTTTAATCACGTCCGCGTCCTGAGCGGTGAGGGCCACGTTCGGCGTCAATTCGCTTTTCGCGAAAATCTGCGGCAGCGACGAGGAGCCGGTAAAGCTGAACACATACGTGATGATGGGATACGCGGCGATTTGTTTGAGCGTTGGTTTTTTAACGGCAGCCAGCGCGTGGTCACGCGGCACGACAATCTGGCGGTGCCAGTGATAGCACGGCAGCATGACGAGATTCGGGAAGAGATCGCTCGATCCCGTGGCAATCGTAAAGTCGATGCGATCCAGCGCGACCATCTCCGCAATTTGCTCGGAGGTCCCCTGATGCAGCTGCAGCCTTACATCGGGATACTGCTGCCGGAACTGCTTGATGACGGGCGGCAATACATAGCGTGCTTGGGTATGCGTGGTTCCTATCGACAGCACACCGCTATTTTCTCCTTTGAGTTCGGATGAAATGCTCTTGATGTTCTGCACTTCGCGCAGCACGCGGATGGCGCGGTCGATCACCTGCTGGCCGGCCGGCGTGATTCGGGTCAGCGTGCGACCACTGCGTACGAAGATATTGAAGCCGAGTTCGTCTTCGAGAAGTTTGAGTTGCTTGCTGACGGCCGGCTGCGACGTATGCAGTTTCTCGGCTGCGGCGGTAATGTTCATGCCGTTTTGGGCCACGGCGGCAAGGTAGCGCAGTTGTTGTAGCTTCATGGCGGTGACACTTTAGTAAGCGAATGCCCGCTATTGTCGCATAGCATTGGCCAAGAAGGTCCTCGCTAACCGAGACTTTCCTTAGTTCACTCCGCGAATGCAGCGTTTGTAAAGCTCAGCGAAGTGAGCGGGCGTCATGACCGTCGGATTGCCACCGGTGGAAGGATCGTCGAATGCTTGTTGCGCAAGTGTGCTTGCAGCATTCTCCGGAACGCCGATTTCCGCCAGCGTGTTCGGAATGCCGATGGCTTTACGCAAGTCGATAATCCACTGGAGCACGCTATCGAAGGAAGGATGCGGCAAGCCGAGATACGCGGCCAGTCTTGCGAACTTGGCTTCGAGTGCGGAGCGATTCCAACGAAGCACATACGGCATGACCACGCCGTTGGTAAGGCCGTGATGGGTGTTGAAATGAGCGGAGCAGGGATGGCTCAAGCTGTGCATGGCGCCGAGTCCTTTTTGAAACGCAGTGGCTCCCATCGACGAGGCGATGAGCATGTGCGCGCGCGCTTCGAGGTTGCCGCCGTCGCGGACCGCTGTCGGCAGCCACTCCTTGATCAAGCGCATCCCTTCGAGCGCAATACCGTCGGCCATCGGATGAAAGAAAGGCGCGCAGTAAGCCTCGAGATTGTGCGAGAGCGCGTCCATCCCCACCGCCGCCGTGATCTTGGACGGCAATCCAACCGTCAATTCCGGATCGGCGATTACCAGCTTCGGCTGCATCCTGGCGTGGAAAATGATCTTCTTAATGTGGTCGCGTACATCGGTGATCACCGACGCGCGGCCTACTTCAGAGCCGGTGCCGGCCGTGGTGGGAACGGCGATGGTCGGTAAGATTCCGGCAACGTCCACACGCGTGAACCAATCCTCGCGATCTTCGAAATCCCAGATGGGCCGCGTCTGTCCTGCCATCAACGCGATTGCCTTGCCTGCATCCAACGCACTGCCGCCGCCAAAGGCGATAACGCCGTCATGATTACCCGCTTTAATGCGCGCAACGCCGGCACTCACATTGGCCTCGATGGGGTTCGCCTGCACGTCGGAAAATAATTCGCAGCGCAGGCCGGCCGCTTTGCAGGCGGTCAGTGCATTGTCGATCATCGGCAACTTTGCGAGACCAGGGTCTGTTACCAGCAAAGGGCTTGTAATGCCCTGCGACTTGCACGCGTCGGGCAACTCGCTAATGCGCCCCGCGCCAAAGCGGATCGAGGTGGGATAATTCCAGTTGCCGACTAGCTTCATAGAGATTGCCCTCGTCTAAACAATCAGAATCTAATGACGTTCACCCAACGCCTTGCGTAAAGCAGCCACGTCCTCTTTGGCAAACCCTGCAAGTAGGATCTCGGACACAGAGGTTTCGCGGGCAAGGAAAGACAAACACTCCGACACGGCAATGCGGCACGCGGGAAGCAAAGGATAAGCGAAAGCGCCTGTGCTGATCGCGGGGAATGCAATCGACCTGACTTCGTATTCCTCCGCCAACGCGAGACAAGCTTGATAACACGACGCGAGAAGCTCCGGTTCTCGACGGGTACCGCCGTGCCAACGCGGACCGACGGTATGGATGACATACTTTGATGGCAGTCGAAATGCCGGCGTGATTCTCGCTTCTCCGATCGGGCATCGAATTCCGGGCCTGCTTTCAGGGATGGCTCGGCACGCCGCAAGCAACTCTGGTCCCGCTGCTGCATGAATGGCACCGTCGACTCCACCTCCGCCCAGCATCCATTCGTTCGCGGCGTTGACAATGGCGTCCGCCGTTAAGCGCGTGATGTCACCATGAACTATCGAAGGCAGGCGCATATTGTTCCGAAGGTTCGTGTTTACGCCAATACAGGCGTCCTCGCATGTCCGTCGAGGCTAGGCAGCATTCGCAGCTCGGATACCAGGAACGTCAACAACTCGTGCTCCCTCTGGTCCTTCCTCGATGTATTTGACCAGCGCGCCTACCATCTGTGCCAGCGAAACCAAACCAAGACGTCGAGCGCCTTCCCGTGTAGGCGGCAGCAACGTGAAGATCGCATAAAACGGGACGAGAAGGTACGGCCAGTAATGCCCAGGGCCCAGCACGTACCAAGGGCGCAGGATCGTCGCCGGAATTCCACTCGCACGGATGCGTGCTTCACCAGCCTGGCGAACGGCGATATAGGCTTGCATCACCGGTGCAGGATGCGCCACGCTGACATAGATAAAATGGTTAACCCCTGCCGCCTGCGCCGCAGTCAACGCAGCGTCAACGGAGGGAAGATCGACGGCGCGAAAACTTGCCGCCTTGGCGGGACTGGGATGCGGCGTGCCAATCAAATGGACCACTGTGTCGGCAGGCGCAACGGCGTTCAAGAAAGTCGTTGCATCCAGAGCGTTCCCGATGACGACTTCAGCGCCGTGGGGAACGCGGTCTACGCTTTCCTTTCGAGTGAGCGCCCGGACGCGATGGCCTCGGGTCAGTAGCGCCGGAATGAGAGCACGACCCATGTAGCCGGTGGCACCGGTAATGAACACGCAGCGTTGCGTCATAGGAGCTGACTGCGGTTTAGCATGGCTCAATATACGCGACGCATTGCATTCGAGCTATTCGTAACCATGGACGCCATGCTTGAGCGGCGCGTTGCTGCGAATTACCTTCACTCGAAGAGCTTGCTACAAGTCATTCCCACTTCATGCTCAGTTTGCGATCGGATTCTGCGCAATCCCGTAGATAAAGATTGATGAGGTTCTGGTAGGGAATT
The DNA here is from genome assembly GCA_964597495.1 of uncultured Steroidobacteraceae bacterium. GTDB lineage: Bacteria > Pseudomonadota > Gammaproteobacteria > Steroidobacterales > Steroidobacteraceae > CAZQYC01. The sequence continues at coordinate 15,298 of CAZQYC010000021.1, read as the reverse complement.
CCATTCTTTTCCGCTAACGCTCGGAAATGATCAATCGTATCTTCATCGAGGCGGATCGTAAGCTGCTTCTTTGCCTTACGGAGATAGGGATTTTTTACGGACTTCGAAAAATCGTAGCGCTTCTTCATCGGAGCCACCATCGGTATTGACGTTGTTCCTCTCGATCTGCCTTTCGGGCGGAAAGGATCCGTATGACCCGATCTTTTTCCCGATAACAGTGACATACGACAAGGACCTTGAGAGAGGTGCTCAGGCCGAGGAGAACAAAACGTTCCTCATCGTCAGAATGCTCCAAGTCAGGCATAACTCGTGCGTTCTCGTCCAAAAATGCCGTCCGAGCTTCCTCGAAGGAAATACCATGTTTCTTCCGATTCGCACGGTTCTTCCTTTCGTTCCATTCAAATACCACGTCCATCATGATAGGTCTATCGTAACTACACTGTAGTTACAAGTCTAGTATTTGGTTGCAAACGAATTACATAAAACGCAAATGCATGATTTTGTACGTCCGAGCGAGAAGATATGCATGGACGCGTTGATTCTGTGTAGGGCGTATCTTAAATACGCGTACGCAAATGAAATGATTTTGGCCGAGTGAGTTGTTCGTAGCCGACGACCGACAGGGTGCAGCCGCGTCCGGAGTCCTTCACGCCTACCCACGCGAGGGCAGGGTCCAAATAATCGCAGCGATTCATGAACCACGTGCCGGTGTCGATTTGCTCGCCGATCTTGAGCGCGGCGGTTTCATCCTGCGTCCAGATGGCGGCAGTCAGGCCGTATCGCGAGTCGTTCATGAGCTTAATGGCTTCATCGTCCGATTTCACGCGCATGATGCCGGCTACGGGCCCGAAGATTTCCTCGCGCATCACCGGCATCGAGTGATCCGCGTTCAACAGCACTTCGGGTGCAACGTACGGTGTTCCATTTTTATCGGTGGCGAATCCTTTCGCCGCGATAGCCGGTTTGGCGCCAGCGCTTATCGACGCGGCAATTTGTTTGCGAATTTCCTCCGCTGCCGCCGTTCTAACGACGGGACCCAACGTCGTTTCGCTCTCAAGCGGATTGCCCAGTCGATAGTTTCGGGTGAGTTCCACGAAGCCTTCGACGAACCTCTCATATACGGCGGAGTGAACGTAAACGCGCTGCAGACCGCAACACGATTGACCGCTGTTGAAATAGGCGCCGTCGACGACGTTCTCGATCGCATGGTCAAGGTTCGCATCGTTGCGCACATAGACCGGATCGCAACCGCCTAGTTCGAGTCCCGTGCCGATGAAGCGATCCGCAAGAGCGCGTTGTACCGCGTGACCGCCGGCCACCGAGCCGGTGAACGCGATGAAATCGACGCGTGCATCTCGCATGGTGCGCTCGGTGTGTTCATGATTCATGTGCAACACTTGGAAGAGGCCGTCCGGAAGTCCCGCCTCCTTAAAGCATTCGGCAAAGCGCTCGGCGCACAACGGCGTTTGCGCAGAATGCTTCAGCACTACGGCGTTGCCGGCCATGAGCGCCGGAACGACGCAGTTGATCGCGATGAGATAAGGATAGTTCCAAGCTGCAATCGCGAGCACGACGCCCAGTGGTTCGCGGCGAATGAACCGGGTGAGGTTTTCCTTGGGTCCCGGATCGATGTCGGCTAGCGCGCGTGGCGCAATGTCGATCATGTGTCTGGCCCGTTCCAGCGTGCCCCTCACTTCATTCGGCGCATAGCGAATGGGCCGCCCCATTTGCCACGACAATTCGAGCGCTATCGCTTCGCGACGCGCTTCGAACGCTTCGCAAAACCGCTTGAGGATTTTTGCCCGGTCGGGAATTGCTACGTCGCGCCAGTCGCGCTGCGCTGCGCGCGCGCGATCCAACACTCGATCGATATCGGCATCCGTCGCCAGCGGACGTTCTATATAAACACTGCCGTCGACCGGGGAAATAGTACGTTGCAACATGGAATGGGAACTGCTAATCAAATCAGTATCAAATGATCTCGAAATATCTTGCCAGCTCCCAGTCGGTGATGTGCTTGCGGAACTCGCGTTCTTCCCACTCGCGAGTGGCTGCGAAGTGATCGACGAAAGCATCGCCGAACCAATCGCGCGCCATCTTGGATTTCTTAAGACGCTGCGCCGCTTCCCAGAGCGTACGCGGCAGCGCGAGCCGTTCGGGAAATTTCTTGTCGTAAGCGTTGCCTTCGACGACGGGCTCGGGTTCGATCTTGTTTTCGATGCCGTACAGTCCCGATGCCAGTGCAGCCGACAGAATCACATACGGATTGGCGTCCGCAGCTGCGACGCGATACTCCACGCGTTGCGATTTTGCGCTGCCGGGAATCACCCGTAGGGCCGTTGTTCTGTTTTCGACGCCCCAGGTCGAATCGGTGGGTGCCCAGAAACCGGGAATAAGGCGCCTGTAAGAATTCACCGTCGGCGAGACCATCGCCAGCAACTCGGGCATGAGCTTCTGCTGCCCGCCGACAAAGTGTCGCATCGTGTCGCTCATGGAGTATGGTTTTCCAGCTTCGTAAAACACCGGCGTGCCATCTTGATTCTTGAGTGATAGGTGAATGTGACCGCTTTGTCCGGGCCAGTCGCGCGACCACTTCGCCATGAACGTGGCGAGCATGCCGTTCTGCTGCGCCAGGACCTTAACGAACGTTTTGAACAACAGCGCCTTGTCGGCGGCGGCCAGCGAATGATCGAAGGTGATGGCCGCCTCGATCACGCCCGCACCGGTTTCCTCGTGCAGGCCTTCGATGCCGAAATCCATCGCGTCGCAGAAGGCCAGCATCTTGCGGTAGAACTCCGCGCCGGCGGAATTGCGAATCACCGAGTAACCGAACCAGCCCGGCGCCATGGGCACCAAGTTGCGATAGTTTTTCTCGCGGGCGGATTCCGGCGTCTCGCGAAAGAAAAAGACTTCGTATTCGAAACCGGTGTAGGCGCTGAAGCCCATGCGTGCCGCGCGGTCCAGTACTCGACGGAGCAGCGTGCGCGGGCACACGGGATCGGCAGGTGGTGAGAACTCGCCGAGAAAGAACAGGCCGTTGTCTTCGAGCGGCAGGACGCGGCAAGTGTCCGGAAGCAGACGCACGGGAGCGTCGGGGTAGCCCGTGTGCCAGCCGGTGTATTTCACGTTGTCGTAGAGCTGGTCCTGACAATCCCACCCGAGCACGACGTCGCAGAATCCGAAACCGCTTTCGAGCGCAGATAAAAACTTCGCACGGGAAATATATTTACCGCGCAAGATACCGTCGACGTCGGCGACGCCGACTTTGACGTACGCGCAATTGCGTTCCTCCACGATCGCCTTCGCATCGGCGATCGTTCTGACTGCTCTTGGTTCCATGGTCATGCCTCGAAGTTCACCACGTTAGCGCTATGTCTTTGCGACGACTCGTCAAATCAGCTTCGCTTTTTCTCTCTTTCTTAGGCTTGTCATACCGGCGTACCTGAAACTGCTCCTGCGTTTCTGGTATGACCTACATCCATGTAGGCCTTAAGCCGGTATCCATCTTAAATTCCTAAGTTTCCGAGAGACCCCGGCCTATGCCGGGGCGACCTTTCAGGTCACTTTCGTATGCCCATACCCTTCGCTTTCCGGATGACCATGTTGCCCACCCGTCATGGCAAATTCTTCCTCGGGCGAAAGAACGAGTCGGTGCCGAGCGACGAGAGCGAAGTAGAGAATGCCGATCGCATACCACACCGCTACGCCCAAGACACCTTTCTGATAGACCGGATCTTTAAGCTGCACATACAGTGTGACGAGCGCGATGACGATCGTAACTACGGCGCCCGGTATACCCAGAGGACTGCGGTAGGGCCGTGCGATGTTTTTATGGTTGCGACGTAGAATGATGAACGATACGCCTTGGGCTGCGTACGAAATCATCGCACCGAACACCGACATGTTGAGCAGCACGCCGCCGATGGTCGAGCCTGCGGATTCGGCGCCGAATAAGTAGTACACCACGGTCATGACTACCAATCCGACTACACCGCCGCCGATCAATGCAGCGTTCGGGGTGCGGTGCTTGCCGTGCGTCACCGACAGGAACTGCGGGAAATACCCGGCGCGCGACAGCGAATAGATTTGCCGGCCGTACGCAAAAATGATGGTGTGAAAGCTCGCCAGCAATCCGATCACGGCAAACACGGAGAGGATCTTCGCGATGTCGCCGCCCAGCGTGACTCGGAATCCGTCGAGAATGGGTTCGCCGGACGTGCCGAGCGTGAAGGCCCCGTGCATCTTGTCGGCTTCCGTCGAACCGACGCCCGCGTTCAAGAAGAGAATCAACACGCCGGAAACGAATAACGTCACCATGCCGGAGATAATGCCGGTGGGCATGTCGCGCTTCGGGTCGTGCGTTTCTTCCGCCGCGAGAGGCAGTTCCTCGATGGCGAGAAATAACCACACCGCAAAGGGAAGGCACGCGAGCACGCCGCCGAAACCGAAGGGCATGAATGGTCCATTACCGTCCGACAATTCGATGGCCTTGCCGTCGGGGCCGGCACCGACATTGAGCGCCCAGCGAGGAAAATCGAAGTGAGGAATCGCAGTGGCCCAGTAAATGGCCAGCACGGCCAGCGCCATGAGCGTGATGATCACCGTGACCTTGAAGGAATTCTCCACGCCGATCAGATTGAGGCCGACGAACACGAGATAACAACCCAGCCACCAGAGTGGTTGTAGGCTGGTCGGCGTGCCGAAGATCGACGAGAGATAAGAACCCGCGAAGAACACCACCACCGCTGGCGTTAACACGTATTCGATGTTTTCAGCGAGACCGGTGAGGAAGCCGCCCCACGGTCCCATGGCAGTGCGAGCGAAGGAATAGGCGCCGCCCGTATGCGGCAAGGCCGGCGACATCTCGGCCAGTGAAAACACCAATCCGAAATACATCGCGGCAATAATGATGGTTGCCCAGAACAAGCCGCCGAAGCCGCCGACCGCGAACCCAAGATTCCACCCCGAGAATTGGCCGGAGATCACGGCGCCGACGCCGAGCGCCCAAAGCGACCATACGCGTGCATGGCGCTTGAGTCCGCGTTTCTCGAAATACTCCTTATCGGCATTTTGATACGTCACCGACCCGACGGACTTCTTTGCGAACATCGATCCCCCGCTGACGGTTCAAGTTATTAGCGTTGGAAACTTGCAGCGTCGAGTATAGGTCGTTGCATCGCCGTCGTCTTAATGCTCGACGCAAAGTAGGATTGGCCTTAGTTCCGCCAGATCCTCAGCGATGCGATCGTGGGCTCGTACGCAGGGACGGTCGCAGTTTGCGAAAGGGAAGCTTCGCCGGATCGGCGATGTTCGGTCCGGGTGCCTCGACGACTAACACGCGGCCCGCCAGTGAACCGAAGTCGGCGCGAAAGTGAACCGAGCTCTTCAGTGCGAGCACCGCAAAGTCGCGCGGGTCGATGCCGAGATGTCGAAACATGGCCTGGTCTGCCGCCTGCTGTTTCTTGCTCGCGACCACGATCGACAGTTCGCCGCTGCGAAGCAAGGCCATCGGTCCAAGCGCCATCCGAGCTCCTTTATAAAAGGGACCGGTCCCCGTAAAGCGGCCATCGCCCAGCGCCAGCACCTTGAATGATCCGCTCATCGGCGTTTCACCGGCGAAACGCGTGCCGGCGCCTAAGTCCAATTGAAGCGTCGCTCCGATACCCGCCGCCTGCGCGCGCGCAGCGGCATCGGGATCGAAGAGAACACCTGCTAGTACCGACGGCACACGATGCGCAGCGAGTGCCTTGAGCAGCGATGTCGTATCCGCATTGCCGCCGCCGCCGGGATTGTCTTGCGTATCGGCCAGAATAACGGGTCGTCCGCGCGCCGGCGTGTACATATCGAGTTCACGCAGCGTTTGTTCGATCGTGAAAATCTTTAAGACAAAGTCGCCTTCGCGCTCGGCGACTTGGGCAATGAGTGACTGCACGGCTGCATGGGTTGCGCGTTCGTCGGTTCCATAGGCGAACACCGCCGGTCCGCAATCGGCCACGTCGGTCGCAGGAAATCCCGGTGTGAAATTACAGGCGACTATCGATCCGTGTTCCATGTTTTCCGCTGCCGGCATGAGCGACGCGAGCGGATCGATCAGCGTGCACTGCGAGGTGAGCGGAATGAGGAAAGGCAATTGCGCGATAGAGCGCGCGATCCTACCGCCGGGAAGCGCTCTCAGCGCACGCCACGTACGCGCGCCGCTCTCCGCCATATCGACGTGCGGATAGGTTCGGTACGAACACAGCGCGGATGCATGTTCGACCATCGCCGCCGAGACATTGGCGTGAAAATCGAGACTCGCGACGATCGGCAGCGCTTCGCCGACGACTTGCCGCACTCGCTTCAGAATTTCGCCATCTGCATCGTCGATGTGTTCGGCAACCATCGCCCCATGCAAGTCGAGATACACGGCATCGATCGAACCCAGAGCCCGCAGTCGCTCGATCAACTGCGTTGCGATGCTTTCGAAGGCATTACGTGTGACGTGTGCGGAGGGTGTCGCCGAGCACCAAAGCAACGGCTCGACATGATGCCCGTCGGCATGCGCGGCATCGATGAAACCGGCGATCGGCAAATTGATGCCGCGTACGGCATCGAGCAAGTCACCGCCGCGCACCAGTCCAGGCCATGCGTCGGCCGCTTCAAAATCGGCGAGCGTTGCCTTCACCGGCGCGAACGTATTCGTTTCGTGCTGGAAACCGCCGACGGCAATACGCATACTAATGACCCCGTGTGCGCAGAGAATCTAATTCTCCGCAATTTACATGGCCGTCTCAATCCCATTGCGAAAAGGATTTCGAAATGAAAATACCGTGCGTCTACATCATGGCAAGTTATCGCCATGGAACGCTCTATACCGGGGTTACTTCCGATTTGCCTTCGGGAGTATGGCAACACAAAAACCATGCAGTGAAAGGTTTTACGTCGAAATATCGAGTAATCCACCTCGTTTGGTATGAATTGCATGCCACGATGGATAGTGCAGTCTTGCGCGAAAAGCGAATCAAAGAATGGAAGCGTAATTGGAAAGTTCGGCTCATTGAAGAATCGAATCCAGAATGGAAAGACCTCTATTCTGGAATAAGGTAGTTTTCCGAATAAGAATTCCTGTCATCCCGGCG
>CAZQYC010000021.1:0-8080 GCA_964597495.1 uncultured Steroidobacteraceae bacterium | reverse complement strand
ACCTCTATTCTGGAATAAGGTAGTTTTCCGAATAAGAATTCCTGTCATCCCGGCGAAGGCCGGGGTCCCGCCTTGAATGTAACGAGATGTGGGCACTTTGGATGGATCCCGATCTGCATCGGGATGACGGAAATGAATCCTGGCTTTGCTGAAAGAGTTCTGTCATCCCGGCGGAGGCCGGGATCCAGTCTTGAGCCCAACGAGTTATGTGGGCACTTCGGATAGATCCCGATCTGCATCGGGATGACGGCGCTAGCGAGGCAATTGAACGGATCCCGGCCTGCGCCGGGATGACGGCGCTAGCGCGCCGTCAATTCCTTCCATAAAAACGTATAGGCTAAGGCGGTCATGTACGCTTGTTGTGCGCTGTTCGCGGCGCCGCCGTGGCCGCCTTCGATGTTTTCGTAGTAGAGAAAGTCGTGGTCTTGCGCGAGCATTTTCGCCGCCATTTTGCGGGCATGGCCCGGATGCACGCGATCGTCGCGGGTTGAGGTCGTGAACAGCACGCGCGGATACTTCCCTTCTTTGCGCAGATTTTGATAGGGGGAATAGCGGCCGATGTAGGCCCACTCTTCTTCCTTTTCCGGATCGCCATACTCGCCCATCCACGATGCTCCGGCGAGCAACTTGTGGTAGCGATGCATGTCGAGGAGCGGTACTTGGCAGACGATCGCGCCGAATAAATCGGGACGTTGCGTCAGCATGACGCCCATGAGTAAACCGCCGTTGCTGCCGCCCATGATGCCGAGCCGCTTGGAGGAGGTCACTTTTCGCGCGATCAGGTCTTCGCTCACAGCAATGAAATCGTCGTAAGCGCGCTGGCGGTTTTCCTTTACCGCGGCTTGGTGCCACTTCGGGCCGAATTCACCGCCGCCGCGAATATTTGCAAGCACATAAACGCCGCCCCGTTCGAGCCATGCGCTGCCGACCGACGCGCTGTAGGCGGGCTGATAGGAAACCTCGAAACCGCCGTAGCCGTAGAGCAAGGTCGGGTTACTTCCATCTAGGGCAACGTCGTTCCTGGCCACCTGGAAGTATGGGATACGCGTGCCATCTTTGGAAACGGCTAGGTGTTGCGATACGCGCAAGCCTTTTGAACTAAAGAACGACGGCAGCTGCTTCAATAGCTCGTAGTCGGATTTGCCCACGGTCCCGCGGTATAAACTATTCGGCGTGATGAAGTCGGTGACGTTGAGAAAGAACTCGTCCGATTCGAACTCGTCGATCGCTGCCGCGCCCACCGCGCCGTCGATCGGAATTGGCAGTGCGCTGCGCCGCCATTTGCCGTTCTCGTGGGAAAGGGCGTAAATCTTGCTGCGGACGTTGTCGAGCTCGTTGACGATCAAGTAATTGAGCGTCGCCGCTACCGAACTTAAGGAACCGCTTGGATGCGGCGAGTACAGCAGCTGAAATGCGCGCTTGCCCCTCAAGAACTGATCCCACGGCATCGCGAGCATCGCGCCGCTCGGATAGATCTTGCCGCCCACTGTCCAAGCGCTGCGCAACGTCACCAGGATCTGGTCGCGGAACGTCGAGAGGTCGGCATCGGGCGGTACTTTCAGCTGCTTGAGTTTCTTTCCTTTGAGTAACCGGTACTCGGCCGAATAGAAGTCGATAGTCCTGACTACCAATTCGTGCCGCGATCCGGGATGTTCGCTGACCAAGGCGCTGACCGCCACATCCGTATCCTTGCCTTCGAATAAGAGTGTCGCCGAGGAAAGCGGTGTGTGGCGCTTCCATAGTTTGACGAACCTCGGATAACCAGAACTCGTCATCGATCCCGGGCCGAAATCGGCTCCGACGAAAAGTTCGTCGCGGGTACGCCAGTTGGTTCTATTCTTTCCTTCCGGCAGTTGAAATCCATCGGTAACGAATTCTTTCTTTACTACGTCGAACTCGCGGACCACCGCGGCGTCGCCACCGCCGCGCGAAAGACTCAACAGACAGCGATCGTAGCTCGGATGCAAGAAATCGGCGCCGGCCCACACCCAGTTTTCTCTTTCGCTTGCGGCGAGCGCGTCGAGATCGAGCACCGTCTCCCACGCCGGGGAGGCCTTTCGATACTCATCGAGCGTAGTGCGGCGCCATAGTCCGCGAACATGCTGGGCGTCGCGCCAGAAATTGTAGAAATGCTTTCCTTGCTTGACGACGTACGGAATTCGTTCGCGCGATTCGAAGATGGCCAGCAGCCGCGCGCGCAGCGCGCTAAATTCCGGCTGCGCTTCGAGTTCCTTGGCGGTGATGGCATTGCGAGAACGCACCCAATCGAGCGCGGGCCCGCTATCGATATCTTCGAGCCAGAGATACGGATCGGGATCGGCGGCGGTCGCAGCGTAGGATAAAGAACTCATGAGTAGTAGCGAGCAAAGCAGAGATTTCATCGTCATGCCCCCAACGTGGAATCCTCGACGATCTACTTCGTCATTGTTTTCGGCGCTTCAGGTACTCGCGCTGCGTTTCGGTTTTCCCGGACATTTGGTGCGCTTCCAGCCGCTCAACCAATCGATCGTGTAATGCCGCCGACTCATCCGCGGGCAGCAGTTGCAACCGTTTGATCGCTTTCACTTCGTGCTTTTGCAATTGCAGGCTGTCTTTGCAGTGCTGACAGAGTAGATAGTGCTCGCTCTTGATCGGCAGCACGGGTAAAAAGAAACCCGTTAGCCACTCGGTGGCGCGAAACCACTCCCACGTGGTGGTTCGACGGCACGAATAGCAGTGCGTGTCCAGCAGTGACCGTTCGATCGCGCCCTTGGTGGTCCAGCCAAAGATAATGATCATGAACGCATTCTACGGCGCCAATGACCGTCTGTGGAGCGAAGGTTGATAACCGAGGATGGCCGTAATACTAGCTGTCGTTACAATAGTCTGACCAGGTCATTGCTTATCACATGCCTTACAAAGATATCGACAACTATATCGCCGCCTTCCCGGTAGACATTCAAGTGCTGCTGAAGAAAGTGAGGGCGACGGTCAAAAGGGCCGCGCCCGAAGCGACTGAGATCATCAGTTATCAGATGCCGTCCTTTAAACTGAACGGCCATCTGGTGTACTTCGGGGCTTTCAAGAAGCACATTGGATTCTTTCCTCCCGTAAGAGGCCAGGCGCTCAAGAAAGCGGCTGCCGTCTACGCCGGCGAGAAAGGCAATTTGCGGTTTCCGTATGCCGAGCCTATTCCCTACGGACTGATCGCACGAATCGTCAAGGCGCGCGTCAAGGAGGACAAACGACACGCGGCTGCCAGGAAAGCTAAAAGTAAAAAATCACGAAATCGATGATGTCCCTATCGTCATGAGGCTTCCAGTCCTACTAGGAATGTAGGGGCGGTTCTTAACGCGATGAAAATCCACGGCTGTTTGGAAACAGTATCCAAGCTCCATGTTCCTTTCGTCACCCCGGCGCACTGAGAATTGCTCCTGGCATTCTCAGTGTGACCTCCCTCCGTGCAGGCCTTAGGCCGGGGTCCATCTAAAAACGCTGAACAGATGGATGCCGGCATGAGGCCTACATGGATGTAGGTCATGCCAGAAACGCAGGAGCAGTTTCAGGTGCCCCGGTATGACGTACCTAGGAAAAAAACTATTTCAGTTTGCTCATGAATCGATATACGGCGATGAGTGTGCCGAAACCCACGTAAAGACCGAGCAGGGCGACGAACATCAGCATGGCCATTTGCGGCGTGATGACGGCCTTCGCTAATAAAAAGACGATGACGGCAATCAGCGCCATGAACAGGCCGCCGACGCCAAGCGCGATTTTTAACGACTTCGTGTTCGACGACATGGCAAATCCGCGATAGCGATTCGCGGTCGAGCATACTCGTCGAACCTCGCGGCGCCTAGCCGTGGGTAGCTAGGCGGGTGTTGCGGGGTATCGTGGGTATGGCTGGGCGACTTACATTCCATTCACGCGGAAACTGAATGCGCTCGAAACATCCGGTGCGGCGGCGCCGAATGGATTCGTGCCGGAGCGATCCGTCCACGCCGTGCCGTTGAATTCCCACAAACGCGGCGATTGATTGTTGCCTGCGTATTGCGCGACTTGAATGAGAGCGGGATTTCCGCTGCGCGGCGGAATAGCGGCCATTCCGAGATGCGTAGTCCGCGCACTTTGCAGTATTCCCGAGGTGGGCGAAGTCAGCGTCACGAAGGACCAATTCTGTCCGTCGGGAGAGCTGTGAATCATGAGCCCGAAGGTTTGCAGCGGACCCGTCGAAGGCGTGACTTGAGCGATCGTCGCCAGTAGGAAATTAGTGCCGTCATGAGCCAGCGCAAAAAATTTCCCGTGCGGCGCTAGAAACCCACTGCGCGTGGCGGTAAATGGAAGTTGGGCGGAGAACGTCGGTTGGCCGGTGGTGCTCAACGTGCCGGGCAGGAGTTGCAGGGACTGGTTTCCCGAGCTGTCTTCCTGGCAAAAGGCCACGAGGATTCTCGAATTCAATTGCAGGAGCTTGGGGCCAATCGCGCCGCCTGAACCGCTCGTGCATTGATTGCCGAGCGCACCCGGCGGTGTGACCACGTTCGTCGGGTTGCTCGTTCCATCCCATAAACGCAATACGCCGCTCGTGCCCGTGTTATGCGCGATCAACCAGTTTCCCGATCCGGTGAACGCCACCGACAAAGCGCTGTCGACGGTCACTCCCCCTTGAATGCGCTCTTCCGGAGAGCTCCCGTATTCGGAAGCGCCGATGGCGCTGAGCCGGAAAAGATTCGTACCGCGATTGAAAACGAGCAGCTGCGAGAGCCCGCTCGGAATTCCGCCTAACCCGGGTCCTTGTGCAAGTTGCGGCGTGCCGGGAAACGAGCCGGGATTCTGCCAAGTTTGTCCGTCGGCCGACCAACGCACATGCACTCCGCCGTCGGTGCCGCGAAATGCAAGGGTGAAATGCGGAGCGGCGGTGATGGGCTGCCCTGTCGAATTGCAGCCAGCTATTCCTAGTGCGCCGGCGGTTGCGATAAGCGCCGTTAGTACGGTGTGCGCGTATCTAATGCTCTTGTTCTGCATAAGTCCCCACGTTGTTGTTGATTAGTAGCCGATTACGAGCTAATTAGGGCAGTCGATGCGATGAGTGAGGGATCATAGACGTAAGATTTCACGAAGACATTGGACTGAAGGGCAGGGCAACGTCGCTATAAGAATGCGGTGACGCATCAAATCGGGAGCCAGATGGAAAAAGGATCCCTCCCTTCTCCTTAGGGCCTTACACTTAACGGCATGCACTTCCGCACGAAGAAATTCAACGACGGGACTTGCCGCTAATGGGAGTGCGAGCTTTCCTCGCCGCGAAAGTATTGCAGCTGTTCGGTTGGCGCGTGCTGTCGAGGCCGCCGCCTGCGCCCAAGGGCGTCGTGATTATTTATCCGCACACCTCGAACTGGGATTTCATCGTCGGGGTGCTTGCGCGCGCCGTGTTGCAACTGCGCATGCACTGGGTGGGCAAACACACGTTGTTCAAATGGCCGTTCGAGTCATTCATGCGAGCGCTCGGTGGGGTGCCCGTCGATCGGCGCATCAAACACGGCATGGTCGAGCAGTTACAGAAGGAGTTCGACCGTTATTCGCAGATCTTTATCGTGATTACTCCGGAAGGCACGCGTTCGTACACCGAGTATTGGAAGTCGGGCTTTTATCACATCGCGTGTGGACTCAACGTCCCGGTGGGCTTGGCCACCTTCGACTACGTCAAGCGCGAAGTCGACATTACCGAGTGGTACTTTCTGACGGGCGACGTGGAAAAGGATTTAACGCACATTCGCGAGGTATATCGCGGCCGGCAGGGCAAGCGGCCGGAGCTGGCGGGCGCCATTAAGTTTCGGGAGTGAGTAGTTGCGTATCTCGCTTGCGTCATGGCAATGAAAGGGCTTCGTCGGGCAGTAATTTACTCGCGAGTGCTTCGCGAAAGCGGCTCTGCAACGGTGCCGGACCTTCCTCGGCAATATTGACCAGCGTCGTATCGGCGAGTCCGACACAGCGATCTTGCTGAAACATGGCCAATGCCATCGTGAACGAGGCTCCGCCGATTCGCGAGATGCCGACGCCGATCGTGATGAGATTAGGCCACTTCACTTCCGCCAGATAGTCCATGGTTTGCCGTGCGACGACCGTTCGATGGCCGTCCTCTCGTTCCAAACCGAATTCTTGGCGCAACGCTTGATTAAGCGAAATGCGACCTTCCTGATAAAACTCGGCGAGCCGCACATTGTTCAAGTGCCACTGCGGATCGACGTCCGCAAAGCGGGTGTGTAGTTCGAGTCGATGCGGATAAATCGCCAAATCGAATCGCCGCGGATTGGGTTTCATCGCCGTATTTGCAGGGGTGGTGCATTTATAGTAGCAGCTGGCCATGCGGGTGTACGACGGCTGAGTAGCAAGCCCTTTTCCATTTCTTCACGTGAAATTTCTTGAGTGGGCGACGCGCCTAAAATCCTCGCGCAAACGGAACCATGGAGAGTAATAATGTGCGCCGAGCCGGACAGTGCATCGAGAATTGCAATCGGAATTTCAACGACCGGCGCTGCGCAAGGACTCCCATGAAAGATCTAACGAAAGATTCCATCACGCGCCACATTCTGACGATGGCTGCGCCTATCGCCATCGGCATGCTGACGCAGATGGCCTATCAATTGGTCGATTTGTATTTCGTGACGAAGATCGGGGTAACGGCTGTTGCGGGAGTGAACACGGCCGGCAATGCGATGTTCATCGTGATGGCATTGACGCAAGTGTTGGGAGTGGGCACGGTCGCTCTGATTGCGCAGGCGGTGGGACGCAAGGATCAGCCCGATGCCAATCTCGTTTTCAATCAATCGGTGTCGCTCTCGGTGATTTGCGGCGCGTTCACGCTGCTGCTCATGGCGCTGTTGACGCGTCCTTACTTGCAATCGGTTGCCGCCGACGCAGCGACGATCGAAGCCGGAGCAACCTTCATGTACTGGATGATGCCCGGCTTCCTTCTTATGTTTCCGATGACGGCGGTCGGTTCCGCCTTGCGAGGTACGGGCATCGTGCAGCCGACCATCGTGATTCAGATGTTGACCGTGCTAATTAACGCCATCCTCGCGCCGATTCTTATCGCGGGATGGGGGACCGGTCATCCGCTTGGAGTCGCCGGTGCGGGCTTGGCCAGCAGCATTTCGGTCACGATCGGTGTGGTGCTGTTGGGTTTTTACTTCCGTCGTCTCGAGCACTACGTGGCCGTCAAGAAAGAACAATTGTCGCCGCAACTCGAGCAGTGGGGGCGCATCTTGAAGATCGGTTTGCCCACCGGCGGGGAGTTTGTGCTGCTCTTTGTATTTTCCGCCGTGGTGTACTACGTGATTCGCGATTTCGGCGCGACGGCGCAAGCGGGATTTGGCATCGGCACCCGCGTATTGCAAGCGATCTTGCTTCCGGCGATGGCCATCGCATTTGCCACGGGACCGATCGCGGGACAGAACTATGGCGCCAGAAATAGCGAGCGCGTAAGAGAAACCTTTCGTAAAGCCGCCGCGATCGGTTCTGGCGTCATGTTGATCCTGACGCTCGTCACGCAAATTCGGCCTGCGGCATTGGTCGGCGTGTTCAAGGCCGACCCGGAAACGCTGGCGGTTGCCGCGTTGTTCTTGCAGATGATTTCTTGGAATTTCGTTGCGCAGGGATTGATTTTCACCTGCTCGAGCATGTTTCAAGGACTCGGTAACACCGTGCCGTCACTGATCAGTTCGGCGTCGCGGGTCGCGATATTCGCCATCCCCGCGATATGGATTTCGACACAGCCTGGTTTCAAGATAGAGCAGGTTTGGTACTTGTCGATCGTTTCGTCGACGCTGCAAGCGGTGATCAGCTTGTGTCTGTTGAGAATCGAATTCAAACGGCGTCTTTCTTCTTTCGAAACGGCACAGCAAACGGCTGTGCAAGTTGCTTCATAGTATCTAGGAAAGACTCGCACGAAGTTAAGCTTGTTTCTGAGGCATTTCTTGTTCCCTCTCCCCTCGCGGGAGAGGGTTAGGGAGAGGGGGCGGAAATATCGGCATGCTACATATTCAAAGTTGCAGTTGTTCTTGGAGCGGCGGCGCGTTCTTTGCGTATCGCCGTTCGTGATTCA
>CAZQYC010000020.1:24514-50706 GCA_964597495.1 uncultured Steroidobacteraceae bacterium | reverse complement strand
CGCGCAGCGTCAGCGAACTCATCGTCTAGCGATAACGAAGTAATGTCCATTTCAAAACTGAACCCGGCGACGAGTTCGCTCGGTGCCTTACCGCCTTCGGCTGCCGATCGGCCGCAAATCTCCCGGCGCGAAATCGTCGGCCTGAGCTTGCAGTTGCCCATGCTCGCCGGTTCGCTCGTAGTAAGTGGGCTTGTGCAAAGCGCCGAGCAAAAGTGCGTCGATCCGGAAGAACTCACGCCCGGCGAACTCGGACTACGGCAATCGCTGCACTACACGCAACCGTCGCCGAAGCCCGATCAATCCTGCTCGGCCTGCGGCTTTTTCGAAACGGCGGAAGAATCCCGTTGTGGAACGTGCCGCATGCTAAACGGACCTGTCGACGTGGATGGGTGGTGCGACTCCTGGAGCAAACGAAGTTAGCTAAGGAGTTCGTGAGTATGCGCATGCTTGCCCCCACCCTAACCCTCCCCCGGCGACCGGGGGAGGGGACATTGCAAGAGACAAATCTCCATCCTCTGGTTCCCTCCCCTGCGTGAGCGGGGGATGAGGTCGGATGGTTCTGCAAGGGCATTTAACATGCCCTTGCACCGACCGAATGCCAATACAGGGAAGTATTGGCCGGATAGCAGCACAGGATGTGGTTTGCGAGGGTTAGGGTGGGGGCAAGCATGTGGTAGGTTTCGTACCGATTTTTTTATTTATTAGGTTCTATGCGAATTCACTCATCTCGTTTATTAACCCTCCTAGCAATGCTGGCGCTAACGACGGTGTTCGTGAAGACATTCGCCGAAGAGATGTCGCCGGAAGAAGTGATCAAAGCGCGTCAAGCCAATCTTCGCGACATGGGCGGCGCGTTCAAGGGCATCAATGACGAGCTCAAGAAATCTCAACCGCAACTGCCGCTCATTCGGCAGTTCGTCGAACAGATCGACGATCTCGCCCGCCAGCAGTCGTTTTGGTTTCCCGCGGGAAGCGGACCCGAAGCGGAGATCAAGACCGCGGCTAAGGTCGATATCTGGAAGCGTCCTCAGGAATTCCGGCAGGCCACTGAACAGCTGATGCATGAGGCAACGGCCATGCTGAAGGTCGCTTCGGGAACCGACGTGGATGCGATCCGTGCCCAGACCAAGGCGTTGGGCGCTGCGTGCAGCGGTTGTCACAAAGTATTCCGCGAAAAGGAAGAGTAGCGTGCGTGCCATTCCGCTTTGTCTGCTATTCGTATGCTTGAGCATAGGGACGAGCGTCCAAATCCACGCGAAGCAAACGAGCGTTCGCGCATTGCCGGTGCCGTCCGCGGTGAGAATAGAAAAACAAGGCACGCAACGCTACTTGGTAGACGGTAACGGAATGACGCTTTACACGTTCGATCGCGACGTGCAGCCCGACAAATCGGCGTGTAACGACGAATGCGCCAAAGCGTGGCCGCCTTTGATCCTCGCTCAGGAAGAAAGCCTGCCGGAAGATTGGACTGCATTCACGCGAGCCGACGGCCAGAAACAATTGGCCTTTCGCGGCAAAGCGCTCTATCGCTTCGCGCGCGATCTAAGGCCGGGTGACCGCGCCGGCGACGGACTTTATGAAGTGTGGCATGTCGGTATTGTGCCGGACCCAATGCCTGAAATGCCTGCCGGCATACGGGTTGAGGCCTCGTCAATCGGCAAGGTCTTTGCCGACGCAGCGGGTAAATCGCTTTATTTTTCGGCCGGCAAACAACCGCCATGCAAAGCGGCCTGTGAACGCTACCTCCCGGCCATAGCGCCCGCCCTTGCCAACGGCGTCGGCGATTGGTCGGTCGTAAAACGCCGTGACGGTTCGCTGC
This sequence comes from uncultured Steroidobacteraceae bacterium, assembly GCA_964597495.1. Lineage (GTDB taxonomy): Bacteria > Pseudomonadota > Gammaproteobacteria > Steroidobacterales > Steroidobacteraceae > CAZQYC01. The sequence goes on along the minus strand of CAZQYC010000020.1, from coordinate 48,887 downwards.
AATGGGCCTATCAAACCAATCCGCTCTATACCTACGACGGCGATGGGTCACCGGGCCAAGTAAACGGATCGAATGCACGCGAGTGGCGCATCGCGCTTCTCGATAACGTGCCCCAACCCGACGAGGTCCGTCTACGGCTGACGCTAGGAGGACCGGTATTCGTAGATCGTCGCGGAATGACGCTTTATGCCGTCGAGAATCCAGGCTTCTTGGGATCGCGCCACCCCAACGCGCAGCCGCGTGCCGAGGTGTGCAATGCCGAGTGCACGAAAACGTGGCGGCCGTTGAAAGCGAAAAAAGAAACGAACCTGGGAGCATGGAACGTCGTCAAGCGACCCGACGGTTCGCTGCAATGGTCGTATGAAGGCAAAGCAGCCTACACCTTTCAGCAAGACCGCAAGCCCGGCGACGCCGGCGGCGATCTCTCTCAACTCTACGAAGAAGACGGCCGAGCTCTCTCTTGGCGCGTACTGCGCCCACAATAGCCCTGCTCCGTTTCATCGAGGCCGTCTCAAAGAGGAAGTTATTCAATGAAGAAGCGGCTACTTGGGTTCGGCTTTCTGATTTTGCTCGCCGTCATGATGTCGGTTGCTTTCGCTGCCGGCGACGACTGGCTGATCGGAAAATGGGAACTCGCTTACGATTCCGACAACAGCCCCAAGGACTGGCTTGAATTTACCGCCGATGGACATGCCTATGGCATTACCCCGGAAGGCAGACGAATTCCGGGCCGCTATGTCCTGAAGAATTCACGGATCGAAATCACCTACAGCTATAACGGGAAAATGATTCCGCTTGCCCTGCGCTACACGGAGCGTAAAGACGAACTGCTCGCTTATTCGCCGCAAACCAAAAACACGTCTCGATATAAGAAAGTAAATTAGCGAGACGGCGCGGAAATGAATTTGAGCCTATCTAAAAATTGAATGGAACTTAGTGGGGGATCGTGATTGCCGTCCATGGCATTAGGTCGAGCGTTTTCAGGACCGCCGTAAATACTTCCCTGTAGGCTTCCGCAAAAACATCCTTGTTTTTGAGGCTCCTGAAAACGCTCGACCTAACGCCACGGACTACGCATTGCCGGCTACTAAGCTGCATGAAGAGATAGCCTCGCTCAATATCCCATCCGAGCGCGCCACTTTGAGCTCCAAATAAAAACGCCGGAGAGCGTGAAGCGCTCCGGCGTTCATTTGTGCGAGTGAACGTCTACAGGATCACAGCATATAAACGAAGATAAACAGGCCGAGCCACACGACGTCGACGAAGTGCCAATACCAGGCGACGCCTTCGAACGCGAAGTGCTGCGTGGGCGTGAAATGACCCTTCAAACAACGCACCCAGATCACCGTCAACATGATGGCGCCCATGGTCACGTGGAAACCATGGAAGCCCGTGAGCATGAAGAACGTCGACCCGTAAATGCCGCTGCCCATGGTGAGGTTCAAATGATGATAGGCCTCTTTGTATTCGCCGATTTGCTCATAGACGAAGATGAACCCTAAGAGGAAAGTCGCCGCCAAGAAGATATTCAGCATCTTGCGCTTGCCGGCCTTGAGCGCGTGATGCGCGATGGTCACCGTCACACCGGACAGCAACAGGATCAGGGTGTTGACCAGCGGAACTCCCGACCACGGAATCGTCTTGAACTTGCCGCCGACATCGGCAGGACCGTTGGTCGGCCACATGGCCTCATATCCGTTCCATAACTCCAAATTGGTCGACGGCTTGGTGCCCTCGCCGCCCAGCCAGGGAATCGATAGCTGACGTGCATACAGCAAGGCGCCGAAGAATGCCGCGAAGAACATGACTTCGGAGAAGATGAACCACATCATGCCCATCCGGAACGAACGATCGACCGCGGCGTTGTAGAGCCGCCCCTCGCTTTCGTCGATGACGGTGCCGAACCAGAAATAGAACATCATCAACACCAGGATGAATCCGGCGCCGAATACATAAGGGCCGCTGCCGGCTTCATTCAGAAGCATCGACGCACCGAGCATCATGACGAACAGCGCGACGGAACCGAAAATCGGCCACGGGCTGCCGTGCGGAACGTAGTACTTCTCAGCGTTCGCGTCGTGACCGTGTGAGGTGTGTGCTTGGGCCATATGTCACTACTTCTTTCTATACCTAAAATTAAAAACGAGGCACTAGTTACTAGCCAGAAGAATCTTCTTGCCAGCGCCTAGCGCTTAGTACCTGCGCCTTCTTCTGTGCGTGCCGCCACTTTCGTCGCCTGCGCCACGCCATACATCGCGTACCCGAGCGTGATGCGGTCGACGTCTTCCGGCAGCTGCGGATCGACCACGAATCGCACCGTCAATTCTCGCTCTTGTCCGGCATCGAACTGCTGCGGCGTGAAGCAGAAGCATTCGGTCTTGCGAAAGTACTTGGTTACATGGCGCGGAGCGATATCGGGAACCGCTTGCCCCGTGGCCGGATGCGACAGCAAATTCTTCGCGACAAACTTTGCTTCGCTTAAGCGACCGGTGAGGACTTTCGCGCTGACGACAGCCGGTCGAAACTCCCACTCGCCCACGGTGGGCGCGGTCGAAATGAATTCGATAGTCACTTCCCGCTCCACTCCCTGCACCGCTTGGCTGGAGTTTGCCTGCGTCAGATTTTTTCGATTCCCGTAGCCGACGATGTCGCAAAACTTGTCGTAAAGCGGTACGAGAGCGAAACCGAACGCCAAACTTCCAAGCGCAAAGGCCGCCAACTGCAACGTCAGCCGGCGATTCGCCCGGCGCATATCGGGCTGCGGGCCAGATTGAGGAACATGGGACATCTACTTGCCCACGACCGTCATCGCGATGAATAGCACATAGATGCCGATGGCAACGAAACCGAGGAGCAACGCATTGCGCTTAGCGCGTCGCTTACGATCTTGTTCGGCGCCCATGGAATTCACTTCGGCGTTCACCTAAAGCACCTTGCGCGAGGCTACTTCACGACAGGAGGGGTTTCGAAGGAGTGATACGGCGCGGGGGACGGCAGCGTCCACTCGAGCCCGTGCGGAGTTCCATCCCATACCTTGTCCGTCGCTTTCTCGCCACCGCGAGCGGTGCTCCATAGAATGTAAACGAACAGCAATTGCGAGGCGCCGAAGCAGAAGCCGCCGATCGACGACACCATATTCCAGTCGGCAAACTGCGTGGAGTAATCCGGGATGCGGCGCGGCATGCCGGCCAATCCTAAGAAATGCTGAGGGAAGAACAGCACATTGACGAAAATGGTCGACAGCCAGAAGTGCGTTTTCGCCAAGGTCATGTTGTACATGTGGCCGGTCCACTTCGGCAGCCAGTAATACACGCCCGCCATGATCGCGAACACGGCGCCGGGCACGAGCACGTAGTGGAAGTGCGCGACCACGAAATACGTGTCGTGATATTGGAAATCCACCGGCACGATGGCGAGCATCAGGCCCGAGAAGCCGCCGATCGTGAACAAAAACAGGAACGACAACGCGAACAGCATCGGCGGTTCGAAGGTGATCGATCCGCGCCACATCGTGGCGGTCCAGTTGAACACTTTTACGCCGGTCGGAATCGCGATCAACATCGTCGAGAGCATGAAGAACATTTCCCCCGCGAGCGGCATGCCCGTGGTGAACATGTGGTGCGCCCAGACGATGAACGACAGGAAGGCGATCGACGCGGTCGCGTACACCATCGAGTCGTAGCCGAAGAGCGGCTTGCGCGAGAACGTGGGGATGATCTCGGAGACCACGCCGAACGCCGGCAGAATCATGATGTACACCTCGGGGTGCCCGAAGAACCAGAAGATATGCTGGAACATCACCGGATCGCCGCCGCCCGCGGCCGAGAAGAAGCTGGTCTTGAAAAAGTGGTCGGTGAGGAGCATGGTCACCGCGCCGGCGAGCACCGGCATCACGGCAATCAGCAAATAGGCGGTAATCAGCCACGTCCATACGAACAGCGGCATCTTGAGCAAGCTCATGCCGGGTGCGCGCATGTTCATGATGGTCACGATCACGTTAATCGAACCCATGATCGACGAAGCACCCATCAAGTGCACGGCGAAGATCGCCATCGGCAACGCATCGCCGGTTTGCAGGACCAGCGGGGGATACAGCGTCCAACCGCCCGCAGGCGCTCCGCCGGGAACGAATAGCGTGAGCAACAGCATCGAGAAAGCAAAAGGGAGAATCCAGAAACTGAAGTTGTTCATGCGCGGCAGCGCCATGTCCGGCGCGCCCACTTGCAACGGAATCATCCAGTTGGCCAAGCCGACGAACGCCGGCATCACGGCACCGAACACCATGATGAGCGCGTGCATCGTCGTCATCGAATTGAAAAAGCCGGGGTCGACGAGTTGAATGCCCGGCTTGAAGAGCTCGGCGCGGATGATCATCGCCATCGAGCCGCCGATCAGGAACATCGCCAAGCTGAAAATCAAATACATCGTGCCGATGTCTTTGTGATTGGTCGCAAAGATCCAGCGCTTAATGCCCTTCTCGGGGCCATGGCCATGGTCAGAGTCATGGTGATCCGCATGACCATCCGAATGGCCATGAGCCGCGTGTTGTCCAGCGTGACCTACGTGTGTTGCTTCGCTCATGATGATTCCGCGTAATTCAATTCGTTCGACGAGAGGGCGCGTTGCTGGCTCAGTTACGGCGCAGCCGGTGCAGCGACCGATTCAGGCTCGGCCGTGGCGGCCGGAACAGCTGTCGGCTCAGCCGGTGCGGTTTGGGCCTTCAGCCATGCCTGATAATCCTCTTTGGATTTCACCTCGACGACGATCGGCATGAACCCGTGATCGCGACCGCAAAGCTCGGCGCACTGGCCGCGAAACGTGCCGACTTCATCCGCCTTAAACCACATTTCATTGACGAATCCCGGCACCGCGTCTCGCTTCACGCCAAGCGCCGGCACCCACCAGGCGTGGATGACGTCGGCGGCGGTTAACAAGATGCGAATTTTCGTATTCACCGGAACCACCAGCGGCTTATCCACGTTGAGCAGGTAGTTCGGCACATCGGCGGGATGGCCGCCCGAATTCAACTGCCGCACTTCGTTGCTGGTGCGGTCGAGCGTCGAAAAGAACGACACGTCCTGGCCCTGATACTCGTACTGCCACTTCCATTGGTAGCCGGTGACCTTGATGGTGAGTTCGGAGTTGCGCGTATCTTCGATGGTGATGAGCGCGCGCGCGGCAGGGATCGCCATGATGACGAGAATCACGATGGGAATGACGGTCCACACGATTTCCGCCGTCGTGCTGTGAGTCATCGCGGTGTCGGGCTTGGCACCGGCCGACTTGCGGAACTTCACCAGCGAATAAATCATCGCGCCGAACACCACGATCGCAATGGCGATGCACCACCAAAGAATCTGCATGTGGAGGTGGTAGGCTTCTTTGCTGAGAGACGTAACTCCTTCCCTGAGATTGAGATCCCACGCCGCCATTGCGGGTGCAGCCAGTCCAAACGCCGCCATGCCGACGACTGCCGGCAGGTGCTTCAAGGTTTTCGACATTAGCGCCAATACTCCAGTGAATAATGCTTGTCGCCCGGGCCAACCAATGAGCCAGAGCATCCTGCGCGGCGGCGACCTAATTTTGGGGTGCGGAGTGTACCTGCCGAACCGCTGCAAGCAAATACGATTCGAACAAAATTTGAACGGCTAACTGCTCTTTGCTTCACGTTTTTTTTGCAGCAAAGCGCAGCGCGAGATGCGTCGATTTGTCTTTAATGTGCCCCGCACGTCAGCTCAATGGACACCCTCGAGATCCCTAAGAAAGGCGCAACGCCTTGGGAGTCACCGAACCCTCTGGATTAAAACAATATTTTTTAGAAAAATTATGTTATCAACTGCACTTAGCCTCATCTTAACGATGAGCCAAGCCAAAATCATTAAATAAAAATTACCTTAGTCCAAGCGACTTCGACGCCCAATCTTGGTGAGAGGAATTGCCACTTCCCCCGCGTCTCGCCGACTCAAGGATTCGGATGAACGCCATGCCTGTCCATACACAATCTCGAACGTCGCAGGCGCTTTTCCAGCGACACGTAGCCGCTCATACGCAGCGACGAGCGCTCGCAATCGTTGACGCACTCCGAGATGGCGAACCCTACCCGCTGTGGCGGTTGCGAATCCCGCTTGCTTGAGTTCCTGGATCAATTTTGCGGGGTCGTCGTAGGTCAGCACGATTCGCTCGACGTCGAGCACGGGTTCGGCGAATCCGGCGCGAACCATCGCGTCGCCCAAGTCATGCATGTCGATGAAGCGGTGCACATGGGGACCGGGGTCAACGGAATCCCAGGCACTCCGTAACTCTCGCAGCGAATCCGGCCCAAGACTCGAGAAGGTGAATAGGCCGCCCGGCTTTAGAACGCGGTGCACTTCGGCGAGCACGTCGTCGAGCGGCTCGCACCAGGCCAGCATGAGGTTACTGACGCACCAGTCGATCGACTCATTGCGAAACGGAAGCGCGCCCGCAGCGGCGCAGATGCGGTCGAATTTACGGAACCAGGATCGCCGCCGACGCGCCTCTCGCAGCATTGGCAACGCGAAATCGGCAGCCACGACGCTGGCCCCGGAAAAGCGCCGCTTAAGCTCGCGACTGGAATGACCGGTTCCGGCTCCTAAATCAAGGATCGACGCCGGACGGCCACGAATGTGCTTAAGGCGATCGAGCAATCGCCCACGCACCTCAGCTTGCAGCGCCGATGAGTCGTCGAATCCTTGGGCAGCACGCGAGAATCCGCGCCGGATGGCGAGTGCGTCGAGTTGATACGGGTCAAGCATCGTCGCATTTGACTCTATGCGACCAGGAGAAAGCTACATATCGATCGTTGCCAATTCGCCGCGATGCGAGTGCTTTACCTGCGTCTCCGCCTCAATTCCAAGCCGCGAGAACAAACCGCGATCGTGGTGCTCACCCGGATTGTCGGTCGTCAACAACTTGTCGCCGTAGAAAATCGAGTTGGCGCCGGCAAGAAAGCACAGCGCCTGCATTTCATCGCTCATCTCCGTGCGTCCGGCGGCAATGCGCACATAGGATTTCGGCATCAGCAAACGCGCAACGGCAATCGCGCGGATGAAATCGAACGGTTCGAGTTTCGCGGCATCGCCGAGCGGCGTGCCGGGAATGCGAATCAATTGGTTGATCGGCACGCTTTCCGGATGCGCCGGCAACGTCGCCAGCGTATGCAAGAGCTCCACGCGATCGAGCTCCGTCTCGCCCATTCCCAGAATGCCGCCGCAACAAACGTTGATGCCGGCTTCACGCACGGCCGTCAACGTGTCGAGTCGATCCTGGTAGGTGCGCGTCGTAATGATTTCTTTGTAATAGCGCTCGGAGGTATCCAAGTTGTGGTTGTAGTAGTCGAGACCGGCTTCCTTCAACTCCACGGCCTGGCTCGGCGTCAGCATGCCAAGCGTCGCACAGGTCTCAAGGCCCAGCGCACTCACTCCGCTCACCATCGCTTTGATCGCCGCAAGCTGCTTGGGTTTCGGACTGCGATAGGCGGCGCCCATGCAAAAGCGCGTTGCGCCGTTCGCCTTGGCGGTGCGTGCGGCTTCAAGCACGCGCTCTAGCTCCATCAGTTCGTCGCGGCTCAATCCGGTGTCGTAGCGAACGCTCTGCGCGCAATAAGCGCAGTCCTCGGGACAGGCGCCGGTCTTGATGGAAAGCAGCGTGCTGACTTGCACTTGATTCGGATCGAAGTGGCTCCGGTGAATCCGCTGTGCATGGAACAACAGATCGGAGAAAGGCAACCCATGCAGCGCGCGAACTTCCGCCAACGTCCAATCGTTACGAATCTCGCCCAGCCGCTTAACCAAAAACTCAATGGGCAAAGACTCAATGGGCAAAGACTCAATGGAAACTTCTGTCAGCGGCTTGGACATCGAGATCATGGATCGCACCTGCATTTCTAAACAAAGACACCGCTTGCCCGTCTGGGCGCTAAAGCGGCGGACGGGCAGTATCCGGTGAGGGTGGAACAACTGTCAACCGGACGACATTCTTGTGGTGAACGTCAAAATTTCCCGTCTTTGCGACTGGCTTCTGCCCTCCGCCTGCATTTTGTGCGGCGAAACGTCCCTATTCGACAATGACGCCGACAACGATGCAATGGACCTATGTACCGATTGCCTCAACTACTTACCGGCCAATAGAACAAGCTGCCAGCGCTGCGCCGAGCCCGTGCAGACAGAAACATCGAGTGAGCTCACGTGCGGCCAGTGCCTGCGTAAAACACCGCGCTTCGATGCGGCGACTTGTGCCTTTCGCTACGCATACCCGATCGACCATCTGGTGCGCGCCTTGAAATTTCACGGACGACTCGCGTATGGACGCGTCCTCGGCGAATCGCTGGCTCGCCATCTTCAGGCCACCCGCGTAGCGCCCTGGCCGGAAATCATCGTGCCGGTACCGCTTGCCGAGCCGCGGTTTCGCGAGCGCGGCTTCAATCAAGCGATCGAAATCGGCAGCGCTCTTGAACGGCGCCTACAAATTCCATTGCGCGCCGATCTCGTCATACGCACGCGCGACACGCAGGAGCAACTCGGCCTCGACAGCAAGGCTCGCAGAAAAAACGTACGGAAAGCATTCGCAACGCTCGGCAAGGTCGAGGCCAAGTACATTGCCATTGTCGACGACGTCATCACCACCGGCAGCACCATGAACGAACTTGCGCGCACGCTCAAGCGAGCGGGCGTTAAGCGCGTCGAAGCCTGGGCGGTGGCGCGAACGGCGCGCCCGACTTGAACCAAGGAAAGCCTGATTTATTCACGCATCGTCATTCCGACGTGTTGGAAATGCAGGAGCAATTTCCCAGTACGCCAGTGTGGCAAATAAATTCAGAGCTGACTAATGCCGAAAGAGATATTCGCAAGCGATGCCGATGAACACGACCATGCCGAAGTAGTTGTTATTGGCAAACGCCTGCAGGCACTTTTGCGGTTCGCGACGCCGAATCAACCACTGCTGATAGACTGACAAGCAGGCCGCCATGCCGAGGCCGCCCATGTACCAAGCGCCGAGGTCGAGATCGTGTCCGACAAACCAGAGCGCCATCAACGTCATGATTTGCATCAGTCCGATCATGAAGCGATCGGCGTCGCCGAATAGAATGGCGCTCGACTTCACGCCGATTTTTAGATCGTCCTCGCGATCCGCCATCGCATACATCGTGTCGTATGTCGTCGTCCAAAGCACGCCCGCCACGAACAACAACCATCCAAGCCGAGGGACGGCGCCCGCTTGTGCGGCGTAAGCCATGGGAATCGACCAGGAAAATGCCGCGCCCAAGTACAACTGCGGCGCAGGGAAAAAGCGCTTGAAGAGCGGATACGTCACCAGCATGACTGCCGCACCGAGCGCGAGCACTCGCGATTCGCGCGGCAGCGCAATCAGCAATGCAAGCGCTACTAACGACAAGCCGAGGAATACGAACAAGGCTTCGTGCGGCTCGATGCGCTTCGCCGCCAACGGACGATCCTTGGTACGCGCCACGTTCGCATCGATATTCCGGTCGAGGTAATCGTTGATCACACAACCGGCAGATCGCGTAACCACCACTCCCAGTATGAAAATCGCGAAAAGATCTTCGTTCGGATGACCGAGCCCGGCGAACCACAACGCCCATAACGTCGGCCACATCAACAGCCAAATACCGATCGGCCGGTGCAACCGCATCAGCTCCGAGTAATGCCGGATCGTCCTAATCGCGACCGGAAGATAGTCGTTCCAAAACGAACTCGCCTGAATGCGCATCAGCATGACGCGCACGCTGTCGGCGATGAAGGTGAATGGCGAAATGAAGCGACGCATAGATTATTTAGATCATCCTGTGATCACACTTTACCAAATCGCTCGCCCTCGCCGACCCACCGCGCCAAAAGAGGCGCAATGTTCGACTCGTGCTCGGCCAGCATCCGTTCCGCCGTCTTCTGCACTTGCGGCAGCAAATCGGCATCGCGAATCAAATCGGCGATGCGCATCTGCATGAGCCCCGTTTGCTTCGTGCCCAATAGCTCGCCGGGGCCGCGCAACTCCAAGTCGCGACGCGCCACCTCGAAGCCGTCGTTCGTTTCGCGCATCACGCCCAACCTCTCCCGTGCAATCTCATTCAGCGGCGGCTTATAGAGAAGCACGCAGGTGCTTTCGACGCTGCCGCGCCCAACGCGGCCGCGCAATTGATGCAATTGGCTCAAGCCCAACCGCTCCGCATTCTCGATCACCATCAAACTGGCATTCGGCACGTCGACACCCACTTCAATGACGGTGGTTGCGACCAGCAGGTCGATTCTATTTGCCTTGAACTCCAGCATGACCGCATCCTTCGCCGCCGCGTTCATGCGGCCATGAACCAAACCGATGCGAAGCTCGGGCAAGGCTTCCGTCAATGCTGAAACGGTTTGCTCCGCCGCCTGCGCGCTGAGTAGGTCGGACTCTTCGATCAGCGGGCACACCCAATATGCCTGACGCTTCTGCAAGCACGCTTCGCGGATGCGCATGACCACGTCGCTACGCCTCGCCTCGGGCAGCGCAACGGTTTTTACCGGCGTGCGCCCAGGCGGCAATTCGTCGATCACCGAAACGTCGAGGTCCGCATAAGCCGTCATCGCAAGCGTGCGCGGAATGGGTGTCGCAGTCATGATGAGCTGATGCGGATAGCGGCCGTCCACCCTGCCCTTCTCGCGCAAGAGCAAGCGCTGATGCACGCCGAAGCGGTGCTGCTCGTCGATGATCACAAGCCCTAGGCGTTGAAATTTCACTCCTTCCTGAAAGAGCGCATGCGTGCCAATGGCGATACTTGCATGACCGCTTTCCAAATCGGCGAGCACTTGATTGCGCAGCTTGCCGGTCGCCTTGCCGCTCAAAAGAACGATCGGCGTGGCACGATGCTCGAACCACTTCGCAAAATTACGCGCGTGTTGTTCGGCGACGAGTTCGGTCGGCGCCATAATGGCAGCCTGCAATCCGCACTCAACCGCGCGCGCTGCCGCCAGTGCGGCGACGATGGTTTTTCCGCACCCCACATCGCCTTGCACCAAGCGCAGCATCGGGTGTCGCTGCTTAAGGTCCGCCTCGAGTTCTCGCCAGGCGCGGGCTTGCGCGTTCGTCAGCGAAAAAGGCAGCGACGCAAGGAAGCGCTGCGTCTCCTCGCCCGTGCTGGCGAGCGGCCAACTGGCATCGCGCTGTATCTCGCGCCTGAACAAACGCAAACTCAAGTGCTGCGCCAATAGCTCCTCGAACGCCAAACGCCGCTGTGCAGGGTGCTTTCCGGCCGCAAGCAGTTCGAGTTTCGCCTCCGGTGGAGGACGATGCAGATACAGCAGCGCTTCGTGCAGCGACGGCAACGCAAGCTGCTCCGATACGTCGACCGGCAACCAATCGCGCACGCTGCGCTTTGCAAGCTGATCGAGGGCCATCGACGTGAGCTGCCGCAAACGCCCTTGCTGCACGCCTTCCGTCGCCGGGTAAATCGGCGTCAGCGCTTCGTCGACGTGAGCACTGCCTCGGCTTGCAATGCGCCGATATTCGGGATGCACGATCTCCAATCCTCCTTGACCGCGGCGCACTTCTCCGTAGCAACGAATGACGGCTCCCCGTTCGAGACTGTTCTGCTGCTGCGCGCTGAAATGAAAAAAACGAAGCGTGAGGCTGCCTGAGCCGTCGGCGATTCGACATAGCAGCTGCCGGCGCTTACGGAACACCACATCGGTAAGCTGCACTTCCCCTTCGATCACCGCGCGTTCGCCGTCGCGCAACGAACCGATCGCGACCACGCGCGTGCGATCCTCATAGCGCAGCGGCAAAAGAAACAGAAGGTCTTGCACCGTGCGGACGCCAAGCCGCTGCAGCTTGGTCGCCAACGCTTCGCCGACTCCGCGCAACGTCGTGACCGGGCGCAGCTCGGGAAATTCCATATTGGCAAGCGCGCTGTACAAACTTAGGGCCTGTTACAACTCCACCACGCAATCCATTTCGACCTGCGCGCCTTTGGGCAGCGCAGCGACGCCGATGGCGGCGCGCGCCGGGTAAGGCTCGCGAAAGTACTCGCTCATGACTTTGTTCACGAGTTGGAAATTACCTAAGTCGGTGAGAAACACGTTCAGTTTCGCCACGTGCGAAAAATCACCGCCGCTCGCCACGACGATCGCTTTCAGATTCTCAAACACGCGGCGTATCTGCGCTTCCATCTCGCCCGTCACCAACTGCCCGCTGGCCGGATCGAGTGAAATTTGCCCGGAGACATAGACCGTGCTCCCGCACCTGACGGCTTGGCTGTACGTACCGATCGCTTGCGGAGCATTGGGCGTCGAAATAATGGACCGAGTCACTGTTAAATTCCTCTTCTATTGAAATAGGTAAGCGATCTCATTGGCATCGGCCGAGAGATCGGGATCGAATACTCGCACCAATGCGCGCTTACGCCAGCGATCGCGTGACCTTGAGCACGTTCGGCATCTTCTTGACGCTGCGAATCACGGTCGCCAGCTGCTTGCGGTTTTTAACCTGCAATTCGAACATCAACGAAGCGGCGTTGCCGTCGCGTTCAAGGACGGAGACATGCTCAATGTTGGTATGCGTATCCGCAATGTTGGAGGCGACCGCCGCGAGCACGCCCACGCGATTCTCGACGTCGATGCGAATTTCCACGGTGTAGAGGCGTTCGCTGTCCAATTTCCACGACACGGACAGCCACTTCTCCGGCTGGCGCCGATAATTTTTGAGATTGCCGCAGGCTTCGCGATGAATGACGACGCCGCGACCGCTCGACAGATACGCCATGATGGGATCGTTCGGGATGGGAAAACAGCAGCGTGCGTAGCTCACCACCAACCCTTCCGTTCCCGCAATCGCAAGCGGCGTCGCCGAATCCGAAGCAACGCCGGAATTGTCCGCACTGGCCTCTGCCGGCACCAGCCGTTTCGCGACTAGCGGCGCGAGCCGCTCGCCCATGCCGATGCTCTCGAAAAGTTCCGCTGCGCTCTTCAAGCCAAAGTCCTTCGCCAGGGCCTGCCACTGCGCATCCGGCACTTTTTTTACGGAGAGCGACTGATCGCCGAGCGCCTGGTCGAGCAAGCGCTTACCTAAGTCGACGGCTTCGCTTTGCTTCAAGCTCTTAAGGTACTGACGAATCGCGCCGCGCGCCTTCGCCGTCACGACGAAATTGACCCAGGACGGATTGGGCGTCGCCCCTTTCGCGGTGATGATTTCGACGGTTTGACCGTTGCGCAACGGCGTGCGCAACGGCGAAAGCCGGCGATCGATCTTGGCGGCGACGCAGCGATTGCCGATATCGGTGTGAACGTCATACGCGAAATCCACGGCGGTCGCGCCGCGCGGCAAGCGCCGAATCTGGCCTTTCGGCGTGAACACGTACACCTTGTCGGGAAACAGATCGAGCTTCACGCTCTCCATGAATTCTTCGGAACTGCCGCCGTGCTGAATACCGATGAGTTTCTGCAGCCACTCCATCGCATGATCGTGGTGGCTTTGTCCTTCGTCTTCGCCGGTTTTGTACTGCCAGTGCGCCGCGATGCCGGACTCCGCAATGCGGTTCATGTCGACGGTTCGTATTTGCACTTCGATGGGCATGCTGTTCGGACCGAAGAGCGTGGTGTGCAGCGATTGATATCCGTTGATGCGCGGGATCGCGATGTAATCCTTGAAACGCCCCGGCATGGGACGATACAAACTGTGCACGATGCCGAGCGCGCGATAGCACGTATCGATGCTGTCGACGACGATGCGGAAACCGAACACATCGACGATCTCGGCGAGCGCCGTGCGCTTGCGGCGCATCTTTTGATAAATGCTGTACAGATGCTTCTCGCGGCCTTCGACCGTGCCCTTCACGCCGGCTTTCTCGAGCGCCTGCCGAATGTTCGCCTCGATCTTGCCGACGAACTGCTTTTGATTGCCCCGCGCGCGCTTGAGCGCCTTGTCGATGATACGGTGACGGCCAGGATAAAGCGCCTTGAACCCAAGCTCCTCCAGCTCTGTTTTGATCGCGTGAATGCCGAGCCGATTCGCAATCGGCGCATAAATTTCCAGCGTTTCGCGCGCGATCACGCGGCGCTTTGCCGGCGGCATCGCGCCGAGCGTACGCATGTTGTGGGTGCGATCGGCGAGCTTCACCATAATGACGCGGATGTCGCGCGTCATGGCTAGCAGCATCTTGCGGAAACTTTCCGCCTGCGCCTCCTCGCGGCTGCGAAACTGCATGTGATCGAGCTTGGAAACGCCGTCGACCAGTTCGGCCACTTCCGCGCCGAAGCGCGCGGCGACTTCGTCTTTCGCCGTGGGCGTGTCCTCGATTACGTCGTGAAGAATGGCGGCGACCAGCGTTTGCGCATCCATGTGCAGGTCGGCGAGCAGCGTGGCAACGGCAACGGGATGCGCGATATAAGGCTCGCCCGACATCCGTTTTTGCCCTTCGTGGGCGGCGGCGCCGAATTCATAGGCTTCACGGACAAGGTCGACTTGCTCGGGCTTAAGATAGCTCTCGAGCTTGGTGAGCAGCGCATTGACCCCGATGGCGCGCCTTCCGGTCGGGAGAAACCCAAGGATGGAAGACGCGTAGTCCATGGGAATGGATTGCCGGCGCGATTACTCCGCGCCGAATTCGTCGCGGGGCGGCGAGGCCTGGTCTGCCGCCGCATCGGTTTCGCGAACTCCGGCCCGCGGTTCTTCCCGGAAATCGTCGGCAAAGTCATCCCGATCGAATTGCGAGGACTTGAATTCCGCCGCCAAGTCAATTTCCGGCAAGGGTTCCGGCGCGGGCGGCGGCAGGTCGATCTCATCGAGAATCTCGGGACCGATGTGACCGGCGGCAATCTCCCGCAGGGCCAACACGGTAGGTTTATCGTTCTCCACCTCGACGCTCGGCTCGGCCCCGTTGGCAATGCGCCGGGCACGCTTGGCCGCCACCAGCACGAGCTGGAACAGATTCGGCACGTTTTGCAGGCAGTCTTCGACGGTGATACGGGCCATGTCGGCTTCCTTCGAGGGGGGTCGAAATCAAAAAAGGGGCGGGGAGTATACCGGGAGGACGGGGGCGGAAAGAAGGGCGAAGTTCGCTGAACCGGGGCTATGGCCGCTGTTAGGCGTGAAAGCTAAGGGAGGAGTTCGCCCACGGGAATGCTGAGATCGGGAAATGCGCTGGGCGCGACCGAGCCCGGTGCCATGACCTCGCGTCGCTGCGCAAACCCTTCCCGCGTCGGCTCGCAATAAACCAGGATGCGTTTGCCGACGACATCGACAATCCAATACTCCGGAATCCCATAATGGGCGTAGAGCTCTAGTTTCGTGGTCTGATCGAAGTTCAGCGAGTTATCCGACACTTCAACAACCAACAAGACGTCGGAGGGCTCCGGAATTTTCGCCCGGTAGAAATCTGCCCGTCTTTTCAAAAGCATCACGTCGGGTTGCGGTTCGGAAAACATCCCTAAATTCACCGGCCCGCCGGGGGACACAATCGCTCGTCCTGCTAACTGCAAAACGAATAATTCATTCAGTCTTGCAGTTGCGGCACAGTGCTTCCTTCCTATCGGCGCCATATCGACTATCTCTCCCTCGATCAATTCGACACGGTCATCCTTGGTCAATACGCCCGTCTCCACCATCTTCTGATAGCGGTCGACGCTGATGCGCATTCGGGTCGGTTGAAACACGGCGTTCATAGGCTCGACGTCTAACGATTGCGCCCCACGCTACACCCGGCCAAGGCGGACGGCAACAAGGGTTCGCTGCAAACGAGCCTATACCCGACAGTATTCAGTGAATAGGGTAAATGGCTGCGCATTTGACGAGTTTTGCGGCGTGGCATAGATCACGCTCCCCATCCCATTTATGGATCGTTGAGTTCCGCCCCTTCCAGTTCGTCGCTCGCTATCAGCCAGGCTTCTTCGAGCTCTGTAATTTCACTCAATAGCTGCTTCTGGGTGGCGAAGACTTCGGTGAGCTTCGCTTTGTTAGCGTGGTCATACAGTGAGGGCTCGGTCAGCTTAAGTTCGATCGCTTCGCGTTCTTTGGCAAGCCGCGCAAGCTCTTTCTCCATGTTGGAAATCTTGGTTCTAAGCGGAGCCAAGCGATTGCGCCGTTCCGCTTCGTCGCGCTTACGCTGCTTGCGCGATTCGGACGATTCGACATTGCGCTCGGGCTTGAGAGGCTCCTGAGGAGCGTCGGATTTGGCGAGCCACTCCGCGTAGTCGTCGAGATCGCCGTCGAAAGGTTTCGCGGCGCCGTTCGCAACGATGAGAAATTGATCGGCGAAGGTGCGCAGCAGATGGCGGTCGTGCGACACGAGCACCACAGCGCCGTTGTAATCCTGAAGCGCGACCGCGAGCGCTTGGCGCATTTCCAAATCGAGATGGTTGGTGGGCTCGTCGAGCAATAGGAGATTCGGCTGCAGATAGGAGACGAGCGCCAGCGCGAGGCGGGCCTTCTCGCCGCCGGAGAACGGACCAATGGGTTCGAACACGCGGTCGCCGCGGAAGCCGAACCCGGCGAGATAGTCGCGCAGCTCTTGCTCTTTGGCGCGCAACGCCTTTTCGCCGCCCAATTTCTTGAGATGATCGAGCGGCGTCTCGGCGGGAAAGAGTTGTTCAAGTTGATGCTGGGCGAAATAGCCGATGCGCAAGTCGCGAGCTTCGACGCGCTTACCGCTCGCTGCTTGCAACTCGCCGGCCAGCATTTTGGTGAGCGTCGATTTGCCGGCGCCGTTGCGGCCGAGCAAGGCAATGCGATCTCCAGGCGCAATGGTGAGACCGACATGGCTCAGAACGATTCGCTCCCCGTAGCCGACCGACTGATCGTCGATGGCAAGCAGCGGCTGCGGCAGTTTCTCGGGTTGCAGGAACGAGAATTCAAACTGCGAGTCGACATGCGCTGGCGCGATGCGCTGCATCCGCTCCAACGCTTTCAAGCGGCTTTGCGCTTGACGCGCTTTCGAGGCTTTGGCGCGAAAGCGCTCCACGAACGACATCATGTGCGCGATTTCACGTTGCTGCCGCTCGTACAACGATTGCTGTTGGGACAGTTGCATGGCGCGTTGTTCTTCGAACGCCGCGTAGTTGCCGGAGTATGCTTTCGCTTCGCCGTGTTCGATATTCACCACTCGCGTGATGATGCGATCGAGGAATTCACGGTCGTGGGAAATGATCAGCAGCGTACCGCGATACTCGCGCAACCAGCTCTCAAGCCAAATCACGGCGTCCAAGTCCAAGTGGTTGGTCGGTTCGTCGAGCAGCAAGAGCTCGGAACGGCACATGAGCGCCTGAGCAACGTTAAGACGAACACGCCACCCGCCGGAAAAGGCGCGCACCGGCCGTGTCTCGTCTTCCACCGAGAACCCCAACCCATGAAGCAACTTTCCGGCCCGGCTCTTCGCGTCATATCCACCAGCCGCTTCGTAACGAGCATAGAGTTCCGCGAGCTTCGTGCCGTTCTGGGCCTTCGATTCGCGCTCGATCGCCGCCTCGATCTCGCGGAGTTCGGCATCGCCGTCCATAACGAACTCGATCGCCGCTTTCTCGGTGGCTTCGAGTTCCTGAGAAACGTGAGCCATGGCGATCCGTGCCGGCCGTTCGAAATTGCCCGCGTCCACCTGCAAATCGCCGCGGATCAACGCAAGCAAACTCGACTTGCCGGCGCCGTTCGCCCCGGTCACGCCGATCTTCTCGCCGCGAAACAGCGTGAAGGTCGCCTTCTCAAAGAGCAAACGAGTGCCGCGGCGCAGGGAGACGGAGGAGAGGGAGAGCATTTTAGGAAGCTACTAGTCGCTAGCTACTAGCTGCTAGCCAGAAAAGAAATGGGAATATGCCATCGCTGCACAGACTTGGACTGTAGCCAAAAATAGGAATTATTTCTTAGTTTGCTAAAACTCAGTTGCTAGAGCTTAGCGGCTAGCCTGAACGATTCCTCTCATTGCTGGCTAGTTGCTAGTTGCTCGCACCGCACCGCGCCGCGGTGCGCTATGCGAACAGCCTGCTCACATTCGCCGCGCCCATCTCCTGGCTGATGACGAGGTTTAGGAATTCGTCGGCGGGAATGGGATCGCCGAAGAGGCGGCCTTGCGCATAGTGACAACCATGGCCGCGAAGGTAGTCGAGTTGTTCGCGCGTTTCGACGCCTTCCGCGACCACTTCCATTTCCATGGAGCGGCCCATGTCGACGATGGTGCGAACGATAGTTGCGTCGTCGCTGTCATGCGGGATGTCGCGCACGAACGATTGATCGATCTTCAAAGTGCTGATCGGAAACTGCTGGAGCGCACTGAGCGACGAATAACCCGTGCCGAAGTCGTCGATGGAGAGATGCAATCCCATCCCGTACAACTCATCGAGCAGCTTCAGCGTGCGCTTGGCGTCGACCATCAACGTGGTCTCGGTGATCTCGAGTTCGAAGCAGGTCGGCGACACTTCGTAGCGTTTGAAGATCGACTTGCAGCGCGTGATGAAACTCGATTGCCGCAACTGCTTCAAGGAGAGGTTGATCGAAACCCGGCCGGGGTTGGCGGTCTGCTGCAACCACAGCCGATAGTCGGCGCAAACGCGATTCATCACCCACTCGCCGATGCCCAGGATCAAATTGCTCTCTTCGGCCAGCGGAATGAATTGCGACGGAGAAATGTCGCCATGCCCCGGTAAACGCCATCGGAGCAGGGCTTCGGCACCCACAATCCGGCCACTGCGCAAATCGATCTTCGGTTGGTACAGAATGACCAACTCGTTGCGCTCGAGCGCGCGGCGCAACTTGCTTTTCAGCATCAGGCGTTCGACCGCCGCCGCGTTCATTTCCGGCGAATAGAACGCAAAGCTGTTGCCGCCGTTTTGTTTGGAGTGGTACATCGCCGCATCGGCGTTGCGAATCAAGTCGATCACGCTTTCCGCGTCGCGCGGACAGAATCCCACGCCGATGCTGGCCGTCAAGAACAACTCATGTTGCTGAACGTAAAATGCCTTGCCGATTTCCGCCAGCACCATCCGCGCCAAAATGGCGGCTTGCGTGCGTTCCTCGTCGCCTTGCGCGTAAGTTTCCGTAAAAAGCGCGAATTCATCGCCGGCCAAACGTCCGAGCACCGCTTCTTTCGGCAGCACGCGGGTCAACCGCTCGCTAAGCGTTTCGAGCACGCGGTCGCCGGCCGAGTGGCCGAAGGTGTCGTTGATTTCCTTGAAGCGGTCCAAGTCGATGTATAAGAGAGCGACCCCACGTTCGGTGCGGCGCGACCGCGCAATCGTCTGCTGCAGCATGTGCTGGAACTGCATGCGGTTCGGCACTTTGGTGAGCGCGTCGTAGCGGGCCAGATAGCGGATGCGCCGTTCGGCGCGTTTGCGCTCGGTAATGTTGCGCGCCACGAAAATGGCGCCGCGAAAGTCGTGATGCGGGGCGTCGAGCGCAGAACCCGATACGGACACCGGAATCGTTTGCCCGTCGGCGGTTTGAACGACCGTTTCGCGCGTCTCGCTGGTAGCGGCGTCCAGCGAGAAGGTCGCCTGTTCCGCGTCGGTGAGCAAAGAGGTGAAGGGCTTGCCGACCAAATCGCTTTCGTTCATGCCGAACATGTGCACGGCAGCTTGATTGATCTTGCTGATGGTGCCGTCTTGCGCCGTGACCAGCACGGCGTCGGTCATGCTGTTGAGAACGGTGTTGAGATAGTTGGTCGTAAAGGTGGTCTGTTGAAGCTTCAGGCGCATCTCGTCGAGCGCTTGTTGCAGATCGGCGATTTCGTCGCTGCGAGTCACTTCCAGCGGCTTGGTGTAATCCCCGGAACCGATTTCGCGTGCCGATCGGATCAAACGCGCGATGGGCCGTTCGAGGCGCCGCGCATACAGCCAGGCAAGCGTCATCGACAACGCGGAGAGCAACGCGCATACCGCGGTCACGGATAACAACGATCGCTTGAAGTCGGCGCGCTCGGCATCGAGCAAGCTTGCCGTTACCTCGGGCGTTGTTTGCGTGAGTTCGAGGATCACGCGCTGATCGCTGCGGAAATCGGAAAACAGCACGGCGAGCACGGCAAGACTCACGGCAAGGCTAGCTCCGGCAGCAAGCCCTAGGAACTTCAATTTTATGCCGCGCGATTTCACGAAAAGCTCGAATTCCTTGACGGTTGCATGCCGATCCGCCGGCATCATACATTGACTTCTGGCTCCATCGCATACTGTCGGGTAAGTTAACAACTATGCGCTTGCGGACGAAAACCCCCATCATCCCTCAGACAACGCTTGGAAATGAACGATCTCGAAATCACCGGCCGGGCCCGCGCACATATCGTTGAACTCGAAACGCCGCGTTGCGCCCTTCACTACGAAGCGATCGCCTCGTTCTTGGCCATGCGCGATGCGGCAGCGCGCGATGGAATAACGCTCGAAGCGCGGTCGAGTTTCCGTGATTTCGCTACGCAGATGCTCATCTGGAATCGCAAATGGCGCGGCGAGCGGCCGCTCTTGAGCCGCAAGGGCGTGCCGCTCGAACGAACCCAGGTTAAAGATAGCGACATGATCGACACCATACTCGCATGGTCGTCGATTCCGGGCGGCAGCCGCCATCACTGGGGATCCGATCTGGATGTCGTCGATACCTCGGCAATACCGGCGGGATATGAAGTGCAACTCATTCCCGCGGAATATGCCTCGGACGGAATCTTCGCTCGACTCTCGTCGTGGCTCGAAGCAAATTTGCGGCACTTTGGATTCTTTCGCCCCTATCGCAACGATCGTGGCGGCTATTGTCCCGAGCCTTGGCACATTAGTTACGCGCCGGTCGCCTTGCCGGCCTTGGAACGTTTGAGTCTCACTGTGCTACGGCAAGCGCTGGCGGAAAGCGATCTAGAGGGCAAGCCGTTCGTGCTTGACCGGTTGCCGGAAATCTATACGCGCTATCTGCTTAACGTCGATTCGCTTTGAGTGAAGGATGCGAAGGCAACGAGATCGGTGACGCCCGGATCGATCCCACGCTGTGAGAGTAGCGTCGTGAGTTGGCCGCGATGATGCGTTTGATGCTCGTACAAGCGTTCGTTCATTAAACGATTGTAATTCGCGAAGCAACGCGCCCAGTCGGACTGCATTAGCTCAACGCCGCGAATGCGCGCACGGGAAATGTTCCGAAGCTCTTAACTTTGGGCGGTACCGCATAGAACTGACTACCCGCAACAGGCACGCGAGACAACGCAGTCAGGTGCTCGACGATAGGGATGCCATGCTTCAACAAGATCGAATGGACGGGACGTTCTCCCGTTTCGACACTGTCGATGTTATGGCTGTCGATTCCGACCAGCCGCGCACCCGCGTCGACCAGCCACTGCGCAAGCTCCCCGGTGAGATGCGGGTGACTCTCGAAGTACTGATCGGTGCGCCAATGGCGATCCCAGCCCGTATGCACCAACACCGCCTTGCCGCGTACGTCGCGTTCGGCGAAAGGCAAGCGATCGATCGATTGCTGGAGAGGCTCGATGCGCGCCACGACACAGTCGAGACTCGCGAGCTTATCGAGCGGTAGCGCGGCGAGGTCGTCACCATCGACATAGCGATGGAACGGGCTGTCCAGATATGTTCCGGTGTTGCCGACCATGTCGATCCTTCCGATATGAAACTCAGTACCGGGCGCATAGCGGCTCCTCGATGCTTCGCGGCTCAGGTAGTCGCAAATGAGCGGTGCGGGAAGCCCTTTGTAAGTGATCATCCCCTGCTCGATGGTATGGCTAAGATCGATCAGCATTGGCTACTCGCTGCTTTTCGTTAGATCGATCCGGGCGCGCGCTTCATTTTGCGAATTTCCGCAAGGTGCTGCTCTTCGGCGGCAATCTGACCGCGCGCATACTCTTCGAGCATGACGTTCTTATCGCGAACCAGGTCGAGCAGTTTTCGGTATTCGTTCAACCCTTCCTCTTCGTGAGAGTAGGCCTCGTCCAAAATGTCGTTGATGCTGTGTTTATGCGTCTCCAGGAGGCCGCCGATTTTGAGCGAAGGATGCCCGCCCAGCGTGGTGATGTGTTCGCCCGCGAGCACGGCATGTGCTTGCGATTCGTTGGCTTGATCGCGCAACCAAGCCACGATCGGAATGCGGCTGTGCCCGAAGATCATGAAGCTGTAGTGCATATAACGCACGACGCCGGCGAGTTCGAGTTCCAGAATGCGGTTGAGCGTATCGACGACTTTCTGCGTTTCTTTCTTGGAAAAGGCGGCGGACTGCATATAAAGATCTCCTGGATAACGACAGCGCAGTTTCGCAGGTTATTGAGGTAAGTTCCACGGAGACAGCGGCTCGGGTCAATACCAATACCGCCCAAAAGCCGCAAGAAAGGAAAAGACGCGTTGACTAAATAGAAAACGCGTTCGGAACGAGGTTTGGAAATTTCAAATTTTGCGGATTAAGCTTTCTAACGGCTTCGCCGTATGACTGTCAGGAAAGATCTTGGTGTTCACTAGCGCTTCGCTCACGCCGAGGTGATCGGCGAGCACGCCTTTGCATACGCTTCGGAGATCGAGCGTCGGCTTGAGATCGCGATTTTGATAAAGATCTTTGTCGCCGAGGCCCGGCCAATCCGCGATGACGCGACCGCCGTTCACGGCGCCGCCGACTAAAAGCGCGCACGCAGCCGTACCGTGATCCGTGCCGCGTGTGCCGTTGACAGCCACGGTGCGTCCGAATTCGGTGGCGATCAACACCGCCGTTTGTTTCCAAGCATCGCCCAGCTCGATACGCAAGGTATCGACGGCGTTGTCGAGCCCAGCAAGTCGGGTCGCGAGCAGTCCGCGCTCGGCACCTTGATTGGCATGGGTGTCCCATCCGTTCGCTTCGATCACCGCAATGCGAGCACCATCATCGCCTTTCATCATGCGACCGGCAGCGCCTGCGATCGTCGTGATCGCGTTCAGCGGATCGCGTTTGCCGCCTTCCTCGCCGCTTTTCATTCCGCTGCCGGCAGCCATCGAGTCGGCGGCGATTCCGGCCTGCAAGCGGCTTGCGAAATACTCGTTACCGGCATACATGTCGGCAATCCGCTGCAACGTTTCCGAATCGGTATCCGGCAATCGCGACGGGGCCCACGACCCGACTTGCGCATCGCCGCGTAAAACGAACGGCACATTCTGCGCAAACGCCATCGCAAATTTTTCGCTATCGCGGACACGACCGCGAGGCAAGGCAACTAGCGCGCGATTCAGCCATCCATCGTGTGCGCCATGCGGCTGCAACGTTCCGTTCTCGAGCAAATCTTGTCCGTCAAAGTGAGAGCGTTCGCGGTAAGGCGAGGCCACCGCATGCAGCACCGTCAACTCATCCGCCGCATAACGCGCATGCAATTTCGCGAGCGAAGGGTGCAAAGCAAACAGTCCATCGAGTTTAAGAGCGCTGCCCTCGTTCCCCGAAACCGATAACGCGAGTTCGCCGCGCTTGCCGGCATAGTTACCATCGCCGTAAGCGGGCACCGCCGCCAACCCATCGAGTGCTCCGCGCAAAATTACAAAGACGAAACGCGCGTCCGTCTGCGCGTTCGCCAATAGGAGTCGCGGCATGGCGACGCCCGCGCCAGCGCAGAACGCGCTACCTAGAAAATCTCTTCGTGTTAACGCATTCATGAATTGCTCCAGGATCTGGCTAGCGCCTAGTGACTAGCTGCTAGCGACTCGACCTCATCTTCTCTGAAATTCCGGACTCATGAGCAACAAGGTCAACGCTTGCGCCGCGCTGGATGCACGTGCAATCGCCGTGGCAGTGTGGTCGCTTAAAGCGGAACCCAGTGCCTGGTTCGCCAGATCAACCGGCTGAACACGCGGCCCCGCTCGTTGACCCACTTGCGTTGCCCACTCGATGCGTTTCATCAACGCATCCGCTCCGTCCCATTGATTAGCGGTGTCGGGCCAACCGGCCGGCGAGCCCGGCGTGAAGGGACGCTGGCCCAGCAATTGAAACGGCGCGACGACCTGAGCCGGTTGCTTGGGGATATAGTCCAAAGCGCGGAATGTCGAGGTCACGAAGTCGTGCGGGGTTTTGAATTTAACCTCGTCTGCGGCCCACGCCTGCGGCAAAGCGGCGACGGCGCGATGCAGGGTCGGCAAATCGCCGTCGCTGTCGCGGAACGCCTTTGCGATCTTTTCGACCACGGCGTGCGGCGGATCGTCCTGGACGAAGTGCCGCACGAGTTTCGTAGCGATGAACGTTGCCGTGGCGGGATGCCTTGCAAGATCGAGCAGCACGGCTTCACCCTGAGCTTCTCCGTCTTGAGCGTAACGCTTTCCCAAAATGGTCTTGGGGCCGGGCTCGTGCAAGCCGGCGCGAAAAACATATTTGCCGGGCTCACCCTGCACTTCACCCCGCACTTCACGTTGGGCGACACGACCGCGACCGCCGCCTATCGACCAACCCGTGATGGCTTGTGCAAACG
>CAZQYC010000020.1:0-24414 GCA_964597495.1 uncultured Steroidobacteraceae bacterium | reverse complement strand
GCGACACGACCGCGACCGCCGCCTATCGACCAACCCGTGATGGCTTGTGCAAACGTCGTTACGTCCGTTTGCGTATAACCGCCGTTCACGCCGAGGGTGTGCAATTCCAGTATTTCGCGTGCGAGGTTTTCGTTAATGCCGATCTTGCGTTCTTGATTGCGCCGTCGCGCCGCAAAGCGAGCCAGCGGCGAATTCGGGCCCATCGATTGCTGATTGTCCAAGTACAAAATCATCGCCGGATGGCGCTCGACGGCCAACAGCATATCGACGAAGCGCTTGCCGAGATTCGGACGTACCGCTTCGTTCTCCAGCGTGCCGGCCAAGCCGATGACGGCGACTTTATCGGCCGACACCGCGAAATGATTGGTCCAGAAATGCGTCAGCCGTTCGCGAAACGGCTCACCAGTGTTCGCGGCAACTCGATAGCGAGCCGCAACCTGATCCAGGTACATCGGCATAAGCACTTGGCGAACGCCGAGAAGAACCTGTTGGGCCTGAGTCGCTTCGCTCGCTTGATCACGTTGCTCTTCGCGTTCGGCGCGACGCGCATTCTGGGCTTCGACGTACTTCTTGAAGACGTCGGACGACGAAGGCAGGCTCGCGATGGCTTCCGGCATCGAACGATTGCCCTTGATTTGTTCGGCCAGCCAGCCATGCGGGTCGGAGTTCGCATGCGCCAGCTCGCCCGGTCTTGCGCCCAAACCGAAACGATTGACGGCGATGACGGCATTTTGGGACGTTGCCACGAGAGCTCCGTGAATCCAATGAGCGGGCCATGTCTAGGCGACGATAAAGCACGAGTGCCCAAAAATTATCCGCCTAGTTGCAGACGATGACGCACGATTGACCGAAGCGTTGACAGAGTAACGCCGAATAATTGTCAGGTTTTGGTCAGGTTTTGTTAGCCGACCGACCGAAGCGCATCGGTCAGTAGGTAATAGTGACAGTAACCGTGTCGCTGTAAGTGCCGGCGGCGACATCCTGGCTCGCGGGCGCACGGCCATAAATCGTACTCGTCGTGCTCTGGGTGCGACTGCCGCTAGTGAGGCTAAAACTAGCGCCGCCGGTTTGCGAGCCGCCGGTGCCATCGCCTCGGACCTGCGTGTAGGCCGCGTCGAAGTACAGGTTATAAGTCAATGAATTCGTCCCGGAGCGCATCGTACGGTTGGCGAAGGTTCCGCTCGATCCGGTGCTGTAACTGGAAACCACATTGACCGTGGTATTGCCGCCGCTGACTAACGTGCATGTTGCGGTAACCGTGCCGGTCGATGCCGTGGCGGTTCCGCTCAATGGGTTGTAGACGCCAAAGGCAACCGGCGTCGCGGAAACCGTGCAGGTGACCGCAGCCATACTTGGCAGTGCAATAGAGTTCGCGGCGACCAACAGCCAAAGGCGTTGATTGCGAGCGGAACGTAGGAGTGTAGAAACGAATGAATTCACTTAATACGAACCGGAAGCCTTTCGGGAAGCGGACAATATCGTCGTGCAGCAGTCGAATCCGAGATAGGCATCTCTTTTGGTTACGCAGCGCCAAGCCACAAGTTCCCTAACCGTCGAACTGTGAAGTCGCTTTCGTAAGGGAAAGACTGAAGAGCGCGGCTAGCTACTAGCTACTAGCCGGAAGTGAAGCGATCCATACGAGCGTGACGGTGATCAGAGACTGGTAAGAGCCGAATGCCTCTTACTCTCTGTCATGCACTAATCACCGAGCACACGCCTGCTAGCGTTTCATCGCGTCGAAGAAATCGCCGTTGGTCTTGGTGTCTTTCATCTTGTCGAGCAGGAACTCGATGGCAGCCAGTTCGTCCATCGGGTGCAGGAGCTTGCGAAGAATCCAAATCTTCTGCAGTTCGTCGTTCGAGGTGATGAGCTCCTCGCGGCGCGTGCCGGAACGATTGATGTTGACCGCAGGGAATACCCGCTTCTCGGAAACGCGGCGATCCAGATGGATTTCTGAATTGCCGGTGCCTTTGAATTCTTCATAGATCACGTCGTCCATGCGCGAGCCGGTGTCGATCAAGGCCGTCGCGAGAATCGTAAGCGAACCGCCCTCTTCGATATTGCGCGCCGCGCCGAAGAAGCGCTTCGGGCGCTGCAACGCATTCGCGTCCACGCCGCCGGTGAGCACTTTGCCGGAGCTTGGGACTACGGTGTTGTACGCGCGCGCGAGACGGGTAATCGAATCGAGCAGAATGACGACGTCGCGCTTATGCTCGACCAAGCGCTTGGCTTTTTCGATCACCATTTCGGCGACTTGCACATGGCGGCTGGCAGGTTCGTCGAAGGTGGACGACACCACTTCGCCGCGCACGGTGCGCGCCATTTCGGTCACTTCTTCCGGCCGCTCGTCGATCAGCAACACGATCAAATACACTTCGGGATGGTTCGACGCGATGGAGCTGGCGATGTTTTGCAGCAGCATCGTCTTACCGGCTTTCGGCGGCGAAATAATCAAACCGCGTTGCCCCTTGCCGATCGGCGCCACCAAATCGATGACGCGCGCCGTCAGGTCTTCGGTGGAACCCGTACCGCGCTCAAGCTTAAGGCGCTTAGTCGGGTGCAGCGGCGTTAAATTTTCAAAGAGAACCTTGTGACGAGCGCTGTCGGGCGAATCGAAATTGATCTCGCCGATTTTTAGCAGTGCGAAATAACGCTCGCCGTCTTTCGGCGGCCGGATTAATCCGGAAATCGAATCGCCGGTGCGTAAATTGAAGCGGCGGATCTGCGAAGGGCTGATATAGATATCGTCGGGTCCGGCGAGATACGAGCTGTCGGCGGAACGCAGGAAGCCGAAGCCGTCTTGCAGAATTTCCAGCACGCCGTCGCCGTAAATGTATTCGCCGCTGCGCGCATGCGCTTTGAGAATCGAAAAAATGATGTCCTGTTTACGCGAGCGGGCCAGGTTTTCGAGGCCCATCTTGGTCGCGATTTCCACGAGTTCGGGAACCGGCTTGAGCTTGAGCGTCGTCAAATTCATCGACTGGCGCGAAGCGGCCAACTCGGCGGCGGATATGACGCCGATATCTTCGCCGTCCGCGAAATCGTCAGGCGGCAATTCGTCGTGTTGATGGCGCGGTCCGCGATTGCCGTCGTGATTGCCGCGATGTTGGCGGCCGCCGCCTTTATTGCCGCCGCGCTGATTACGCGCTTGATTGCCTAGGTAGCCTCTCACAGGTGCCTCTCGTTGAATTTTGAATTTGGGTTGGTTGTTGGGTCTTAAATGTCAGCGCGTTAGACGGCCTAGAGCTTGCCGTCCAGGAATGCGGCCAGATCGGATTTGCGCAGCGCGCCCACTTTCTGTCCCTCGACTTGGCCGTTCTTGAAGAGGATGAGCGTCGGAATGCCGCGGACGTTGAAGCGTTGCGGGGTTTTCGGATTCTCGTCGATGTTGAGCTTGGCGATCGTCACTTTGCCCTGATATTCGCTGGCGATCTCGTCAAGCATCGGCGCAATCATCTTGCAGGGCCCGCACCACTCCGCCCAGAAATCGATCAACACCGGCTTGCCGGCCTTGACCACTTCGCTTTCGAAGTTTGCGTCTGTGACATGAATTACGTGTTCGCTGCTCACCTGAGATTACCTCGCGGGAAAACCTATACGGAATGCGTACTATCCAAGAAAAACCTAGAAAAAAACCGTCGAACCGTTGCCTCTTGTACTGCCATCGTCCACGTCGGAACGCATACCAGCCGCTTAAGCATTCGGAACGACAGTCGTCACCCGCTCAGCCATCGCCTCGCGTAAATAACAATGACTACCGAAACGTCGTCAGGCACAATGTCGACCGCAATACCAGAGCTCAATGTCGGCCTGGGATCGAACCTAGGACGAGCCCTAGGGCTGGACAATTCTTCAAGCTGCGATCGTTGCGGCTTCAAGCAAAAGTATTGGCGCGTTGATTGTTACGTTGCGAATGCGTTCCCTGAAGTAAAGAGTGGGGAAGCAGAGTGTTGATTGGGTAAGAGTCAGTACGGTTATCGCGATCGACCGATGACGGGCTGTTCGCTACTGTGCGGTTTCCGGGGAAATCTCAGGGGTTCAGTCCTGGGTTAAGTTTGACGGGTTTAGACGACTAAGCGTCGAATAGAAGGTCGATTGCGTGTCGGTTGATTCGAAAGGCCGGTGTGAAATTTGTGCCCTGCTGCTGCTTTGAGCCGGGCGGCGCGGATGGGTCCGCTTCGTTGAGGCCTATTAGAACCGTCTCAATGGTAATTTGCAAGAGCCTATGCAACCGGCGGCGCACAGGATTCTCGGTTTACGTCCACTTTCGTCCAATGTCTCATCGCAATAACGGTCTTACAAACCACACGAGCTCAAGCCAATTTCAAACACCACACTCGTAACTAGCATCTGATGACCGACTCTCACTTAACTGACTTATCTTTTTCGAGCTTGCACCTCCCCGAAGTCTTGCAGAAGGGACTGGCGGAAGCCGGTTTCGAACGGTGCACGCCCATTCAAGCCCAAACCCTGCCGCAAGCGCTGGCAGGACTGGACATTGCCGGACAGGCGCAAACGGGCACCGGCAAAACCATCGCGTTTCTGGTCGCGATGTACAGCCGCTTACTGAAAGAACCCGCCAATGCGACACGCAATGCAACGGCGCCAAGAGCCCTTATCGTGGCGCCCACCCGCGAGCTAGCGGTGCAAATTCATAAAGACGCCGAACTGGTGGGCGCGTCGAGCGGGCTTTCGCTCGGTCTCGCGTTCGGCGGAGTGGACTACGACAAGCAACGCAAGCACTTGGAAGCGGGCGTCGACGTCTTAATCGGAACGCCCGGGCGCATTATCGATTTCTATAAGCAGCACGTCGTCGATCTACGTGCGGTGCAGGTCGCCGTGCTCGATGAAGCCGATCGCATGTTCGATCTCGGTTTCATCAGCGACATTCGCTACATATTAAGGCGGCTCCCGCCCCCCGATCGACGGCTCAATCTGCTCTTCTCGGCCACGTTATCGCATCGCGTGCTCGAGCTCGCCTACGAACACATGAACAATCCCCAACTGGTGCGCATCGAACCGGACAAGATGACGGTCGATCGGGTACGGCAGGTTATCTACTACCCGTCCAACGATGAGAAACCCCGCTTGCTCGTAGGTTTGTTTAAACAGATGGATCCGCGGCGCAGCATGGTATTCGTCAATACGCGTCGCGCCGCCGAGGATTTGGAGCGCATTTTGCGTGGTAACGAGATCAACGCCGAGGCCATCTCGGGCGATGTGCCGCAACGCAAACGCCTGCGAATGCTGCGCGATTTTCACGACGGCGCCTTGGCAGTTCTTATCGGCACCGACGTAGCATCACGCGGGCTGCATATTCCGGACGTGAGCCACGTATTCAACTACGACCTGCCGCAAGATCCGGAAGATTACGTGCATCGCATCGGCCGCACCGCTCGTGCGGGTGCCGAAGGCGACGCGATCAGCTTCGGCTGCGAGGAATACGTGATGTCGCTTCCGGACATCGAAGCGTACATAGGACGGCGTTTGCCGGTATCGCCGGTGCCGGTCGAACTCCTTGCGGAGCTGGCACCTTCGGAATCGCGGCATAAGCAACGTCATCGCTTGCACGACGAGAGTGGCGCGCCTCCACAACACGGGAAGCATCACGGCGGCAGAGGGAGAGGCGGCCGGAATAAACATCGTGGCGGCTCAAGCAGTGGCGCTTCACGCAGTGGTTCACCGTCACTGCCTTCGACAGCGTCGAATGAGAATGCGGCCAGCGATTCTTCTTCGCCGCAGACGAACGTCACTCCGGGGAAACGGCGACGGAGAGGCGGCCGGAATCGATCGTCATCATCGAACGCGCAGGGATCACCGCCCTCACCGCCTGCGAGCGACGGCTAGCGCTACCGAGATCCACCCGCTTTCGTGCCTCCGGTCGCGCTACTTGCTTCTTTAATCGCTTTCATCGACGAGTTCTTGGAGACGGTTTTTTTCGGCAACGGCTTGCCGCTGCGTGCCGCTTCGTATTCTTCGGCAGTCACGAGCAATTCCTCCTTGCCGTTCCAAGTCGCGCCCTTCGGAAGCTGATTGTGTACGCGAGGGAGCGCCGCAAGAAATTGATCCGGCGTGAGATC
Organism: uncultured Steroidobacteraceae bacterium; assembly: GCA_964597495.1. Lineage (GTDB taxonomy): Bacteria > Pseudomonadota > Gammaproteobacteria > Steroidobacterales > Steroidobacteraceae > CAZQYC01. Next base: position 18,334 of record CAZQYC010000020.1, on the reverse strand, counting down.
GCGTTTCGAAACCGGCAGTGCGATGCCGCGTTGTTCCTTGACGACCTTAGCGACGGATTCCAAGTCGACCGCCACGGCATGCGACTTCGCCTTCTGCCATAGCGTATCCGAGATAGCGGAATTCAATAACGTTCCGGCCGCATCCGCGTGCGGTCGCTCGTCATCCTCCAACTTCGGGATTGCCTGCACGTAGATGGCGCCGTCATGCCAACCCATTAAGAACGGCTGATTCACGACGTGTACGGCGGTTCCAACTGGAATTTGATCGAACAACAACGCAACGTCCTCGGGATAAAAACGCATACAGCCGTGGCTCGATCGCATGCCAACCCCGTAGGGTTTGTTCGTGCCGTGAATAAGATAACTAGGCCAGCCGAGCGTCATCGCAAAGGCACCCAAGGGATTGTCGGGACCGGGAGGAACGACCTTAGGCAAGGGATCGCCGTTTTCCAGATGTTCTTTGCGCACCGAGGCAGGCGGCGTCCATACCGGATTTTTTCGCTTGCCAGTTACTTTCGTCGAACCTTCGGGCGTCGACCAGCCTACTTTGCCGATGCCGATCGGATGCGTAATGACTCGTTGGGGCTCACCGTCCTTGGGTTTTGGAAAATAGAAAACGCGCAGTGCGGGGAGATTGATGACCAACCCTTCGCGCGGCGCATCCGGCAACACGAACTGCGTGGGCAAAACGATTTCACGATCGGCACCCGGCAACCACGGGTCGATCCCCGGATTGGCGTGCACTAATTCTTCGTAGCCGAGATTAAAACGACGCGCGATGTCGGAGAACGTATCTTCGGCGCCGGCGCGCGTAATTTGCGTCACTCCCACGACATCGTCGTCATCGACAAGGACGAATTCATGCGTCGCGCGCGGGTCGTTCGGCGCCGTAGGCACACCGCTATGAGCAACGGATGCAGCGGCGGCTCTTTTGCCCTGCGATAGCGACTGACAACCGCTCAGGGCCCCGAGGACGGATGCGGTAACGATCAAAGCGAACGTCGACGTCAGATACCTGCGTTTCATGGATGCGATTATGCCTTAGTTGACTTATCCGTTACCGCAAACGACCAGCCGTTCATGCAGTCGCTCTTGTAGGACAAAAGGAAATACGGCACGTCACGCGCGGGCAATCCAAAGATGAAGCAGGGCGGCGATGCCAGCGCTTGACGTCATGATGAGCGCGAGCGGCAATAGCGCTCCATTGTTGCAAACGGCGATCGCCGCGCCGGTCATCATCGCAGCCAACGATTGCAGGCACCCGAGCAAGGCCGAGGCAGCACCGGCGTCGCGCGCCCGATGCGCAAGCGCCAGTGCGCTCGTGGTCGGCAAAATCCTGGCGGTCGTTATGAAAAAACCAAATTGCAGGACGACGATGCCGGCGAGCGGGACCTGAGGAAGCACGCCTGCGGCGATCAAGGCGATTCCTATTGCCACGGGAAGCAGGATGAACCGTTGCAAAATGGCCGCCGGTTTTTGCTTTCGAAGTGCGATCAGGTTCAGTCTGCTCGCGGTCATGAACGCAATTCCGTTCAAACCGATGAGCAGCCCGAATGCTTCGGGCCGAATGTCGTAAAGCCGGGTGAGAATCGTCGGCGCGCCCGCCACGAAACAAAACAGCGCCGCCATTCCAAATCCGCCGATGAGCGAATGCCCGATGAAAGAACGATCGCGAAATAAATCTCCGTACCCGTGCATCACGGCGCCGAAGGAAAGCGGCCGCACATGCTGGGGATCACGAGACTCCGTCAGCGTGAAATGCATGGCAACGAGAATGCCTGCACCGAGCGCTGCTTGTACGAAAAAGGCGGCACGCCAGCCGAACGAGGCCACGATAAAACCGCCCGCGACCGGCGCGAGGATCGGGGCGACGCTGACGATGGTCATCAGCGTCGAAAACGCCCGCGCCGCCTGTTCGGGATCGCAGCGATCGCGCACGATTGCCCGGCCTATCGCCAGTCCCGAGCACGCACCTGCCGCCTGCAATACGCGAAATACCATCAGCATCGTCAAGTTCGTCGCCAGCGCGCACCCGATCGCGCCTACGGTATAGATCGCAAAACCGATATAGAGCGGCGGTTTACGGCCGAAGCGGTCGCTCATCGGGCCGTAAATCAATTGCCCGATCGCAATGCCCATCAAGTAACTTGCCATCGTACGCTCTACGCCCCGCTCGCCGAATTCGGCCTCGATAATGGGAAACGCAGGCAAATAAAGGTCGATGGAAACCGGGCCGATGCCGGTCATCACACCAATTACGAGGAGCCAGCTCGGCAAGCCGAAGCTGGAGGAAGGCGACGTAGACATGGAAATAGACGAGAAGGCGAACCGCGAGAACGGGCAGAGTACGGGCGAAGCGAACGCCCGCGCAAGCAATACCTTCGTTCGGCTACTTCAATGCTTAAATCCTTGCTTCAATTTTTAAATCCAAGCGCTTCCGCCATGACGTGATAAATCACGTGTTGCTCCAAGGCGCCATGGACGAGATAGGCCTTCGGCCCGCTCGCATAAATAGGCACGTCCTCGCCGCCGTGGGTTTCGCTGCCGAGCGGCACCAGAGCTTCCTGCATATAGCGCGGACTCGTCGTGTCGACATTTGAGAGATCGGGTCGTCGACCCTGCATCGGAGTCGGCACCTCGGCAACACGCTCGGTCGCCCCATCGAATTCGCGACGCTTGCCGCCCATGACGGTACCGGGACCGTTCGAATACTGAAGCGTGGTGTAGGGAAGCCCATCGCGATCCAAAAGCGGACGCCCATCGATTGTCGCCTTGCCAAGAATGGGATTGCCGCGCGAAGGATATCCGGTGATGCTGAGCGTATGACTGTGGTCCGCCGTCACGATGATGAGCGTGTCGCGCTCGCTGGTCATCTCACGCGCCTGCTTCACGGCGTCCGACAGCGCGATCGTATCGGTCAGAGCGCGATACGCATTGCCGGCATGATGGCCATGGTCGATGCGCCCGCCCTCCACCATCAGAAAGAATCCTTTCTTATTATTTCCAAGCACCTCGATAGCCTTCGCCGTCATCGCCGCAAGCGACGGTTCGCCGCTCGCATCCAGCGAACGATCGGCCTCGTAGTGCATGTGCGAAGGCTGAAAGAGTCCGAGTAGGTGTTTCGTACTCTTGGTGCCGAGAGCGTCGAACTGATTCAAGTTCCACACATACGCCGCGTTCTTGAATCTACCGGTCCATTCACGCGTGAGATCTCGGCCGTCGTTACGACGGCCCGTTTGCAACGCATACTCGGGGTCAGCCTGCGTTTTCGGCAGGAAAGCCGCGCGACCGCCGCCTAGCACGACGTCGACTCCGTCGCCGTACGGAAACTCGATGAGTTGTCTCGCGATGTCCTTGACGGTGGCGCCGACGGGCAAATCGCTATCCGCCTCCCAATCGCGCTCGGAGATATGCGCATAGGTTGACGCCGGCGTCGCATGCGTAACGCGGGCCGTAGTCACTATGCCGGTCGACAACCCCTGTTGCTCGGCACGCTCCAAGATAGTCAGCAAACTTTTCGCAGACGTGATCTGCGCATCCTTCTCCTCGCGCTCTATCGTTTGATCTACGGAAACGGCCCCGTCATTGACTTTTACGCCGGTGACCAACGCAGTGGCCGTCGGTGCGGAATCGGCCGTTTGCTGGTTCGCACTCGCCGTCACCGAAAAAGCCGTAAAGGGCAATCGCTCGAAGCTCAAGCGATTGAACTCGCCGTCCTTGCCGTGTTGCTGGCCTTCGAGAATTCGCGCGGCAGTCACCGTTGCGACACCCATGCCGTCGCCGACGAATAAAATGACGTTCTTCGCCGTTCCGCGATTGGAACGCTGCGCTTTGTTGAGTTCAACCGTGCGCTTGCCGTTCTCGAACCATTGCTTCGGCGTTTGCGGGACCGTCCGTACGGCGCTTTGCGGCGATTCAGCGGCATAGGCACCAGCGCAAAGAGCTGTTGCAAAGCCGAAAGCGCTCGCGATCAAGCAAGACAGCGGACGAACGAAGATGCGGCAATGGATTGTCATGGGGAACTAACGATCTGCTAGCGAGCCTTTCTAATTGCTTGTTTCTTCGTCAAGATGGCGTCGAGCAATGCCGGCATATCTTTAGTGCGTTCGAGTCTCGGATAACGAAGCCCATTCCGGTACTCGATGCGCACCGTGCGATATACGTCATCCTGTTTGACGAGCAGTTCGATCGGCGCGCCGTCCTTGGTGGCCCGCACCGCCGCCTTCAATCTTTCGCCATCGAAGGCAATGCCGTTTACGGCGACGACCGTCATTCCCGAAATGAGGTTCGCCTTGAAGGCTGGACCGTTCCAAAGAACGCTCTCGACGTTTCCTTTAACGTCCACCGACATGCCAAGCGAATACGTGAAGTCGAAAAAATTTCGCCGTGTTTCCAGGGCTTTCGTGTAATCGAATTGCGTTTCGACATAGACCAACCGGTAGCCCGCTCGCTTCAAGCCGTCGAGCGGCGCGCCTGCGGCGTTTTCTTCGAGGCGCTTCTTGAAGAAAGCAGCCCAGTCGTAAGGTTCGATACTGTTCAACGCGCCGATCACATCGTCGAATACATAAGTAAGCTGACCCCAATCGCCATCGTTGGTTCCGAAGAAGAGACGCGCAAAGTCGTCGAGCGAGCGCTTGTTCCTGGAGAGTTCGCGAATTAACGCATCGACCTCGAGCCAAATGAGCTGGCCTTCGGAGTAGTAGTCTTCGCTTCGTTGCCAAGCACGCCAGGGAATCGTGCGGCGGTTCGCGATCAAGGGATCGTAGGTCGTGTCCTGCAAATTGCGCCATGTGCGGCCTACTTGGCTATCGTATAACGCCGCGACGTTCGCCAAACCGTCGAGCGCCTGTTCTTTGGTTAGAAATCCGGCACGCGCGGCGAGCACGTATCCAAAGTACTGGGTCAGCCCTTCATAGACCCAAAGCAGCCCAGTGCGCATCGGCACGTTGAAATTAGGCGTCCACAACTCGGCCGGCCGCCGATATTTGCCGTTCCACGAATGCGCATATTCGTGCGCCAACAAATCGCGGCCAATGAACGCCGATTGCCATGCCGTGAAATACTTCGACGACGTGCCGTTGCTGCTCGAACGTTGATGCTCGACGCCCGTGCCGGCCAATCGATCGCTCAGCGTCAGCAGGAAGTCGTAGTGATCGAAGTGCCGCGCGCCGAAAAGGAGGTCGGCTTGACGCACTAGCTCGCGGTGAATTTCCACGATCCCGGGCTTCGCCTCAAGCAAGTCGGGCTCATCGGCAGTTACATTGAGCGTGACGCGCGAACGACCGTTCGGATCCAACTCGATCTTTCGAAAATGCTTGCCGGCCAAAAGCGGCGAATCGAGCAATGTCTCGAACGAAACCGTTGCGAACGCAACGACGTTGTCGCTCGTCGTCTTTACATCCAGCGCCGTGCCGAACTTCCACCCCGCGGGCAAGGCAATAGCGGCATCGACGTTAATGCGGCGCGAAAAATATCCCGCCGGATAGAGCGCGACGGCATACCAATTGAGGCGCAGTATCTCCTGCGACATCGCGATGCCAACCGACGCATTCTCGGTGGACGTAAGATACGTCGCTTCGATTTGAAGTTCGGATGCACCGGCAGGCACCGTCAGGTGATAGGCATACACATCGACGGCATCCCGCGTCCACGGCAGCGTTTGTCCGTTCGCCGTGATCGTCAGGCCCGCATAGTTGTAGAGCGGTCCAACGGCTGCGTGCGTCCCCGGTATCCATTTCGGATAGAGCAAAGTCATCGGACCGGCGGTGCGCACGGGAATACTCTGGCGAATGCGAAAAATCCGATGCGCGACATCGGTTGCATCCACTTGCAACGTCATTACGCCCGGGTAGTTCACGTCCTGAGGCGGGTCGATGGCCGGCGGCAGCGAAACGGGTTGCGGTTCGCTGCGCAGTTGTGCGTTGACTGAATGGCCGATAGCGACGCAAAGTAACGCAATAAAGAAAACGCGCTTCACGATAGCCCTTGCTGCTTTGCGTAAATCTCGGGTTTGAAACCGACCAAGATCGTCTCGCCGATTTCCATGACGGGGCGTTTGATCATCGAAGGTTGCGACATCATCAAGGCGATCGCCTTGTGCTCGTTCAAATCTGCCTTGTCGGCATCCGGCAATTTGCGAAAGGTCGTGCCGGCCCGATTCAGAATCACCTCCCAACCTACCGCCTCGCACCAGGCTTTGAGCCGTTGCCGATCGATTCCGTCGACTTTGTAGTCGTGAAAGCGATAGGCAATGGCGCGCTTATCGAGCCAGGCTCGGGCTTTTTTCATCGTGTCGCAATTCTTGATGCCGTAGAGCGCAATACTCAAAGCGTCATTCCCATTGTTGTACCCAGTGTCATTGCCGCCACCCTTCGCCGCCATTGTAGTGGCCGCGACTTTGCGAGCGCCATAGTCACCCAGGCAGCGAGCTGCGGATGGTAAGCTTTGCCTCATGCTTTCCGAACTCTCTACGTCTCCGTGGTTGCGGCGCGTCTTGGTAACGGCACTGATTCTAGCTGTCGTTCTTCTGACCTACAGCGTGCTTCAACCGTTCGTGGTCCCGTTGATTTGGGGCGGCATTCTCGCGTATGTCAGCCTGCCGCTGCAGCGACGCTTTCTTGCGCTCACAAAGAACCGCGCCAACGTTGCCGCGCTCGCGACCACCCTCATCGTGACGCTGGTGCTGATCGTTCCGCTTGTCTGGCTGCTTTCGGCGTTGCAAGTCGAAGGCGTTCATGCTTACGAGCGCGTGCAGGCCTTCCTTGCCTCCAAGCCGACGCTACCGCCGGCGTTGCGCCAATTGCCGTGGCTCGGCACGTGGCTTCAGGAGCAATTGAAAAATCTATCCGCCGATCCCGAAGCCTTGAATCGCCAGCTGCTGGCATTGAGCGAACAGTCGTCGCTCGAGTTGACTCGCGTGGTCGGTACGGTGGGCCGAAACGTGACCAAGCTGTTCTTCGCGATGCTGTCAATGTTCTTTCTCCTGCGCGACGGTCCCCGCGTCTTCAGCGAAACGCGAGCCGTACTGGAGGGCGCATTGGGCGCACGCGTGCACGACTACATCGACGCGGTCGCTGCAACCACTAAAGCGGTGGTGTATGCGCTGATACTCGGCGCCGTCGCTCAAGGCATCGTCGCGGGTCTCGGCTACTGGATATTCGGCGTGCAGGCGCCCGCGCTGCTCGGCGCCGTGACGGCATTGGTCGCGCTGGTTCCATTCGGTGCGCCGGTCATTTGGGGAAGCCTGTCGCTGTGGCTATTGATTACCGGAAATATGTGGCAGGGAATCGGCCTATTCGTTTGGGGAATACTGCTGGTGAGCTGGATCGACAACATCATACGACCGCTGGTGATTTCCAATGCGACCCAAATGCCGTTCCTATTGGTCGTATTCGGCGTACTCGGCGGAGTGCTGGCGTTCGGTCTGGTCGGATTGTTTATCGGGCCGGTGTTATTGGCCGTTTCGCTGGCTCTGTGGCGCGAGTGGCTCGAACACCATCGGCCCATATCGAGCAATTAAATGGTCGACCACTTAGTGGACCGTGTCATTCAGCGCAACAATCCATGCACCTGCCAGCGATACGACTGCAAAGCATCCGCATAAGGATTGCACGACCGCATTGGCGAAAATCTGCGGCGGAATGACCGTCAGCATGGCGCCGCAGAACGCACCGAAGAAAAAACCGGTGAGATGCGCGAGCACGTCCGTATTCTCTCCGTTCGCGCCAAGAAACCCTAACAGCATCACGCCGACGATGAGCGGCGCCCAGCGATGCGCCCAGCGCAGGCGCCCGTCGACTTGAATTTTCCACGAGTACGCGGCAACCAGCCCCAGCGTCGCGAACACCAGCGTCGACGCACCGATCGAAACATGGCTCGGCGGCGCCAAGAAAATGTCGACTACGTTGCCAAGCACGGCGGCGACGAGAATGCCGGCAAGTGCAATGCCCCAACCGATCAATCGAGACAGGACAAAAGAAAACAGAGCGCCAAATCCCAAGTTGCTCAACAGATGCTGGTGATCGGCATGCAATGTTAGCGCGGTAATCGCCCGCCACCCCTCACCCTTCGTTCTCAGCGACTGCATGAGCGCTCCGGCAGCGTACCAATCGTGACCGAAAGTGTTGCGTCCCGCGAGAAAGGCGACGCCGATCAAGATCAGCGCAAATATCGCGGGGGCGATCCAGGCGAAGCTTTGGACTCTAGGCGGTCGTCTCTTCCTGGTCGGATTCGCGTTTTCGGCGTAGTAAAGGTCGAGTTGTTCGCACGCGAGCCGAGCTGAATCCCCGTCCACAAACAACGCGTACCGATCTTCGAGCGGAACGATCTCGGAACCGATACCGACCGCGTTGAGAACGAAAGCACGATGCTCGCAAGCGGCGCGTGTCGATCGATGAATTTCCACCAGCGGCATGAATGCTTTTCGAGTGATCGTTAGCGAAGATAAAGCGACTCGTTGGGGGAGTAACCGGTGAATTCAATAGGCGATCACGGCGCTTTTCGCAAGACTGCCTGTCGACTGCACATAAAAGCCACCGCTTGCCGCAGTGATAACATCCCGCCGATGCCGCGCCAACGCACCTCAGCGAAACAAAAACATCAACGAAGGCGTAAAAGACCTCGCTTGTCGCTCGCTAAAATCGTTGCCGGCTTGTGGCCAAAGCGAAGTACGCGGCGGCGATGGTGGAAAAGGTATCGCCGGTTGTCGCCGCCGCTGCAAATAGTGGCGGGTGCGGCCGGCGCGGTGCTTGTGTGGTTCGCAATCAATTTGCTGTATCAAGTCGCCCGCAAACCCACGGAACTCTTTTTTCCCGTCAGCGGCACGCTCTACAAGTCGCCGGCAGATACGTGGCGCGCCTATGCACCGATCTTTCGCAGCCATTCGACCGAGACGATCACGCCCGAACTCCTGGCTGCGCTGGCGCAGATCGAGGGCTCCGGCAATCCCATCGTGCGCACGTACTGGCGCTGGTCGTTGAACGAAAAGCCGTTCGACGTATATAAGCCGGCATCGAGCGCGGTCGGAATGCTGCAGATCACCGATGGCACTTTCGCCGAGGCAAGGCGTTTCTGCATCCACGACCATCGAGTCGTCGAGGACGGCCCGTGGCACGCCTGGAACTCCTGCTGGTTTAATAGCCTTTATTTCCGCGTCGTGCCAAGCCATGCGGTCGAGCTTACTTCCGCGTACTTGGATCGCCAGGTCGCCGCGATCGTCATGAATCGCGGCACGATTCCGGTTTCGCTTAAACAGAAACAGACGCTAGCGACGCTCATTCACCTGTGCGGTGCCAGCGCGGGAGAAAGTTATGCACGGCGCGGCTTTCAATTACTCCCTCGCCAGACATGCGGCGATCATACTGCCGCTTCGTATCTCGCCCGAGTGAACGGCATGAAGATGCAATTTGCCGATCTAGCCGCGCGGGACGGCGAATAGCTCCTTATGAATGTCGTTCTCGACACCAATATCGTGCTCGACTGGCTGGCGTTTAAGGATGCATCCACGGCTCCTTTGCAGCGCGAGATAACGGCGCAGCGAATCCGGATTCTCGTTAACGAGTTCATGACCGACGAGTTGCGTCGCGTATTGAATTACCCGCAACTGAATCTGGCTGATGAAAGGCAAGCCGCGATTCTGGCGTCGTACCGATCGCAGTCGGCGCAAACCGCCCTGCCGCCGGGATTCTCGCTGGCGAACCTTTTGCTCCCCGATTCGTTTCCTCGCTGCAAGGATCGAGACGACGAGCACTTTCTGGCCATGGCATATCACAGCAAGGCAGACGCTTTGATTACGAAGGACAAGGCCATTCTCAAGATGCGCAAACAGGCGCTGCGTTTCGGGGTGCGCATTGCAAGCCTTCGCGACGTCGTTTTGTGGACGTCGTTTCGTGCTTGAAAGAAATTCATGACGCTCCACGGGGTGTAACCGGAGCATTCACCGGTGCCATTACGGCGTTCGCCGGTGCCTGAAATTTCAGTGTTTTAGCGCTCTGCGCAGCGCCAAAGCTCACCCCTTAACTCGTTCCGTTGGAATCGCCGTTCGCGCCGACGGACGACCGGTTATCACAATTACGTCGGACTTAAACCTTGCCTCGGTAACGTCCGCTCCGCATTCACTCAACTTGATCGGAGAACGCACATGACGACGAAAATACAAGACTCGATTTTGACCCATATCGTATCGGCCAGCGCATTGATCATCACCGCCGTGCTCGCGGTGTCGGCGGTCGCGCTGATCTTCTCGTAGCGCCGGCTCCTGCTGCCCTCGGAGAAACAAACGTGGCGCAACGAACCGACCAGCAGGAGCACCGCGTTTTCGAATGTCGAATTGACGAAGGACACCGCCGCCAACGCACCACCATTGCGCCGACAAGCGTACCGATTTGAAAAGCTTCTATAGAGACGGCCCCATGAAGCATTCTCGCGTCACTGGCCAACCTGGCGCCAGGATGGGCACTCCCCGGATATTCAATCCCGAGTAATCGTCGAAGACTCGATGCGATCCGTGTCGTTACTTGCACTCTTGACGGGCCTTGGCGTTGCGATCTACCTATCGCTGTGCCTCCTTCTCTACTGCAAGCAAGATGACTTCCTATTCGTGCGCCTGGCGAACGATTCACGCGCCGCGAGAGCGTGGGAACCACGGCGCATCGTCATTCGCGCCCAAAATACGGAGATCGAGGGGTGGTGGGCCGATCGAGCGAATGCCGGCAACGAGATCGTGATCCTCTATTTCGGCGGAAATGCCGAGGACGTGTTGTATAGCGCTATGGCAGCGGAACAACTGCACGCCAAGCGCTTCTTGGTGACCAACTATCGCGGTTACGGCAATACGCCCGGTAACCCAAGCGAAGCCGGCATCTTCAGCGACGCCTTGGCGATCTACGACTATGCGATCACGCAACCGGGCGTAACCGCTCAAAACATCGTCGTCGTCGGCAGAAGCTTAGGATCCGGCGTGGCTACGTACGTAGCTGCCAAGCGCCAAGTGCGAGGGGTCGTGCTCATCACGCCCTACGACAGCATACTGGCCGTTGCCAAAAACCACTTCCCGTATTTTCCGGTTGCCTGGCTACTAAAGCATCGCTTCCCGTCGGCGAAATTCGCGGAGCACATTCAAGCGCCGGCGTTGATGATTTCCGCCGACCATGACGACGTCATTCCCGCCATTCACACCCAGCGTTTGTTCGACGCCTGGGCAGGACCCAAGCGCTTAGTCGTGGTTCCGGGTGCTGGACATGACGACATCAATTCGAAAAAACAGTACTACGACAGCATCAACGAATTTCTCGACGAGGGCGTTTCTCGACGAGATGGCCATCGGGAGTAGCTAAAAACGGAGTGAGCTAGTATGTTCTCGGGGCATTGCACCGTGCGCTTCCAATTCCGTCGGCCAAATAAGTAAACCGCGAATTCATGGCTATCAAGCGAGCCTTAGTCGTCGACGACAGCCGATCGGCCCGAGTCATCCTCAGCCGCATGCTGGAGCTTCACGGCGTGCAGGTCGATACGGCGGAATCCGGAGAACAAGCGCTTGAGTATCTGAAGGGCGTGCAGCCGGACGTCGTATTCATGGATCACTTGATGCCGGGCATGGATGGTTTCGAAGCCGTGCGGGCAATCAAGCGCGACGCCCGGACCGCGGCCATCCCCGTGATGATGTACACCTCGCAGGAAAGCGATATCTATTTACGAGAAGCAGGTGCGCTGGGCATCGCGGGAGTGCTTCCGAAAACGCTCGCGCCGACCGATGTCGCGCGCGCGCTCTATCAACTGCGATTGCTTCCCGACCGCCGCGACACGCAACCTTTGCGAACGGCAAACGCCGTTACACATCCCTCGCCAGTTCCTCCTTTCACTCCAGCAGCGACGGCGACGGCCGCTCCATCCACTGCTTCATCTAACGGCCCGGCATCTGACGACGGCCTGGCGGAACTTAGGCGGTCCCTGGAAGCGAGTCTCGAACACGCAGCGAGGCGCATCGGCAACGAACTCCGTTCGGCAATTCAGCTTCCGTCCCAATTGCCGGAAACGACACCGACGCGGCCGAAAACGCCACGCGCGTTGATTGCTGCGTTGCTAGTGTTCGCGTTGCTCCCGACATTCATCAGCGCGATTTTGTTGTGGCGGATCTTCGAAACGGGAAGGTCGCAGCTCGACCAAGCCAATGCGCGCCTCGGCATCGTGGTTGCGGAACAGCAAACTCAAATCGAAGCGCTGCGCGCGGAATTGCGCAAACGCGCCACGAACGAAGGCGGCGACTTCTCATCGGCGCGCACGGATACCTTATCGATACCGTATGGAGAAGCACCGCTCGTCGGTACGCGCGTCGATCAAATTCGCAAAACGCTCGATCGCCTGCAAGCCGAAGGATTCAAGGGCCGCGTGCGCGTGGAATATTTCGCGGGCGATTTCTGTTTGAGCCGCGAGGGCGGCGGCTATGCGCTGGCCCGTGCCGATCTCGCGCAGCGCAAATGCGATTTGATCGGCAACCCCTTTGAGGACGCCTTGACCGTGGGTCAGCGCCAAAGCACTGACTATGCAACCGCCGTTACCGCGATCGGGCAAGTTACGCACGGAGCCATCCAGGTGGCGACGGTCAACAGTGGTCGAAAGCCAGCCATTGCGTATCCTCCGCAGTCCGACGCGCTCACTGCTGGCGAATGGAATCAAGCTGCCGCTCGCAATCAGCGCATCGAGATTACGATCGAACCCGATCAAGAAAACAAATGACGCACTCTACGAAATCCCGGGAGACGGCAGCGGCTCCTTCGTTGTCGTCTCCATGGCTGCTATATGGAGCGAACGGCTATACGGGTGAATTGATTGCCCGCGAAGCGGTGCGCCGGGGAATGAAGCCTGTTCTGGCCGGCCGCCGCGCCGCCCCCATCGCGGCGCTCGCAAAAGAATTGAATTGCGAGTACCGCGTGTTCTCGGTGGAGAATCAAACAGCCACTTTGGTGGCATTGCAAGGCATGCGTCTGGTTCTAAATTGCGCCGGTCCGTTCTCCGCAACGGCAGGCTTGCTCATGCAGGCCTGCCTTGCACTGCATCTGCACTATCTCGACATCACCGGCGAGATCGACGTATTCGAACTTGCGCACCGTCTTCATGACAAAGCACAACGCGCACGCATCGTGCTGTGTCCGGGAGTGGGCTTCGACGTGGTGCCGACCGACTGCGTCGCGGCGAAGTTGCACGACGCGCTGCCCGATGCAACGCACCTGGCGCTGGCCTTCGAATCGCGGTCGCGAATCAGCGTGGGAACGGCCAAAACCGGAATCGAGAATGCCGGACGCGGCGGACGCGTACGCCAAGACGGTCGCATCGTCGAGATTCCCTTCGGTCGAAAAAATCGGCGCATCGATTTCGGTGACGGGGTTCGCGAAGCAGTTGCGATTCCCTGGGGCGACGTGAGCACGGCCTATTTCACGACCGGGATTCCGAACATCGAAGTCTACATGGCGGGATCGCCGGAAATTACCAAGCAGATGCGGCAAATGAATTCGTTTCGTTGGTTACTGCGCCGTCGGACGGTTCAATGGCTGCTCAAGCGCGCGATTGCGAGGCGCGGACGGGGACCGGATCGCACGGAGCGCGACTGCAACCCGACCGAAGTGTGGGGAGAAGTGCGCAATGCCGCCGGTGCCAAAAAAATTGCGCGCTTGCGAACGGCCAACGGATACGTCGTAACGGTTCACGCGGCGCTCGCCATTGCATCCTCGCTCATCGAACGCCAAAGCGAATTCGGTTTCTTCACGCCAGCGAAACTGATGGGATCGGACTATATCGAGAAGCTTCCCGGCTCTTCAGCGGTGCGCATTAGCGACTCCTAGGCATCATTCAACGACGGCCACCCTAGCCTCTGCCGACGGCAGAGACGATCTTAAGCAAGAATAAACAACAGATCCTTCGCATCCACGGCCTCGCCGGGCTTTGCGACGACCTCGCCAATGGTGCCGTCGCGGTCCGCGCGCACCGACGTCTCCATCTTCATCGCTTCGATAGTCGCAAGAACATCGCCCTGCGCGACTTTGCTCCCGGCAACGACACCGACCGTCGCGACGGTGCCAGGCATCGGCGCGCCGATGTGATTGGGGTTATTCGTTTCGATCTTGCGCCGCGGAGGCCTAAGCGCAACCTTGCTGCGATCCGCCACTTTCACGGAACGCGGCTGACCGTTGAGTTCGAAAAAGACGGTGCGCGTGCCGTCGTCATCCGCATCGCTGGTGGCGACAAAGCGAATGATCAATGTCTTGCCGCGCTCGATGTCGACGGCAACTTCATCGTCCGACTGCATGCCGTAAAAGAAAATCTCGGTCGGCAAGTCCCGTAGGCTCCCGAACTCGACCGCCTCGCGCAGGTAATCGACGAACACTTTGGGATACATGAGATACGAAGCAAGTTCGGCATCGCTGATCTCGCGCCCGCACTTCGCCGCCGCCTCGACGCGTGCCTTCGATAAGTCGGCCGCCGGCAAAACCTGTCCGGGCCGAACCGTTAACGGCGTAGCCCCCTTCAAAATTTTTTTCTGCAGCGCGGGCGGAAATCCGCCTGGCGGTTGGCCGATGTCGCCGCGAAACAATTGGACAACGGACTCCGGGAAGGCCACCTCGACTTTCGGATCGAGGACCGCCTGTGCGGACAATCCGGAGGTCACCATGAGCAGCGCCATGTCGCCGACGACTTTCGACGTCGGCGTTACCTTGATGATGTCGCCGAACATGTCGTTGACCTCCGCGTAAGCACGGGCCACTTCCGGCCAGCGCGCGTCGTCGATGCCGAGCGATCGGGCTTGCTCGCGCAGGTTCGTAAATTGCCCGCCCGGCATTCCATGCACGTAAACCTCGGATGCGCCGGAACGCAAATCGCTTTCGAACGGCGCATAGAGTTGCCGCACTTGCGACCAGTAATCGGAAAGCAGGCGAAGTTTCTCCGGATCGACACCGGAATCGCGGGGGCCATGGCGCAAGGATTCGACGATCGACGTCAAGTTCGGCTGCGAGGTGAGGCCGCTCATGGAATCGAGCGCACCGTCGACCGCATCGACGCCGGCATCGATCGCCGCCAAAACGCTCGCGGCCGCGATTCCGCTGGTATCGTGCGTGTGAAAATGAATCGGCAATCCGATTTCGTCCTTCAACGCCTTCACCAACGTAAAGGCAGCGTGCGGCTGGCAGAGACCGGCCATGTCTTTAATTCCGATGATGTGCGCACCGGCTGCCTGCAACTCGCGCGCCAATCCGAGGTAGTACTTGAGATCGTATTTAGTGCGAGCGGGATCGAGTAAGTTGCCGGTGTAGCAAAGAGCGGCTTCGCAAAGCTTGCCGGTTTTCAAGACGGCATCCATCGCGACGCGCATATTCTCCACCCAGTTGAGCGAATCGAAGACGCGGAACAAGTCGATCCCGTTCTTGGCGGCTTGCTCGACGAAGTAGCGCACGACGTTGTCGGGATAATTCGTGTAACCGACGGCATTGGCGGAACGCAACAGCATCTGCAGCAAGAGATTCGGCATGGCCTCGCGCAGCGCCACCAGCCGCTCCCAAGGGCACTCTTTCAAAAAGCGCATGGCGACGTCGAACGTCGCGCCGCCCCAGCACTCCATGGAAAATAAATTCGGCACCAAACTCGCGTAGTAAGGCGCAATGCGCTCCAAATCGCGCGTTCGAAATCGCGTCGCCAAGAGCGATTGATGCGCGTCCCGCATCGTGGTGTCGGTCAACAGCACGGCCTTCTGTGCAAGCATCCACGCTGCAAATTTCTCTGGACCCAATTCATCCAGTCTTTGTTTACTCCCGGGCTTGCTGCCGGGCCTTCCATCGACGTGGAGCGGTGTCAGAGGAATCGCCGGTAACGCCGCTTCCTGCAAGCGCAGCGGCCGAGGTCGATGCTTCACTTCGGCATTGCCGTTCACGACGACGTCGCCGATGAAATTCAGCAAACGGGTCGCCCGGTCGCGCTTCTTAGGGCTATGAAAAAGCTCAGGCGTCTCGTCGATGAACTTGGTCGTATAGCTGGCGTCCAAGAACTTCGGATGCGAAATCACTTGATCGCAGAAACGCAGATTGGTTACGACGCCGCGAATGCGGAACTCCCACAAGGCACGATGCATCCGCGCGATAGCGCGTTCCGGAGTGGGCGCCCAGGTGGTCACTTTGACGAGCAGCGAATCGTACGACCGTGTGATGATCGCGCCAGCGTAGGCGGTGCCGGCGTCAAGACGAACGCCGAAACCGGCGGGGCTGCGATAGGCGGTAATGCGCCCGTAGTCCGGAACGAAGTTATTTTCAGGATCTTCCGTGGTGACGCGGCATTGCAAGGCGTGCGCTTGAAGGCGGATATCCTTTTGCTCGGGTACGCCGCTTTGTGGCGAGCCGATCGCGTCGCCTTCGGCAATTCGAATCTGCGCCTGCACGATATCGATGCCGGTAACCGCTTCGGTCACGGTATGCTCCACCTGAATGCGCGGATTGACTTCGATGAAGTAGAACTTGCCGCTGTCCGAATCTTGCAGAAACTCGACCGTACCTGCGTTGCAGTACCGAACCGCACGCCCGATTTTCAGCGCCGCTTCGCAAAGTTCGCTGCGTTCCGCGTCGGTCAGGAAAAAAGCGGGCGCGCGTTCGACGACTTTTTGATTGCGCCGTTGCACGGTGCAGTCGCGCTCGAATAAGTGCACCAGATTTCCATGACTATCGCCGAGCAATTGCACTTCGAGATGCCGCGCGCGACGTACGAGTTTTTCCAAGTAAACCTCGTCGTTGCCGAAAGCCGCCTTCGCTTCGCGCCGCGCTGCCGCGACGGCGTCGCGAAGTTGGCCTGCCTCCTCGACAACGCGCATGCCGCGCCCGCCTCCGCCCCAGCTTGCTTTGAGCATCACCGGAAAACCGACTTGATTGGCCAGCCGAACGATTTCCGCCTCGTCGACAGGCAACGGGGGCGTGGCCGGCATTACCGGTACGCCCGCGGCGATCGCCAGATTCCTTGCCGACACTTTATTTCCGAGCTTACGCATCGTATCCGGCGTCGGCCCGATGAAGATCAATCCCGATGCAGCGCAGACTTCCGCGAACTCCGGATTCTCGGACAAAAATCCATACCCGGGATGAACGGCTTCGGCTCCTGCGTCCCGCGCAATGCGCACGATGTCGTGAATGTCGAGATACGCTTCGAGCGGCGTTTTTCCCTGGCCTACGAGATAGCTCTCGTCGGCTTTCATTCGATGCAGCGAGAAGCGATCCTCTTGCGAATAGATCGCGACGGTGCGAATGCCCAGCTCGTTGGCTGCGCGCATGACGCGAATGGCAATTTCGCCGCGGTTGGCGATTAGGAGAGTCCGAATGCGTTGAGTCATGAACGTAAGTCTCCCGAGGACCTACAGACTACAACGGATCCCCGCTTCGGGTGAGGCTATCCCTGCGCGAGGATGCTGCCGCGACTGCGGAACGAGCCGGTGGCAAGCTCGTCGTATTCTTTGTCGAGGATGATGCAGCGGTTCCTGCCCGCGCCCTTCGCATCGTACAGCGCTTCATCGGCGAGCTGGATAAATCCGTATTGGGTACGATCGAGCGACGGTACCACGCAGGCCGCACCGATGCTGACGGTAAGATGTTGGCTGATCGGCGAGGCAGGATGCCTGAGCCCCAACCGCTCCATACTGGTTTGGATTCGGCGTGCAACTTCATCCACGTAGTCGCGGCGCGCATGGTACAGAACGATTGCAAATTCCTCGCCGCCGTAACGCGCCGTAAAATCCAAAGGCCGCCGCGCGCAATAGGCGAGTGTTTTCGCCACGTGTTTAAGGCATTCGTCGCCGGCTTGATGGCCGTAGTAGTCGTTGTAGGCCTTGAAGTGGTCGATATCGACCAGCAATAGAGCGACCGACGTGCGCTCCCTGCCGGCTTGCTGCCACACTTTTTCCAGATACTCATCGAGCATTCGACGGTTGTAGATGCCCGTAAGCCCATCGCGGCATGCCATTTCGGTCAGTAGCCGCGCTTCCAAGTAATTCGTACGATGCACCTTCTCGAGCGCATAGCACACGGTCGCGCCGACCACGTTGGTGCAAAATAAAACCACCAAATTGTAGACCGCTTGATCCTGAGGCAAATTCATCAGCGGGGCGCCGATCAGGTACGCGGCAAACACCAAGAGCGCCGAACGCAGCGCGGCGAAGAACAACATGCCCACCATCAGGTAAATGGCAATGACCGTGAGTGAAACCGAGGCAAAGACCGATACGCCATAGCGAGCGGCAAGCAGCGACTCGACGACGATGGCGATGCCGAAGAGAGGCGCTAGAATTTGCGCCAATACCGAGAATGCTTTCGCG
>CAZQYC010000019.1:7610-51198 GCA_964597495.1 uncultured Steroidobacteraceae bacterium | reverse complement strand
TACGCATTTCGTGAATCCTTTCGCTTCTCCCGAGCAAATCACGCAAACCACCCAAACCGTTTGATCGGCCCGCACGCGTACGACGAAAGTCAGTACTGCGAGCGGGCGTTAACCCAAGTCGTTGGCATCGGTTGTTGGGGTCGATTTACCTAGGTTTGCGTTTACATCTTAGAACAGAATTTTAGAACACCAGGGGCTCGCAAAATGGCATTTGCTGTTGTTATCGTTTTATTGGTTCTTGGCACGGTCGCATTTCATTTTCTAAGTCCATGGTGGTTCACCGAAATCGCTTCCAATTGGGTGGATGTCGATCAAACGGTGAACGTCACTTTTTGGGTAACGGGCGCCGTGTTCGTGCTGGTGAATTTGTTTCTTGCTTATTGCGTGTATCGATACCGGCATCGCAAAGGCAACCAAGCGCACTACGAACCCGAGAACAAAAAGCTCGAGTGGTGGCTTACGGGGATCACTTCGGTCGGCATCGTCGCCATGCTGGCGCCGGGCCTGGCGGTATGGGCAAAGTTCGTTTCGCCGCCGGATAACGCGACGGCGGTCGAAGTGCTGGGGCAACAATGGAATTGGAGCTATCGCCTGCCGGGGAACGACGGTGAACTCGGCGCCTCCGACCCGCATCTGTTGAGCGTCGACAATCCCTTCGGCATCGACCCCAAAGACACCAGGGGCCAAGACGATGTCCTGATCGCCAACCCGGAATTGCACTTGCCGGTGGACAGGGAAGTGAAATTTAAATTGCGTGCCGTCGACGTGAATCATCAATTCGCGGTGCCGCAGTTCCGGATGAAAATGGACATGGTGCCCGGCATGGTGACCTCGTTCTGGGTCAAGCCCACGCGTACTGGATCGTTCGATGCGTTGTGCGAACAACTCTGCGGCTTGGCGCACTTTGCGATGCGCGGCCGCGTCGTTGTCGAACCGGAAAACGACTATAAAACGTGGCTCGCCCAGCAACCTACTTTTGCGCAAACGCTCGCGGCCGTGGCCGGCGATGCGAACATCGGGAAAGCGCAGTACGCCGTATGCGCTGCGTGCCACGGCGATCAAGCGCAAGGCAATCGCGAGTTGAATGCGCCCAAATTGAGCGGTCAAGCTTCGTGGTATTTGATTCGGCAACTCAATAACTTCAAACACGGCGTTCGCGGCGCAAGCGACCAAGACACGTTCGGTCGGCAAATGGCGCCGATGGCGCAGACGCTGCCCGACGATGCCGCGATCAAGAACGTAGTCGCCTACATCGCCTCGCTTCCGGAAATACGTCCGGAACCCACCGTCACGGCCAATCCAGAAAAGGGCAAGGCTCTCTATGCGAATTGCACGTCGTGTCACGGCGCCCAAGGTCAAGGCATCTGGGCCACGAACGCCCCGCGTCTTGCCAACATGAGCGATTGGTACCTCAAGCGCCAGTTGGAAAACTTTAAGGACGGAATTCGCGGATCGCACCGCCAGGATTTTCAGGGCGCCCAAATGTCGTCGATGGCGAAACCGCTGCAAAGCGAGGAAGCCATCAACAACGTCGTGGACTACCTGCATAACTTGTAATTGGCAAACACGGTTCTGCTACTTAACTTTATGGAAGGTCTGATTTATTCAGCATCGTCATTCCGACGTACCGGAAACGGCTCCTGCGTTTCCAGTATGACCTCCGTCCTTGGAGGCCTAAAGTCGGAATCCATCCAGATCAAGAAGATGGACACCGGCCTACGCCGGTGTGACGGATAAATCAGAGTCTTCTTATAGATTCACTTCATAAATAGATTCGCACCAGGAGCAACTTTCGATGGCCTACGTTGCAATCGCCGACCGCGACGACGCTCACGCGCTTCACGATCCGCAAACATTTTTGACCAAATACATTTGGAGCCAGGACCACAAAGTGATCGCCGTGCAATACGCGGTGGTGGCGATCGCGATCGGATTGGTGGCGCTGGCGATGTCGGTGATGATGCGCCTGCAGCTCGGCTTCCCCAATACGTTCTCGTTCATCCTGCCGCAGAACTATCTGCAGTTCATCACCATGCACGGCATGATCATGGTGATCTATCTGCTTACGGCGCTATTCCTAGGCGGCTTCGGCAATTTTCTCATTCCGTTGATGTGCGGTTCACGGGACATGGTGTTCCCGTACATGAACATGCTGAGTTTCTGGTTCTACTTACTCGCAGTCATCATTCTCGTGGTCGGCATGTTTGTGCCCGGTGGCTCGACCGGCGCGGGCTGGACGCTCTATCCGCCACAAGCGGTTCTCCCGGGAACGCCGGGCGCCGGCTGGGGAATCATTTGCATGTTGGGATCGCTCGCGATTTTCGTCGTGGCTTTCACGATGGGCGGCCTGAACTACATCACGACGGTGTTGCAAGCTCGCTGCCGCGGCATGACATTGATGCGCATGCCGCTGTCGGTGTGGGGCATCTTCTGCGCGTCGATTCTCGGTTTGCTGGCATTCCCCGCGTTGTTTGTCTCCGCCGTTATGATGGCTTTGGACAATTTGGCCGGCACCAGTTTTTTCATGCCCGCGGTCGCGTCGCTGGGCGAAAAGGCCACGCATAGCGGCGGCAGCCCGCTTCTGTTCCAGCACTTATTCTGGTTCTTCGGACATCCCGAGGTTTATATCGTCGCCTTGCCGGCGTTCGGCGTCGTTTCCGATCTCTTGAGCACGCACGCACGTAAGAACATCTTCGGTTACCGCATGATGGTGTGGGCAATCCTCGCGATTGCCGTGCTGAGCTTCGTCGTGTGGGCGCATCACATGTACGTGAGCGGCATGAATCCCTACTTCGGATTCTTCTTCGCGACGACGACGCTCATCATCGCTGTGCCCACGGCGATCAAGGTGTATAACTGGGTGCTCACCTTGTATCGCGGCGACATTCATTTGAACGTACCGATGTTGTTCGCGATGGGATTCATCTTCACGTTCATCAACGGCGGTTTGACGGGCTTGTTCCTCGGCAACGTGACCGTCGATGTCCCGCTTTCGGGCACCTACTTCGTGGTCGCGCACTTCCACATGGTCATGGGCGTCTCGCCCATCATGGTGGTGTTCGGCGCGATCTATCACTGGTATCCGAAGATGACCGGCCGCATGCTCGACGAAACGCTCGGCAAAGTTCACTTCTGGTTCACGTTCCTCGGCACTTACGCCATTTACTTGCCGATGCACTACCTCGGGATCTTGGGCGTACCACGCCGCTACTTCGCGTACAGCAACAGCATCGAATTCATTCCGCCGACGGTGGAAGAGGCGAACAAGTGGATCTCGATCTCCGCTTGCTTCGTCGCCGCAACACAACTGATCTTCTTGTTCAATCTGTTCTGGTCTTATTTCAAAGGCAAGGAGTCGGGCAGCAACCCCTGGCGCGCGACGTCGCTCGAATGGCAAACGCCGGACACGCCGGCGAAACACGGGAACTGGGGACCCAAGTTACCAGTCGTCTATCGCTGGGCCTACGACTACAGCGTGCCCGGCGCGCCGGACGACTTCATTCCGCAAAACGTGCCGGCGGGAGGCAAAATTCCGGCTGGTCATGATGGTCACGAGACACCTAAGCCATGAGCCTCACCGTCGCATACAGCTCCTTAGCGATCGGCATACTGATCTGGCTGTTCCTCGCCAGGAAATTTACGGCGAAGTCGTGGGAAGCCAACTCACCGGTCTCCGCGATGGATGCGCATGCCGACGGCATCGAACGTCCAACAGCGGCGAAGGTCGGGCTGTGGGTATTCCTCGGCGTCATCACCTCCCTGTTTGGTTTATTCATCTCGGCCTACTACATGCGGATGGGCATGGGCCACGGAGCCGATGCGTCGCTCAACGATTGGCGCGCGGTGTCCGAGTCCCCGCTGCTTTGGCTCAACAGCCTGTTTCTCGTGTTCGGCAGCATCGCCATGCAGTCATCGCGCGCCGCGGTGGTTCAAGGCGACGCCGCTCGCACGCAACGCTCGTTGCTGATCGGCGGATTGCTAACCGCGGCATTCATCGTCGGTCAGTTGATCGCTTGGCGCGAATTGCGCGTTTCCGCCGTATTCGATCCGCGCAATCCGGCCGTCGCCTTCTTTTATTTGCTTACGGGCGTGCATGGTTTGCACCTGCTCGGTGGATTGTATGTTTGGGGCCGAACCTTTTTGCGCCTGCGTTTCAAGCAGGCCGAGGTCATCGACGTTCGCTTGAGCGTCGAATTGTGCTCGGTCTACTGGCACTACTTGCTATTGGTCTGGATCGTGCTGTTCGCGCTTTTGTTGGCAACCTGACTTGAATTCAATTAGTTAATTCACGACGTTCGAGGACCCATCGATGTCACAACACGCTTCTACCGCACCTGAGGGCTTGCAGGGCGTCACCGCCGACTGGTCGGCCGACAAGCAGTCGTTCCCCGTGCCCTGGGGCAAGGCGATGATGTGGATCTTCCTTCTGAGCGACACGTTCATCTTCTCGTGCTTTCTCGTCGGTTACATGAACGTCCGCATGTCGACGACCGTCAAATGGCCAAACCCCAGCGAAGTATTCTCGCTGGACTTTGCCGGTACGCCGGTTCCGTTATTGCTGATCGCCATCATGACGTTCGTATTGATCACGAGCAGCGGCACGATGGCTCTTGCGGTGAACTACGGCTATCGACGCAATCGCAAAATTACGGCTCTCCTCATGTTTGCGACCGCTCTTCTTGGACTAACTTTCGTCGGTATGCAGGCTTTCGAATGGACCAAGCTCATCGTCCACGAAGGCGTGCGGCCTTGGGGAAATCCCATGGGCGCGCCGCAGTTCGGCTCCGTGTTTTTCATGATCACCGGATTTCACGGCTTGCACGTCAGTTGCGGCGTAATTTATCTCACGGTGGTTGCGATTCGGGTGCTCAACGGTTTCTACGACAGAAAAGGCACGTATGAAACGGTCGAAGTAGCGGGACTCTACTGGCACTTCGTCGACTTGGTATGGGTGTTCATCTTCGCGTTCTTTTATCTCTGGTAGGAGCAGTCATGGAACATAAAACCATGGATCACGATACAAACAAATCCGCAGAGGGCGCGAGCCACACCGAAGGCGTGCAACACCCGCTGACCGTGTACTTGTGGATTTGGGTACTGCTCTTCGTATTGAGCACCTTCTCGTACATGATCGATTATTTCCAGTTGCAAGGCATGTTGCGCTGGACGCTCATTATCACTTTCATGCTGCTCAAAGCCGGCTTCATCGTCGCGATCTTCATGCATATGGCATGGGAACGCTTGGCGCTTAAGCTCGCCATTCTCGTGCCGCCGCTGACGCTCTTGGTGTTGATCGGACTCATGGCCATCGAAGGCAATTACACCTTCGTGACCAGACTCGCTTCCTTCGTAAAATGAATGCGATGCGGAT
Organism: uncultured Steroidobacteraceae bacterium; assembly: GCA_964597495.1. Classification (GTDB taxonomy): domain Bacteria; phylum Pseudomonadota; class Gammaproteobacteria; order Steroidobacterales; family Steroidobacteraceae; genus CAZQYC01. Next base: position 45,827 of record CAZQYC010000019.1, on the reverse strand, counting down.
AACGGAAGTCTTAGGCAGCGTGCAATTGTCGCTGCTTTGGATCTGCGTGATCGTCGCCGCGATGGTGTTCGCGGCGATGATTTATTCCACGGCCGCGTTTGGTCGCAGCGAACTCGGTCGTCGCGCTCGAACATACCGAGCGATGCGCGAACTCGCTTGGACGGTCGTACCGATTTTTATCGTCATTGCAGCGGCCGCGCCGGCAATGAAAAGCGCGATCCCGTCCCGGGGCGATGGAGGTTTAGTCACAGACACTCGCGGCGAGTCCTGCCTTGCACCGCCGGCCGGTGCCGCAACCGTTCGTATGCTGTCTGCGCCCACCGGGGCCGGCTGTGCGCAGCACCGCTAGTTTCTGCGTTTTCGCACCCCTCTTCCTAACACGTCTTTGCAAGACAACGCGTATTCGGAGCCGCCTCCCGAATTTGGACAGCTGCGCCTGCATTTCATGTTTGTTTCGGTATACTTGCGCGCCCTGCGATCCGCACTTTTTCGACGCTATTTAGTCTCGCGAGTAACGACATGAGCCAAACGCCGCATGCCCCCAAGCACGACAAGCACTTCTACGATTCTTTCATGCTGGTTCTCGGTATTTTGATCGGCGTTGCGGCCGTTTTGATCGTCGTTGCCCGTCTGATCGCCAACGAAACGCAGGCTAAGTACGTCCATGAAGACGACAAAGTGCGGCTGGCGACGGCCGATCGATTGGCACCGGTCGGCAAAGTAGCCGTATCGGGTCAGGATAATTCGGCTCTTGAGCCACCGAAGGAAACCAAGGTTGCCGCCGTCCAAGATTTAAGCGGCGACCAGGCTTTCAACATGGCCTGCACGACTTGTCACGGCGCGGGTATCGCAGGCGCACCGAAGTACGGCGATAAGGCGGCATGGGCGCCGCGCATTGCGCAAGGCGTAGCCACGCTTTACGAACATGCGCTGAAAGGATTCCAGGGCAAAGCGGGCTTCATGCCTTCCAAGGGCGGCCGCGCCGACCTCTCCGATAAGTCGGTAACCAATGCGGTCGATTACATGGTGAAGGCGGGTAAGTAAGAAGCCGCTGGCTAACTGGCCGCTAGCCGCTGGCCAGAATCGGGAACAGTATTCGGACCGGTTGCGGCACGACAAGATCGGATAGGTAACTTCGAAGAACGTTGCTCTGAACTCTGGCCAGCGGCTAGCGGCTAGCGGCCAGTTAACCAGCGGCCTTTTCTCACTTCGCCGCCCGATCCAACCGCCTGAGTCCAATCGCTTCGCTCACGTGCGCCATTGCCACTTGCCCCGTTCCTTCCAAGTCGGCAATCGAGCGCGCCACTTTCAGAATTCGATGATAGGCGCGGGCGGATAAAGAAAACTGCTGCATCGCGCGGTCAAGCACGCTTCGTCCAGCAGCATCCGGTATGCAGTGACGTTCCACTTCCACATTGTTTAAGCGCGCGTTCGCTTTCCCTTGCCGAACCATTTGCACTTCTCGCGCGATGCATACCCTAGTCGCAATCTCTTCGCTGCATCCCACGTTCGACGGCTCGGAGCGCAATTCGTCGGCCGGAACGCGCGGCACTTCGACGTGAATATCCAAGCGGTCTAGGAGTGGACCGGAAATTCTGGCTCGGTAGCGCTTCACTTGTTCGAGCGTGCAGCGACACTTGCCCGCTGCATCGCCCAGATAACCGCAGGGACAGGGATTCATCGCCGCCACGAATTGAAAGCGAGCGGGAAATTCGGCCTGACGTGCCGCACGCGAAACCGTGATCGCGCCGGTTTCGAGCGGCTCTCGCAGCACTTCGAGTACCCGCCGATCGAATTCGGGAAGTTCGTCAAGAAACAAGATCCCGTTGTGCGCGAGAGAAATTTCGCCGGGGCGAGGATGCGATCCGCCGCCCACGAGCGCCACGCCCGATGCGGTGTGATGCGGACTGCGGAAGGGCCGCACGCTCCACTCGTCTAAATTAAAACCCCGGCCGGCGATGGAGCGCACCGCCGCGGCTTCCAGCGCCTCCTGTTCGCTCATGGGGGGAAGAATGCTCGGCAGTCGCCGAGCCAACATACTCTTGCCGGTACCGGGCGGTCCGATGAACAAGAGACTGTGCTCGCCCACTGCGGCGATTTGCAGTGCTCGCTTGGCATGAACCTGACCGCGGACATCGCCGATATCCGGTAGTTTTTTGGACAGTAGACGATTCGCAACACCCCGGGGAAACTCCAAGGGCCGAGCGCCGCTTAAATGTCCGCAGACTTCCAGCAGGTGATCGGCCGTCGCAATCGAAGTGCTGCTCACTAAACTGGCTTCGGCTTCATTACCGCGCGGCAGTATGACGGCGTTACCAGCCTGACCCGCGCGCAATGCCGCCGGCAACGCACCCACGATAGGGCGTAGTCCTCCGCTCAACGACAGCTCGCCGTAGAACTCGCATTGCTGAGCGAGTTTTGCTGGCAGCTGACCGGAGGCCACCAGAATTCCGACTGCAATGGGAAGATCGAATCGCCCGCCTTCTTTGGGAAGATCGGCCGGCGCCAAATTGACCGTAATCCGGCCGTTGGGTAATTCGAAATTGGAGTTGATGATCGCCGCTTTAACGCGGTCCTTGCTTTCTTTCACCACCGTTTCGGGTAAACCCACGATGGTCAGAGCCGGCAATCCACTGCCGATATCGACTTCAACTTGAACGACAGGTGCTTCCATGCCGTGCTGGGCGCGGCTCAAGATCGTTGCGATAGGCATGCGTTACGTCCTTGTGAACTCTGAATCAAGCTCTGAATCGAACTGAGTCGGCTCGGAGCGAGCCTCTCAGCCGTTATGATCGTTGGCGATCGCGGGCCGACCCGATTTGCGTTTGCAGTTCCGCCAAACGCGCTTCCAAGGCCTCTAATTTTTCGCGAGTCCGCTTCAAGACACCGGCTTGCACGTCGAATTCCTGGCGCGTGACGAGATCGAGTTTCGCCAATGTCGACTGCAGAACCGAGCGAAAATTACGCTCTGCGTCGGCTTTTAGGGTAGCCACATTGCCGGCCATGTTGGGCGGAAGCGACGCGGAGAGGCGCTTGGCAAGATCTTCGATGACCTGGGCGATCGATCCGGGTTCCATTTTGCTCAAGACTCGCAAGGGAAAGGCGGGCACTGTAGAGCGCCGATCTCACGACGACAAGCGTCATTAGTCACGCGTTCGCCCTGTTTTGAAGCGATGCACACCGAACAACGCACCAATTGCGGGCGATGATCGGCGACGGCTCCCAAAGAACGGAGATTTCTCGCCCCTCTTCGCAGTATGACCATGGGGAAAACCCATGGCACAGAAGATGCATTTCTCTCGCCCGCAGAGCATGTGTCGCGTGCGCTGGCCATCTCGGGGACCTACGCATGAAACTGATTTCCGCCATCATCAAGCCATTCAAGCTGGATGACGTACGCCAAGCGGTCGCGGATATCGGGGTTCAGGGCATCACGGTCACGGAGGTGCAAGGCTTCGGCCGGCAACGCGGGCACACTGAGCTCTATCGGGGCGCGGAGTATCGCGTCGATTTTTTGCCCAAGACCAAAATCGAACTCGCCGTGGACGATTCGGTCGTGGAGCAAGTCATCGAGGCGATTACCAACGTCGCCCGCACCGGAAAGATCGGCGACGGGAAACTCTACGTCACCGACTTAGGTCAGGCGGTGCGGATTCGCACCGGAGAAACCGGCGTGGAAGCGGTTTAAATGACCGGATGATTTGACGCGGCACGATGATTGAGGACGACCGCTTGAAGACAGGTGATTGAAGACGGACGGCGCAACAACAGAAAAAAGTTTTGAGACGGAATTATTCGTTTCGATTGGCTTGAAGACCGACAACACATAAGCAACCTCTCGCAGGAGAACGACAGTGAAAAGACCTCTGGTAATCGGCCGGATGCTCGCCTCGGTGTGCAGCCTGGCACTCATCGCACTCGCGATGTTCGCACCGGATTTGGCTCTGGCACAGGACACGCCAGCCGCCAGCGCCGAAACCGCCGCAGCTGCCCAAACTGCACCGGCAGCAGAGGCAACGGCTGCTCCCGCTGCTGCGGCAACGGCAGAAGCGACCGCACCGGCCGCCGCTCCGAAGTGCGGTGACAAGGGATTCGAATGCAACAAGGGCGATGTGGCCTGGATGCTCACCGCCACGGCCTTCGTCTTATTCATGACGGTCCCGGGCCTTGCGCTCTTTTACGCGGGCATGGTGAGAACCAAGAACGCGCTGTCGACGGTCATGCAAAGCTTCTCGATCTTTTGTTTGGTCGCAGTGCTGTGGGTTGTATACGGCTATAGCGTGGCCTTTACCGCAGGCAGCCCCTTCTTTGGATCGTTCGATAAGATATTCATGGGCGGCGAAGACGGACTCACCGCCGTTGCGGCGACGTGGAGCAAGGGAATCTACATTCCGGACTTCGTATTCGCGATGTTCCAGCTCACGTTCGCAGCGATCACGGTCGCGCTAGTCACCGGCGGTTTCGCAGAGCGCATGAAGTTTTCAGCGGTGATGCTGTTCAGCATCCTGTGGTTCACGTTCTCTTATCTTCCGATAGCTCATATGGTGTGGTACTGGGACGGTCCCGACGCGTTTTCCGACGCCGCGGCTGGCGCTGCCGCACTCGAACACTCCGGATATCTTGCGAAGCTCGGTGCGATCGACTTCGCAGGCGGTACGGTAGTCCACATCAACGCCGGTATCGCGGCGCTGGTCTGCGCGATCTTCGTCGGCAAGCGCAAGGGTCACGGCAAAGTGAACTTCGCGCCGCACAGTTTGATGATGAGCGCAATCGGAACCGGCATGTTGTGGATGGGTTGGTTCGGCTTCAATGCCGGATCGGCGCTTGAAGCCAACGGCTCGGCGGGTCTCGCTTTCTTCAACACCTTGTTCGGCACTGCCGTGGCAGGCGTAGCCTGGACAGCGACGGAGTGGTTGCTGAAAGGCAAACCCAGTTTGTTGGGCGTGTGTTCCGGCATCGTAGCCGGATTGGTAGCCATTACTCCGGCAGCCGGCTTCGTCGGCGTCAAAGGCGCCTTCGTAATCTGTGCAGTCGCCGGCGTGGTCTGCTTCCTCGCATCGACGAAAGTCAAACACATGCTGGGATACGACGATGCGCTCGACGCATTCGGCGTGCACTGCGTGGGCGGCATCATCGGCGCTCTCGGCACCGGCATCTATGCCAATCCCGCGCTTGGCGGTCAGGGCGTGTACGACTACGTCGCCAATGCGGTCGGTGCATTCGATGCGGGCGCGCAATTCAAGGCCCAGTTGATCGCCGTTGGAATGTCTTTGGTGTGGTCTGCCGTCGTCGCGACAGTGATCTTGCTGGTGTTGAAATTCACCATCGGAATCCGCTCGAGCGATGAGGACCAGGAAGAAGGCCTCGACCTGGCCGATCACGGCGAACGCGCGTACAACCTGTAACGCGAACGCAACGAAAACCATCTGCTTTTGGTCTTCGTTCTTTATCGGGGCGCCTAGCGATAGGCGCCCTTTTCATTGGGCATTCCGCTTACGCGAGACCGGTAAATAGGCCGCAAAATTGAGCCGGCGCTGAGCCGGTCACGAAGTCTGCAATCTCAACGTGATGCACCGCACACTCTGAATTCTTCTCGGCGGTCATAATCCGCTCGTGATGCCGGACCCTGCTAGACTCCGGCATCGCTTCGACACGGATTTAACGAGGCTTTGCGTCAATTCGCGAGTTCGCGAAAGCCTAGGTCACTTTCGGAGACTTCCCATGTTTCGTTCTGTGCGATCTGCTTGGCTGAACTTAAGCGCAATAGGCTTTGCCTGCGCCCTGCTTACTGCGGCCCATGCCGACGTCTACAAATATAAGGACGAAAAAGGCAATGTGCTCTACACCGATAAACCGATGTTCCTGCCCGCCGAGCGCATGAGCATCAAAACAGAAACTGCGTCGAATATCGTCGATCTCGACGAGCGCAACCAAGCGGAACAGGCGGCGCAAGCCGAGCGCGACGCGACGCGCAAGACCACCGGCGCGTCGGCAACGGACAAAAAGAAAGGCAAAGAAGGCGACGCGGCGGGAAAAGAAGAAACCTGCAATAAAGCGCGCCAGGATTATCTCAGCCGCATGAATGCACAACGCATGTACGAAGAGCAGCCGAACGGCGAAAAGCGCTCCCTATCGGAGAAGGAATTGCAATCGGCGCGCGCGGCCGCAAAACAAGCGATGGACGCGCTCTGCAAGTAATCGCGCTGCGATCCACTCGCTGGAATCTGCTTTAATGCGCCGATGCTAGCCACTGGATTCATCGGCCTCGGCGCTATGGGCGCCTCGATGGCGCGCAATCTTCACAAGCGCGGACTTTTAACTCATCTCTGGAATCGAACGTCGGCGAAAGCACGAACGCTCGCCGCCGAATTGCAAGTCGGCTGCGCAGAGTCACCCGCCGACCTTGCCGCTCGCTGCGAGGTCGTCGTGCTGTGCGTTTCGGCCGATGCGGACGTACTGCAAACGGTCGCGGCGCTTGCCCCGAGTATTCGCGAGGGATCCATCCTTATCGATTGCTCGACGGTTAGCGCGAACACCGCACGCGAAGCGGCTTCTTTGCTCGCTGAAAAACGTGTGGGCTTTTTGGACGCACCGGTGAGCGGCGGCACCGAAGGAGCACGCAACGGCACGCTAGCGATTATGGTGGGCGGCGAATCGCAAACCTTCGCACGCGCCAAACCGGTATTGGATGCCATGGGAACCACGGTAACCCACTTTGGCCCTACGGGCTCGGGACAGGCCGCCAAGGCTACCAATCAAATCATGTGTGCCGGCATCATTCAGGCCGTGAGCGAAGCAATGGCCTTCGCGAAAGCCGAAGGACTCCCGCTCGACAAACTCATCGAAACGCTGAGCAAAGGCGCAGGCTCCAGCTGGTACTTCGTGAATCGCGCCCCCAATATGGTTCGCAACTCCTTTCCCCCCGGCTTCCGCGTCCAACTGCATCGTAAGGATCTCACTATCTGCCGCGACATGGCCGCCAAGCATGCCGTGCAACTACCGTTGGTCGAGATGACGCTGCATCACTATCGGCGTTTGATCGAGGAGGGTCACGGCGACGAAGATATCTCCGTCCTATTCACGCTCAAAGACGAGATGTTTCATAAGGAACGCTGAATCGTACCTCGCATGACGCAACCTTCGACATCGCGGAGCTTTTTCCTCCCCGACTTCTGTGCCGGCCGCATGGCCTTCGCCATTGTGCTCATCGTCGAGTTGGTCGCCCTTCTAATGTCGCTTGCGCGCCAGGCCATTCACGACAATTTCTGGCTCGATCTTGGCTCCGCTTCGCTCTTTCTATTGTGGATAGGGCTTGGCTGCGCCGCCGTGCTGTGTCGCGCGCGGCCGCGATTGTCGCAACTGCCCACGCCGCAAGCATCCGCGCTCTCGCTGTTGCTGATCGGTTGCGTAGTCGCGCTCGTTTCCGAGGTCACCGTGCAACTCGCTCAGTACTTAAGCGGCGGCCAGCCGTCCGCACTCAACATGTTTCCTGCCAACCATGCGGAATTTCTGGTGCGCAATATCGGCATCGGCTTGATCGTCGGCGCTTTGGCGCTGCGCTATTTTTTCGTCAATGCCGAATGGAAGCGCACGATCGAATTGGAAGCTCAAGCGCGCATCCGGGCGTTGCAAGCGCGTATCCGGCCGCATTTTCTTTTCAACAGCATGAACACCATCGCCTCGCTGACCCGTAGCGATCCGTTGAAAGCCGAGCAGGCGGTGGAAGATTTGGCGGATTTGTTTCGCGCCAATCTCAGCGATGCGAAAGAACGCATACCGCTCGGCGAAGAGCTCGAAGTCGCGCGCGTCTATCAGCGGATCGAACAGCTGCGCTTGGGCGAACGGCTAACCGTGGTATGGCGAGTCGACGATCTACCGATGGATGCACTCGTACCTAGTCTTCTCGTGCAACCTTTGCTCGAGAATGCGATTTATCACGGCATCGAACGCCTACCGCATGGCGGCGAAGTCACGATCGAAGCTTCCTTGAACGACAACACCATCCATCTTACGGTGTCCAATCCGGTCGTCGACCTTGCCGATACCAAAGGACACGAGGGTAATAAGCTGGCACTCGATAACATTCGACAGCGGCTCGAATTAGCGTGGCCCGGCAAATCGAACGTGCGCCTCGCAACCTCTTCGGGAAGTTACTCGGTCACTCTTATTTTTCCGTATAGCAAGCGCGATCATTTACCTGATCGCTCACCTGATCAATCATGAACGTCCTGATCGTCGACGACGAACCTCCCGCCCGCGAACGATTGCGACGCTTGCTCGGCGAGATTGGGGATTGCGAAGTGGTGGGCGAAGCTGGGAACGGCAGCGACGCGTTGGCCGCCTGTGCGCGGTTGAAACCCGATATCGTTTTGTTGGACGTCCGCATGCCAGGCCTGTGGGGAATCGAGGTCGCACGGCATCTTTCGGCGTTGGAAGCGGCACCGGCCGTCATCTTCACGACGGCGTACGGCGATCACGCCATCGATGCCTTCGACGCCCAGGCCATCGGCTATTTACTAAAGCCGATCCGCAAAGAGAAACTGTCGCGCGCACTGACGCATGCCAGCAAAATTTCGGCGTCGCGTCTTGTGCAAGCGACTCGCTCGGCCAATATCGAACGCCGCCGCGAACACGTCTGCGCTCGCCTCGGCGAGCAACTGCGACTCATCCCGATCGGCGAAATCTATTATTTTTTCGCCGATCAGAAATACGTGACGGTCAAACATCAGAACGGTGAGGACCTGATCGACGAACCGCTCAAGGAGCTTGGCGTGGAATTCGCGTCCGAATTCGTACGCATTCACCGCAATGCACTGGTTGCGGAGAAACATATTGCCGCTATCGAACGCACGGAAGACGGACAATACCTGGTGCGGATGCGCGATTGCGAAGGCTCGCTGCAGGTAAGCAGAAGACATGCAACGGAACTGCTGCGCAGAGTGAAAGGAGCGGAGTGAAGAAAGCCGCTAGCTGCTAGCCACTAGCTTCTAGCCAGACTAAGAAAATCGGGAAGACATACCAGTGACAGCGTGCTCTTGCTTACGAGCGAAGCGACTTCCATCCTGGCTAGTAGCTAGCGGCTAGTTGCTAGAAGCCACTAGAAGCTAAAGTCATCCGTTCAACCAACGCCGCACCAGGCTCCACAACAGCCACCCCTGGCCCGCAAATCGAAATATCCGCCAAGGCTTTAGCAATACGACCCCGACTGCGCCCGCCGCAACGACTAGTGGATTTCGTAGGAGGCCGCCGGCGATGTCGAGGAGTCGATCCACTCCGCTTAATTTAGATTCAATGGTTCGAGTAAGCACGGCAACTTCCTGGCGTTGGAGCGCGCAGCGCAATTGCAAAGTACGGCGCCTATTCGCAAGCTGTTCGGCGCGCGAACTCATTTTTTGACCGTATCCTGCAAGGAGCGCGCGTCTTTGGCGAGTTCCGTCAACGTCGCATCGAGGAACCTGGGCCGCGCCTTTATCTTGAAGATCAACACCACGGCGGCGGTAACGGCAAAGACAAATAAAACGGCTGTCACCAATAACGCCGCCATAGTTCGATGGGTGTCCCAGTAGACAAGCACAATGCTCAGGCCGCCGAAGAAAATGCCCAGCATCGCCGCCAATAAGGCGATGAATGCCCAGATGACCAAGCCCGCCGCACGTTGAACTTCTTCCTGCAGCTCGGTCGTCAATAGTTCGAGTCTGGTTTGAGCGAGCGTTAACAAAGTCGCCGCCAAATTCGTCAGCGACTTAAACAACCCCGCTGCCATTCCCACGGAGGACGAACGCGAAGCGCCGTCCGTGGATGGCTCGCTCATGAACGCCTGCTCAAAAACAATCCGATCAGCACGCCGATTCCGGCCGCCACGCCTACGGCTCGCCAGGGGTTATCGCGAACGTAACCATCGGCGGTGCTCGCCAGTTCTTTCACGCGTCCAAGCGCGTCGTCTTCGATCGAATCGATGCGTGCGCGAGCTTGCTTGATCGTTTCCTCGGCCCGAGCACGGACCTCTTGCACTTTCTCCCCGGCCAATCCGGCCGTCGCTTTCAGCAAAGCCTCGGCGTCGTGCACGACGGCTTGTAAATCGGCAAATAGCTTTTCGGTGGTTACTTCGGCAGTCATGATGTCCTCGCAAAGTCAGTGCATTCTCAAAGGCGCGGAGTCGACGCTTGGGCGACATAGTAGGCATCCTGGCCCGGAATGGACAAGCGTATAGAGGGCATTCGCCTCATAGTCGGCAGCAATCGGTCGACAGTAATCGCGTTCCCGGACAAGGCGGGTTAGCATTGCCGCTTCAAAATAATTACCGCCGAAACCTCTCAATGGATTCACCCCCTGCCGCCAACGACACCGTGACACCGTCCGACACGGTGGCTCACACCCCGCCCTCTTCCGCAGCGGAAACAGCCGGATCGCCCCCGGTCGGCACGGAACGGCAATCGGTCGCCGCCCCTCGCAACGGCGACTATTTCTATTCGCGTGTTTTTGCGTTGACGGCAACGGCATTCTTAGGCGTCGTGCTTTACCACATCATCGAACCCTTCTTGGGTCCGCTGATGTGGGCGTTGTTTATCGGATTCCTGCTGCATCCCGTGCACGTACGGTTCATAGGGCGATTCAACGGACGAGCCAATCTGTCCGCTGCGCTGCTGACCGTTGGAACGTTCATCCTGCTCATCGGCCCGCTCGCCGCCATGAGCGCGGCCTTCGTCGCGCAAGCGGCCGACCTGGTGCAATGGGTTCAGGACGCGCTGGGTAAACAAACCCGGCAGCAATACCGAGTGCTGGCCGACGCACCGCTGATCGGGCCCGCCATCGAATGGATGCGGGACAGCTTCGGCTTACGCACGGCGCAAATTCAAAGCTGGATCGCCCAGGGAACCGAGCACCTGCCGCAGTTTCTCGCCGGATGGGGCGGCAAGATTTTCCTAGGCGCGGTCAACACCGTCCTCGCCTTCGTCGTCATGCTCTTCATGTTGTTTTTCTTTGTGCGCGACGGTGCCGAATTTTTCGCCATCTTGCGCGACCTTATCCCGATGCAAGCGCAGCGTCGCGAACAGTTGATGGATCATCTGGCGGCAGTAACCCGAGCGGTGGTCTTTGGAACGGGCATGACGGCGCTCATCCAAGGTGCGCTGGTCGGAATCGCCTTCTTAATTACCGGACTGAGCTCACCCTTGGTATTCGGCGTTCTTGCGGCATTGCTCGCCTTACTGCCTTTCGGCGGCACGGCCTTCGTTTGGATTCCCGCCGTCGCCACGCTCGCCACGCAAGATCGCTGGGGAATGGCCGTGGTCATGTTGATCATCGGCATTGCTTCCTCATCCGTCGACAATGTTTTGCGGCCGCTGTTGATTTCCGGCCGCGCTCAGGTCGGAACGCTGACCGTATTCATCGGCGTGCTCGGCGGCACTGCCGCGTTCGGACCGATCGGTTTATTCTTGGGCCCCGTGATCCTGGCGCTGATCATCGCGCTGGTCGAATTTGCGCGCGAGCTGCGCCGCACCGCAGGATAGCTTTCATTATCATGACTTCCATTCGTATCGCGACTCGTCAAAGCAAGCTGGCACTGTGGCAAGCGGAGCACGTCGGCGCTCTGCTGCGCACCGCTCACCCGGGGCTGCAAATCGAATTGGTGAAAATCACCACGCAGGGCGACCGCATTCAAGATCGGCCGCTCGCCGACGTCGGCGGAAAAGGCCTGTTCATCAAAGAACTCGAAGTGGCGCTCGCCGAGAAGCGAGCGGATATCGCCGTTCACTCGATGAAGGACGTACCGAGCGAGATGCCGCCCGGCATGACGCTTGCGGCAATGCTACCGCGTGCCGACGCGCGCGATGCGCTGGTATCGAATCGCCACTCGTCGCTCGCGGCGCTTCCACAAGGCGCGCGACTCGGCACATCGAGCCTGCGCCGGCAGAGCCAATTGCGCGCCCTGCGCGGCGATCTCGAAATCGTTCCGTTGCGCGGGAACGTCGATACACGCCTGCGCAAACTTGATGCCGGCGAATTCGACGCAATCGTTCTGGCGAGTGCGGGGTTAATCCGCCTTGGCCTCGAGAGCCGAATCACCGAATTGATCGCCGTTACGCACTCGCTGCCGGCCGTGGGTCAAGGCATCATCGGCATCGAATGCCGCGCCGACGATGCGCGAAGCGTGCAGTTGGTCGGCGTACTTAACGACGCCGATGCGCAAACCTGTATCGCGGCCGAGCGAGCGTTCGCCGAGCGGCTGGAAGGGAGTTGTCAATCTCCCATTGCCGGTTACGCGGAACTGCAAGGCGCCACTCTCATGATCAAGGGACTGATCGCTTCGCTCGACGGCAAACAAATTTTTCGCGATAGCATGACCGGACCGCGTATGGACGCCGGAACTTTAGGCCGCGCGCTGGCGGAGCGACTGCTGTTCGCCGGCGCGGACCAATTGCTTCGAGAGTTGCGCGGGAGCGGCGCTTGATTCCATTTCCCGTCGCGCCGCTCAGGGACGTAACGGTGCTCGTGACGCGGCCGGCGGATCAAGCGGCCTCGCTTTGCGCTTCGATCGACGCGCTCGGCGGCGAAGCACTCGCGTTTCCCGCCATTGCCATCGAATCCATTGCCATCGAATCGCTCGCGTCTTCTTCCCTCGGCGGCGAATACGATTGGGTTGTCTTCGTAAGCGTGAATGCGGTGACGCACGGCTTACCTCACATTAAGCGCGGCCCGCAGACTCGCATTGCCGCGATCGGCAAGTCGACCGCCACGCTCCTTGAAAGCCACGAGATTCGTATCGACGCGGTGCCCGATTCGGACTTCACCAGCGAGGCTCTGCTCACGCATCCCGCCTTGTCCGACATCGCATCGCAACGCGTGCTCATCGTCAAAGGCGCGGGCGGCCGGGAGCTATTGCACGCTACGCTGCTCGAACGCGGCGCGCAGGTCGCCACGGTGGATGTCTATCGACGCGTGTTGCCCGTGCTTGCGAACGATACCCTCCAAACTCTCGAACGGCGCTGGCAGGAAGGAGGTATAGACATCACGACGCTAACGAGCGTCGAAACCCTCGATAATTTGACCTCCCTGCTTACCGAAATCGGCCGATCGCGATTGCAATCGACGCCGTTCGTCGCCGTCAGTGAACGGATTGCGGCGGCGGCTCGTTCTCGCGGACTTACAGGAACTTGTGTCCTGGCGCGCAACGCCGACGATGCATCGATCGTTGGTGCAATTGCCGCCTGGCACGCACGCGCGCGATAATGCGCGTCTCATGAGTGAAACGCCCCCCGCTCCACATTCTCATCGCGTGACCTTGCTGCTCGCCGTCGCCGGCATGGCGATCGCCGCCTATTCGCTATGGCGCATCGACAATACGCGCGATCGTGCCGATGCGACGCGGGACCGTGTCCAGCAACTCGAAACGGCAAACTCTGCGCTGCGCGCCGACGTGGCGGCCGCCCTCGATCGCGAAACCAAGCTGCGCGCGGAATTCCAGAAGCAATGGCTGCTCGTGGCGGATTTGCCGCAGCAAGTTAAAGACCTCACCGCGTCGCATAACGATTTGCGAGCGCGAACCGAACGCCCGCAACGGGCCTGGGTCCGCGCCGAAGCGCTTTACTTGATCGAATTGGCGCAGCGACGCCTGAATTTCGACCGCGACGTCGCAACGGCGATCGCAACACTGGAATCGGCGGATGCCCGCCTTGCTTCGCTGCGCGATTCCTCGTTCGGAGCAGTGCGCGATCGCATTGCGAAGGATCTTCAGTCGCTGCGCGCCGTTCCGGAACCGGATCGCGCCGGCATCGTGGCTCGGCTTTCCGCCATCGAGTCGCAAATCGAATCGCTGCAACTCAAGGGAGTTCTCGTCGGCCAGCGAACGGCGCCGTCGAGTGCTCCGGATTCGTCTTCTCTCTTCGCTCGCGCTTGGGCGGCGGTGAAGGACACCTTTGCGACGATGTTCGTCGTTCGACATCTGAGCAACGGCAACGGCGCCGTCGTAAGCATGGAGGAACAGTCGTTGCGCCGTCAGCATCTCGCGCTGCTCGCGTTCACGGCGCGACACGCGGTCTTGCGAAACGATCAGCCGGAGTACCGAGCGGCGCTCGAAGAGATACGCAGCTGGATCGCACAGTTTTTCGCCGAGTCGACGACGGTCGATTCGTTGCTGCAACAGCTTGCAACTTTGCACGAGATCAACATCGCTCCGGCCTTGCCCGATATCTCCGCGGCGGCACAACTGCTGAGCCGGGTCACTCCTGCCTCGTCGACACCATGAAACGCCGGCTCTACATTGCGCTCGCGCTCCTCAGCGTCGCCCTGATCGCGCAGGCGTTCCTCAGCGATTCCGGATTCGTTTCGCTCAGCGTCGGCAGTCTCTTGATCGAGGCCTCTCTCCCCGGCGCCGTGCTCGCGCTCATTGCCTTGTATTTCCTGGTCCGCGCCGTCGTGAAGATCGTCCGGGCGCCGCGACTCATGCAACTGGCAGCGGAGAATCGAAAACGCGAGCGGGCACGGCGCAGTTTGATCCAAGGGCTTTTGGAACTGTCGGCCGGAAAATGGGCGCAGGCGGAAACCACGCTGACTGCGCACGTCCACGAGGCAAGTTCGCCGGTCGCTCACTATCTCGCCGCGGCGCGCGCCGCCGAACTGATGGGCGCACGCCAGCGCTGCGATCAATGGCTGTCGCTTGCGCTCAGGGCGGACCCGGAGAATCCGGCGCCGGCGCAGAATACGCAAGCGGAGCTGTACCTGAAGCGCAATCAGCTTCCGCAAGCGCTGAACATTCTCCGCGATCTGCACGCACGCGATCCGCGCAACGAACGCGCGTTGGAATTGCTGGCGCGCATCTATCGGCAAACCGGCGATTGGCAGCAACTGCAACTGCTGGTGCCGAAATTTGCCCAGATCAGCGCACCGAACCGCAGCATGATCGACGAAGTCGAAGCCCAGATTGCGTTGGATCGCTTTAAGTCCATCGCTGTCAGCGGCGACGGCAAGCAACTCACCGCCGCATGGGACGAATTACCCGAGACCGTCGCCAAACGCAACGAGGTAATCGTTTCCTATGCGCGTGCCGCCATCGGCTGCCGACAGTTTCACTTGGCCGAGAAAGCGCTACGCGAATTGTTGGCGGAACACTGGGACGAGGGAGCCGTCCTCGCGTACGGCGACATCGAAGATGCCGAACCACTCGATGTGCTCGATCGGGCCGAAGCATGGCTGCCGCAGCATCCGCTCGATGCCAATCTATTATTGACGTGCGCTCGTTTGTCGATTCGCGCCGAGTTGTACGGCAAGGCCCGCAGTTATTTGGAAACCAGCCTGAATTCGCGCCCGCGACTGGAGACTTACCAACTGCTCGCGAGTCTCGCCGACCAGCTCGGAGAACGCGAGCGCGCTTATAAAACGCTCAACGATGCCGTCGTTTATGCTGTCGGCCGAAAAGCCAATTTGCCGAAGGTGCGCGCACGCCGCATGGAACGCCGCCAAAGTAGCGATCGGCGGCAATAGTGAACGCAGCACCGTCACGCTCGCTGATCGTGGGCTGCGGCTACGTCGGAAGGCGTCTCGCACAAGCGCAGCGGGCGACGGAATCGGTGCTCGCTGTCGTCCGCTCGCAAAAGAGCCGCAACGAACTTACGGCGCTCGACTTCGAATCCCTGGCGATCGATCTCGACACCGTCACCGCGGAAACCTGGCCTTTGCCCGCGGCTTCGGTGGACGGCGCAACGCTCTATTATTTAACGCCGCCGCCGAACGAGGGATTGAGCGACGTGAGGCTCGATTGTTTTTTGCGCCGATTGCGGGGCCACCCTGCCGCTTTCATCTATATGAGCACCACCGGCGTGTATGGCCATCAAGACGGCGCCGAAGTCGACGAAAGCACGCCGGTCAATCCGCAAACCGACCGTGCACAGCGGCGCATGAGCGCCGAACACATGACGCGTGTCTGGTGCACGGAACGCGAAGTTCGCCGCGTCGTACTTCGCGTTCCAGGAATCTACGGTCCCGGCCGCCTTCCGCTCACGCGCCTGCAGCGTGGAGAACCCTTCGTGCGTGCGAGCGAAGCGGGAATCAGCAATCGAATCCATGTCGATGACTTAGTCACTGTTTGCATGGCGGTAGGCCGCAACGGACATGCACGGGGCGTCTATAACGTCTCCGACGGCAACTCGATGTCATCGACCGAATTCATGCAGCGTTTGGCGACGATTGCAAAATTGCCGCTGCCCATTGAAATACCCTTCGAGCAGGCTAGGCTCGAATTCAGCGCCGAGCGGTTGTCGTTCTTGAGCGAGTCGCGGCGTGTGAGCAATCGACGTCTACTCGCCGATCTTGGCGTGCAGCTGCGTTATGCAGATGTCGAAGCCGGAATTCGCGCCAGTCTTTTGGGGAATGCGGGTTAACCGCCGTTCGGCACACTCCATCGCAGATTGAGTCGCCACACCCGCCATCGTCGGCTCAATTCATTCAGTCCGCTATCGCCAGCACCCCGTGCTATCGAGCGGCGTTCGAGCGCCACTGTCGTCGATCGTGAAGATCAAACAGGCGGAATCGCCGGCTTGCGAACCTCTTGCGGTCGCTACCGCGGTGAAATTCGTGTCGTTCGAGCCAGAGGCAATGCTCAAATCATAAAGTCCATTGTCGGTCGTCGTACTCAGCCCGAGCCCGTTAGGTGCGGCAGCGCTCAGGTCGCTGGTGGTACTGACGTAACGTTTCTTCTGCAGGAAGAACTTCTCTTGAGCAACTCGAATCTCGAGGAGCGCCGCCTTCGCTTGGGCACGGTTAGTGCGTATGACATGGTTGCGATAACTCGGAAGGGCGATCGCCGAGATAATCGCGACGATCGCAACGACGATCATTAACTCGATCAACGTCACCCCGCGGTGTCGCTTGGCCATCGCCCCGCTTTTTCCCACAACCGAATATTTCATGAAATTACTCCGCGCCGGATTCGCGCCAATAGGTCTTCATACGGCTATTGAACGATTTGCAGATGCCGAGCACCTCCGCTCCCGACATGCAGACGATTTCGTCTTTGCCCGGGAATAGAAAGGCGAGTTCGGGAGCGATGCCGCTTTGTGCGATATCCGAATAACGGTCTTCTATCGCCATCGGCTTGATGGACGTCGTCGTCACGCCTTGCGCATCGGTCGTCTCGACGGTTTTTTGCAGAGGAAAGCCGTCGACGACGTTGACCATATAGGCGCGATTGGCGCCGATGGTTTCCGAGCAGGTACCTTGACCGTTGCTTTGCGGGCGCACCGGTAGATACGTCGTGAATAGCACTTGATTCTGGAAGGTGGTCGACGGCACCAGGACCTTTTCGCCCTGCCAGCTCGGCGCATTGAGATCCAACTTCCAACCCACGGCATTGGCGGCCGGTTTCGTCGAGAGATCCGTGACGTTCGTCAATTGCGAATCGCGAATGATGGAGAGCGCGTTGTATTGCGCCTGTGTCAATTTAGCAAACCCGCCGTAGTCGCGAACCGAATAGAACTTGTCGTGCGCCTGAGTCTCAAGCGGATGACCGCGATAGCCGGAGCCGATGGCGACGTTCAAGAACGGTTGAATGCCCGGCGCACGCACGCCGGCTACGTCGGGCGCGTTATAGAAACGACGATTCTCCGCCGCGGTATGCGAAGCGGCGGCGTCTTCATGCGTACCGAGCGAAGCAATGACGCCACCCGCCACCAAGTTCGCTGCCGAAGCATTATTCGTGATGTCGAATCGCCACAGTTGTCCCGCTAAATCGCCCACGTACATGCGATCCGCATAACCGTCGGTATCGAGATCCATGACCGTGAGATTGCTCGGGATTGCATGGTCCATGCGGCTCACGTTCAAATTGGCCGAACTGGTGTTTCCTGCGTACCACAGGAGATTCCCGGTCATGGCGTCCACCATGAAGAGGCGGTTCCCGACGCCGTCGCTCGCGCGATAGCCGGAACCGGTTCCGGTGGGCGTATCTTCGATAGGATCGTAGCCGCCGCCGAACAACAGCACGATGTTTTGCGAGTTCTGGCTGGCACCCGCCACCTTGACGCGCGTCGTCATCGGCGACGACCATGCTTGGCCGATGCCGGGCAGCTCTCCCGGACCGATCGACCACATGAACTTCGGCTGTAATTTATTGGTGACGTCAAGCGCGTAGTACCGCGAACCGCCGCGGCCTTGCCCGAAAAAGATCAGCACCTTGTCGCCGGCGGAAGGTTGGATCACGCCGTCGCCGTCGACGTCGTACTTGAGCACCTTCACGTCGCCGTCGAGCGAGTAGTGCTTCGTGGTCGTGGTCGCATTGGCATACACGTTCTTGAGATCGCTTAGCAGTTCTTGCGGCACGAAAGACCAAAGCTCGTTGCCTTGATTGTCGCCGCCCGCAATCGCGTGCAGATATCCGTCGTTGGTGGGCGCGAAGACCACGATATCCGGATTGGTCTGCGTGCCGCCGTAAATGACCGCGGCGGGACGTGCGTGCACGGGATCGCCCATCGCGTGACGAGTTTCCGTCGTGTTGCCATTGGCCGGGTCCTTATCCTGCACATCCTGACCACGAGCCCAATTGATCAAATTATCGCGAGTAGGATCGCTTGCGCCGCCGATGCCCAGCACCGCTGCGGTCAGCGAAGTGTTACCGGTCTCAATCGATGAATTGATGCTCGACGATACGTCAACCGGCGCTGCGGGGCGGTTATTACCGATATAGGTATAGACATTCCGACGATTGGAACCGGAAGGATTCGGAATCTGCGAAGCAGCGCCACCCTTCGGAACGCTATCGCCGTCGGTTTCGGGCGACCAGTAGCTTTGCGCGCCATGCGCGAAAAAGCCGGTGTGCGAATCCACGGCCGCATTGCCATTCCTATCAGTAATCGCGCCGTTGACGACGTGATACTTCTTGATGTTTCCCGCCCAGTGCGTGCTCGTGCCGGGCCTGAACACGGAGACGAACAAGTCGTTCAACGTCTGCGTTCGATTGTACGCATTGACGGCGACGGTCGGCGCCGAAAACGAAGAACTGCGCTCGGCGATATCGGTAGTGATTTTCTTCAACGCGTCCGCAAGCCCGTCTTGCTCCTGGGCGGAGTACGCCAACCCGCCGCCGCGCAGCGCGGCGCGCGACAAGTATTGGAAGCCTTGATTCAACGAGCCGCCGTCGGCGAAATCCGAACCGAAGCCGATGAAGTAAGTCGCTACCGTTTGGCTGTTATCGTACGTGGAGCTCAAGTCCTTGTGATTCATGTACTGAGCCAGCGCCGCGAGGCATTTGCCCGCGGCGTCGCCCGGCCCCCAGTTGGAACCATACGGAGCCTTCGACGCATCCTCACAAGCACCGCCCAGCGAGGAGAAGCTCGGCAATCCGGTGATCAAGCTGTCCGCGCTGTTGTCCTGTGTCGGCTCGCCGTCGGTCAGGTACACGATGTAGTTATTTTGGCACGACGCAGTGATCGGGGATTTGTAGGTATGCGAACTCAAGGCATTGCCGACGCGGGAACTCGCTACGCTCAATGTCGACGCATAGCTCACTCCGTTGTAGGACTTCGAGGAATCGCCGAAATAAACGCTGCCGCCCGCGTAGTACAAATACGCTTCATAAAGCGTTTCCGAAAGCGGCGTGTTGCCGTGCGCGGTGTAGCTATTGATGGTGTCCTTCAAAGCCTGGCGACTGGTGGCTATCGGCGAGACCGGATAAGTCACCATTCCACCCTGAGCGGACGTGTCACCGCTGCCGCCGTTGTCGCTGTAGCGCATGAGTCCGACGTTCACCCCGCTTAGATCGTCCAGCAGATTGGTGGCCGCGGCTTTGACGATGCTCAAGCGAGTACCGAGATTCGTGTCCGGCGGGTTTGCGACGTAGTTGAGATAATTTCCGTTGTAGAGAGAGTAACTCTGCAGCGCGCCGCCCGTATCCCAATACGAGTTCGCCTTGGTGGCCGTCCATTCGGATCGCGTAGCCGTGCTTCCAGTGTTGTTCGGGTACCCGAGTCCCGCCGTACCCGGGGCCGCCTGATCACCAGCGCACGTCACATCGCTTAGCGCATAAGACACGGTCGTACCGGACGTCGAACTGGTCGTCGTGGTCGTCGTTACTTTTTCGGTGAGGCGAGTTAGCGTCCGCTGTTTATTGCGTCCACCGCCGCCGGACAAAGTAATGATGCCGCTATCGGTCCAACCGCTTGCCGGTGTCGTAACCGTGGTGGTACTCGAAGAGGGCGTGCCGGGGCTCGACGAATTGCTCGAGGTGCCGGACCTTGTGAACGCAGTTTGCCAAGTGAGGTCATGCGTGACTGTCGTCGTCGTGCCGCTCGGACTGCCTGATGCGGACGAGGAGGTATTCGATAGGGTGGATGTCGATGGTCCGGTGACCACGGGCGTGGTTCCCGTGTCATGCGAGATAGTGATCCCATAGGTGGAATAACTGGTCGTGGTATTGCTCACGGTACTTCGATCCACCCAATCGAACGTGACCGTCGTTTGCACGCGATTGGTCAGCGCGGTGGTGATCGTCGTATTCACGGTCGTGGTCGTGGAGTTGGTGCCGTCGCTCCAGCGAATGGCGTTGCCCGTATAAATGCCCGTGGCGCCGGTGCCGTAGAGCGACGCGTTGGCCGCATCGCATTTTAAAAGCGACTTGGAAAAGTGGGAGCTGCTGCAGCTAGGCACGCCTGCAGTCCGATAGTAGATTTCGGTGCTGCTGCAATCGCCGCTGTAGGTTTGAGTGGGGTCGAAGTCGTTGGTAACGACCACCAAGCTGCCCATGCTCCCCGAGGTGTCTAGGACAAGGAGAATGTTCGGCACGGCGGTGCCGCCGGTTGGTGATGTAAAGATCTCGGTGTCGTCCGCCAAGGAGGGATGCGCGACTAGCGTCAAGGCAAGGCCTGCCAGCGCCGCGCGCAATCGGATGAAAAGCAAATGCATAGCCGATCCTGAAGAATTAAAGTTGTCCATCGCGGAATCCACGGCGATCCACCCGTCAATCGACAATCACGAAACGCGTGATCGTGCGATCGCTTAGGCGATGAAAGATCAGGAGCGCACGCGGTTGTTTGGAGCGGCTCAGCAGTTTTTGCATGTCGGCGAATGAAATGTTCTTTTCGCCCAGGAAAAACCGCGTATTGCTTGTCAGTCGGGGCGGATTGACGTTGCATTGGTCGCAACCGCGACGCAACACCGTGCCCGTGTCGGTGCTGGGCAAGATCAGCGTTTCGGTATCGCTTTCAAGCGCCTCTTCGACCGCCAAGAGACGCGGCGCGGCCTGCACATGCGCAGCGCAGAAACTTAAGATCAGCGCCGCGACCAGTACGCGGCTGGATATTGAAAATTTCATGAGTCTCCTACGGACAAGGCGGTGTCGCGCACAACGCAGTTCCCAAGCTGCTATCCGGCGGGATCGAGCTATCCCACGGCGCCAGCACGGCAATGCCCTGCATGTTCGTGGCCATCGCATTGCGCGCGCCGCCGTGGCCCACGCTCTGCACTTCGAAGTGATACGTGGCGAAGCTGTCCCAGCGATTGCCCCAGATGGCAGGCTGCGCTCGGCCATCGAGTTCGGGAGTGAGCCGGCTGTCGAATGTCGCCGTGCTCCCGGAAATCGCAATCGCAGTGCGCTGCAGGGATTCATCGCTGGGATTGAAGGAACCTGTGGCAATGGTGTCGGCGATTCCCGCTTCGGCGGCTTGGAAAGCATCCTGACGAAACTGCTCGTTGCCCGCCATCATGAGCTCAAGGCTGGCACTGCTCATGCCCGAGAGCGCGAGCAAGGTAATCACGAGCAAGAGGATGAGGCCGACCGCCAAAGCGGCGCCGCGTTGTCTTGTGGAAGCGATGTCTCGTTGCATAGCGTTATTCACGTGCCAAGTGCGTTGCGGATTTGGATCGTCCGTGAGACGAGCATGCGTCGATAGTGTTTGACGTCGTTTACCGACGTACCTGGACTGCTGGCCGGCGAGAAAGCCTTGCCCGCACTCGATGCGCTGTTGAGATCGTAAGTTGTGCTTGCCGCCGAACGATCGCCGTACACATAGACGTTATCGTCGACGAAATCGCCCTCGGGCGATTCGGCTCGAATCAGGAGCCAAAGACGCACGCTGACTACTTGTCCGGTGAGCGCGGTGGCGATGGCTGGATTGACATAGCGCGTGGCCACGCCGCTATTGTCGTCGTCGATGCCGAATTGCACTTGCATGTCTTCCACGCCGGAGACGATCTCTACATCCTGGAACGCAGGACCCACGACCAGCGACATGCGGTGCAGTGACGGCACACTGGCGTCGGTGCTGGAATTGGTCGCGACGTAGTAGGCGTGAACCAGGAGATCGTTGATTTGCCCATTCGGCGCCGCCGCACAGCCAGCCGTGTTTTGCACCAGAAGGCCCGACACTCGGCTCGAACAAACCTTAAGCGTGCCGGACACCGTCGGATTCATCGCTGCACGACGGATGGTCAACGTGTCTGCGGACAGAAGCGGCGTGCCGTCAGTGGGGCAACGCGTCGCATCGCGCGCCACGCCAAGCGCGAACGCATTGTTCGATCCTTCTATATTGTGCAGAAGATCCAGCGCGAAATTATTACCGCAGTAGTTCGAGTTGCCGCCGAGCGAATTCGCACCTTGCGCTTGGTCGATTTGACCCGTGATGCCGGCGGCGCCTTTCATCAAGCCCCAGTTATTCGACAGCCGAATGTCGGGCTCGATGACGGCGAGCGCGTAACGAGCGGCTTCCTGCATACGCGCGATCGATTCGTTGGCGTTGTGCGATTTACGGCCGCCGACATACACCTTGGTCGCCCCACCCACCAACACGAGGCCCAACGTCATCGCAATCATGAGCTCGATCAAGCTAACGCCGCGCGAGCGGCGCGCGATCGAATGGAAACGAGAGGTACGGTGCATACTATTCATGAGCGCCTAAATCTGCATGCGCAGAACGTACGAGAGATCCGCTTCATTCGGCTCGGACCACTTGATTTCGATCGTGTAGACGTTCGGCATTCCCGCGCCGCCCGCCGCCACGGTGACGGTGCCGGTCGGCGATCCGGGAAGCGTGCTGGCAACGGCGTTTCGCCAACTGAATAGATCGAAGGCCGCCATCTCCGTGGCACTGCATTTCGCGCTCGTTCCGATGCACGAATTGTTCGCGGGGGTGCCCGCATAAGCGGTGCCGGCAAGGCGATTTGTGCGGATGCGGTCGGCCATTTCGGCAGCAAGATTCACGGCATTGAGCCGATTGATCGCCGTGCCGCCCGCTTTGAAAGTCACGACGAAAAGCGCTGCGACTCCGAGCATGCCGATGGATAACACGACCAGCGCAACCATGGTTTCGACCAAGGTGAAGCCGCGTAATTCTCTACGATGGTTAAAGTGATGCATGGCGGATCTCAACGGCAATTCCCGGCAGCCTGCACATCGGAAATTTTCTTGGATACGCGCGCCCGACCGGTGGTATCGATGAGTACCGCGCGGGCGGCGGATTCGGTAGCGCCAACCGCGACATTGCCTCGGTCATCGCAAAGCCCGATGTAGCGCGGGGCAATTTTTCCGGACGGCCCCGGTGGCATCGCAAACCCGGAAGGTCCGAAACTGATTACGCCGTCGTTGTCGGTCGACACTTTGAGCGAACCATCGAGCTTGCCGCGATCTTCGATGAGCTCTTCCGTCGATTCGCGCTGCCAGCTGCCGTTGGTGTCTTCGAACACGATCCAGCGCTCGAAGTCGCCGTAATTGCAACTGGTGCCGTTACTCGAAGCGCAGATCACGACGTTTCGCTGGCGCTTGATGGACTCGGTGCGCGCCAATTGAAAAGAGCGCAAGACTTCATTGGCCGAACTCGCAAGGCGGCCGTTCTTCATGAACGCGCTCATGCTCGGCGCCGAGATGCCGACCAGGACGGCCACCATCGACACCGTCACCATCGTCTCAATGAGCGTGAAGCCACGGCTGGCAACGAGTCGCGCCAGGGAATGAATTCGTGTCGTTTGAGCTTTCATATAGGCGCGGAATAGTAATTACCTGATCCGCGGCATGCGCTGACGCCGTACGCATAAGCGCGCCGTTAAATGCTCGGAACGGAGCGCACACTTTTTTTCGTCGCGAAAAAATATTTCGCGAGAAACTGAGAAACGTTCAAGCGAACGAAAGCGACGAAGTGGAAGAAATGCAGAATGCGTCGCTTGCAGAACATCCGCAGAAGGGAAGTGGCCGGCAAGATCATTCGACAATAGTCGATGGAATTGCTTGCGTCGCTTAGTCGTTCAGCAATTCCCTGAACGGCGACTTTGCATCATGCCGATGAACTACGAACAGGTGGTCGAACTCGACGGAGATACGGTGACTCTTCCCGCTGCGTCGATCGCTACCGTGCGCTGAACCTTGCCGACTGACGGCGTCGCTCGGCACACCGTCAACGTATCCGCCGTCGAACCGGCACCGGTCGGTTGGAAGAGCAAGCTCGCATTGCCACCCGCCGCGCTTATTCGATAACCGCTCGCGACAGCCTGCTGCCGCTCTAACACATTCGTTGCAGTTCTGACGATCCAACCCTGTTCCCAACCACCCGTACCGCACGTGGTGCCGTTGCTGGACACGCAAAGCGTGACGACCGCATTGCGCTTGAAAGCTTCGCTGCGCGCCAGATGCGAGCTGGCCACTAAATTGTTCGCCATCGAACGCAGTTGACTGTTGAGCGAAGCGTCTTGGAACGACGGGATGGCGACGCCGAGCAGGATCGCCATGATCGTGACCGATACCATGAGTTCCACGGTCGTAAATCCACCGTGACCTGCGCGTTGCATTGTCATGAAACTCCCGTTCGCCTGCTAACGATGGATGTACCAGTAAACCCGGCTCTTCGGCTGCGTACCCGCGGTGCCCGGCGGCAGCGACGGCTGAGTGGATTGCAGCGGCGATTCGTTATTGCAACCGATGCAAAACGGAACCGTGCTGCCGTTGTCGAGCGTGACCATCCCGGCTACCGGTGATGGTGGCAACCCGACGGCCGGCAGCGTGGTTCGGGTGCTGCCCGAGCCTTGATAGCCGATGCTGTACGCTTGCGTGGTGCCGAGATCGGTGGTGCACGCACCGACCACCGGTACGTAGGGCTTGTGTGTACTGAACTTTGCCGAACCGTAAATCGTAATCGACGAGGTCACCACTTGTTCGTGCGCGTCCAGTTGTAGGTACCACCCTTTCTTCGCCGCCAGCGCGGTGGCATTGGGATTGACGCCCAACGCGACGCCTAAGAGCGAGTTCATGCACAGCAACGAACTGCCGCAGTTTCCAATTTCGGAACTCAGCCAAGTCGCGTCGGCAGGCTTGTCTTGCAGCGTAAAGAAGTAATTGGTGGTGCCGTAAGCGCTGGTATAGGTGCTGAGCGGCTTCTCGCGATCGCCCGAGCCCAGCAGTAAGTAATTCGTGCCGCTTTGCGACAGGATGTCGGGTATGTACATAAATTTTCGATTTGCCGCGCACGTCGCGAGGGTGCTGCAGCCTAGCGAGGCAATCTTGGTGACGCTCCAGCCGGCAGGCGCACCGCTACTCATTGAAATGCGATACAGGTTGCCGCCGAGATCCGCGACGTAAGCGTACTGCGCAAGTCCCGAAGCGCTGTCGTTGAGAATCGCCACGTCCGCCACGACGCCGCGATCCGTAGTCAACGTATTGAGCAGCGTGCCGGTATCGGCATCTAAGATGTAAATTTTGTTGCCCTTCGAAGCGGCCGTGCACGAATGCGGATCCGAATCTTCGCAAGTGTCGTAACCGCCGCCCATGATGAGCAGTCGGCCGGTATAACCCGTCACGTTGAAAATCTTCGGCGCCGACCAGGTTTGTCCGATGCCAGTAAATCCCGTGCTGCACTCGGCATCGCTCACGGTGCCGGACGTGGGGAAGTTATTCGGGCAGCCGCGCTTCCATTGCAGCGTCACCGTCATCGCGCCCGCGGCGTCCATCGATGCTTTGAATGCATAAATTGCGCGTCCGCCGCGCCGCATGCTGGCAAAAATCCATTTGTCGGTCCCCGTGTCGAAACCGGAGATCACGCCATCGATGCCGTAAGGCTTCGGTATACCGCCCGACACGCCCGGGAAACTAATTTGCGACGTGTTATCGCGCAGCGCCTTGATCGTGCCGTAGAACTCGGGTGGTAGGAATGCCCACATTTCGCTGCCTGCCGTTATCGAGCCGATGCTCGCGGTGCGATTGCCGTTGATCGCGCGGAACGTGCCGTCATTGCCGCCGTAGAACACCACGACTTTCGGCGCGGCGTCCGTACCGAAATTGATGGCGACCGGACGCGAATGCACGATGTCGCCGTGAATGGAAGGACGCATTTCCGTGGAGTTGCCGTTGATATTTTCATCGTCGACATCGGTACCCATCGCCCAATTGATCAACTGATCACGCTCGGTTGAGGTCGAGGCGCTGAGCAGCGCCTGAGTAATGGCGGCGTTGCTCGTATTGAAATCCGTCATTGCGGTACACGACCCGAAGGTCGGCGAGCACGTTTTGACCGCACGGCTTCCGACGCTTCGGAGTTTGTAGCCGTGCGCTCCTTTCTCGACGATATTGCCGTCGGGATAATTGGAGTTGAGATACACGTCGGAAGCTAGATTGGCCGGCGGTATGCATCCGCCCTGCGGCTTGAAGCTCCAATAGGAATCGGCGGTGGACGGCGTCCAATAACTGCGCGCGCATTCGGTGATGAAGCCCGTCGACGAATTGATCGCCGAATTCTCGTCGGCATCGACCAGTTTCAGATCCGTGCCCACCTTGCTGAGCTTGTATTGCTTTAAGTTCCCCGCCCAACGCGGAAACGCGTTGGCATCGGGACGGAACATGCCGATGAACACTTGATTGAGATAGGTGCCTTGCGTATTGACGCTGACCGGCAAGCTCACGGAGGCGAACACGCTGTTCGCCGCCAGAATTTCCGACAGGGCTTTATTGATGGCAATGCTCACTTCCGTGCCTGCCGCCGTTATCGAGGTCACGGCGGTGTATTTACCACCGCTGACGCCGGCCATGCTTTTGAGCAGCGCCGTCCAGCCCGGGCCTTGGCCCGTGCTTCCCGGAATGACATCGATCGTATAGGTCGTGATGCCGAGTCCGCTGCGCTTCATGAACCGTGCCCACTCGTCGCTCACGTTGCCTTGCGAACCACTGGGCGACAGCGCAATCTGCGTCGTCACACCGCCCGCTGTGGATAGCAGCGTCGTCGCTTGCGAGGTAACGGTGTTGTTGTCTTGCGAAGGCCCGTTGCTCAAATAGATGATGTAGTTTCGAGTGCAGGTATTCGCATTCGGAGGCGCCGTATAGGTGGCCGCGTTGGTTGCGGTCAACGCGTTTCCCGTGAGGTTATAAATCGCTTGCATGGCGGCGCGCGATGCCGCGGTGGACGTCGAACTGGACCAGCCGCCGCTGCTATTGCCGGTAAAATCCGTCTTCGCCTTCGTCGTGCCCGCATAGGGCGCACCGCCGGAGAAATACCGATACGCTTCCGCCATGATCAAGCTCGCTTTACCGCCGTTGCCCTTGTCGTTGCCGACATCCAAGGTTTGGATCATGGTTCCGTATTTGGCCTTGGTGGCGCTGCTCATTGCGCGCACCGCGGCGCGTACGTACCCGCCGTCGTTTCCCGAATTCCCGCTCCCGGTTTCCGATGAGAACATCACGCCGACGTTGAACTTGGCCGATCCGTCGGCGTTGATCGCCAAGTTATTGAAGGTTGAAACAAGCGCGGCCACTTCGCTCGCGAACTTCGTAGTGCTGCCCGCGCTCTGACTCCAATTGGCGGTGTTGTCCACGATGAACAGCACGTTCGGCAAGCTGCTGCTGCCGCTGGCCGGGTTGCTGACGAAGAGATCGATGTCCGATGCTTGCAGCGGACCTGCGCACACCAGCGCCAATGCGGCTAGTGTTGCTCTAAGTGGACGTGCATGCATGATGAATTCCCCCAAGCCTCAGGTGCAAACCGAGTCATATTCCGCTTTCGTGAGCAGAACGCGCACGCCCATATGCACCTGCACCGACGCATCGCTACTCACTTGACCTGTGTCAGTTGGGTCGCTAACGGTGGCATCGAGGTCCCAAATGGTCTCGTATCTCGAAGGCGGCGTGGAGAACGCCGTGCCCAGCGACGCGCTGCTCAACGGCGTCTCCGCCGCGGCAATCTCGGTCGCGCCGATGCATTGCGGCGTCGCAAGCTGCACCTGATAGTCGGTATTGCCATCGCTGTTGAGATCCACGTTGATCGCTTCGGCGACAGGCGCTTCGGTGAACGGCGAGCTTAATACGTGCTCGATGGCGCCGTTGGCGGCCGCGAGGGCTTCGCTGCGGAATTGGGCATTGCCGACGGCCCTGAGATTGCTCGTGCTGAGGGTGAAATTGCTCGTGACCATGACGGTGATCAGCGTGAGCATGATGAGCCCCACGACGAGCGTGGCGCCTTGTTGGCGTTTGCGTGCACTGTGTCGACGGATCATGGCGTATCTCGGCGGCCGGAAATGTTGGTGAGATGGACAGTGGTGGTGAAAACGTGTCGTTTGAAGCCGTCATTGAATGGGCCGACCTTGTTGTCGTCGTCACAACTCCCATTCGGCTCCAGCTCGCCCAAGCAATACGTCTTGGTATCCGAGTAACCGGCGGTTGCTTCCTTCGCGCGCGTGAGCACGAAGAGCTTCGCCGAAACGACGTTGGACAGTTGCGCGACCGAGCAAGGTTCGGCGGTCGTGCAGTGCACGAACGAGTCCGGCACTCCGTCGCCGCGATTCTTAGCGGTGACTTTGTCGTTCGGATCGGCCCACTCGACGGAGACGCCATAGTTCACGGCCTGGCCGCTTTTGCTGATGTCGTCTATGCCGAGGATCACGCGGAAGGAATCGACGCCGTCGATCAGCGGCGTGGGCGCTTGCTGGGCAACCGTGCCGCTTAGAAGGTCCAGCTGCGAGCGCACCAACACCGGCACCGTTACGCCGTTTTGCACCGTGTCGGTCACGTAGTAGATATTCGAGACGAAGCGGCGCTTGTCCGCCAAGGTCACGCAGTCGCGACGATGAAGCGAATAACCGGCCGTCCCGAGAACGTATCGGGTCGAATACTTCTCGGTTTCGCAGAAGGGATTCTGAAAGTAGACTTTGCCGGCGACGTCCGCTTCGCAGTTGCCGGTGCCGGGAATGCACGTATCGATGTGGCGAATCACGAGCACATCGGTATTGGCTTTCTTGGTCAACGGCAGCAGGCACCCAGGACCGGTGGGTAACGCATCGTCGGCTTGTACGGCAATGCCCAGCAAATTAGTTTGATAAGCGCCGTTCCAAGCAGCGAACTGCTGGCAGGGATTGGGAATGGCGGTCGGATAGTCGTCGGGTATGTCCGTGTAAGTAAGATTGTCGAAATTCGGTAAGTAGCCGCCCCAAAATCCGGCATGCATCAAGTCCTCGCTGACCACTTGAATCGCGATCCGTCCGTCATCGATGAGGAAATTGGTCTTCGCCAATTCGGTATTGGCGCGCGACGTATTGACCAATAGCGTGACGAGCGCCAACAGCACCACGAGCGACATGGTCATGGCAACCATCAGCTCCACGAGGGTGAGACCACGCTCGGCACGAGGGCTGACTCTCATTGATCGTATCGTTTGCATTGCTCGTTCGTGCTCTTAGTTCAACGTCGCGATTTGTATTACCGAAGTCACTACCCGACGGCAGCGATCCTGCGTGCAATTGGTGCCGGTGGTGTTGTAAAGGTTGGCAGCACAGCTCACTGTGCTCGGTGGAGCGGCCAAGGAAACCTGGCCTTGCCATGCCACCGTGACGAGATATTGATTGTTGGGCAAACTCTCGATGCAACCGCGGCCGCCGATCATGGCGCCTGCATTCGTAGTGCCTACCTTTTCGGAAGCGCCCTGCAGAGCATGGCACCACTGCGCTGCGTCGATCTCCTGGCGAGTAGAACTCACCGTCGTCGTCGGACAAGTACTTCCGACTCCTATTGGATTCCCGGTCGCGTAGCTTGCGGCGGCACGGTGATTCGATCGCATCCGGCTCACCATGTCGTTAAGCAGGATGAGCGCTTGCGATCGCTGGTAGGATTCGACTTCGGAGGTCTGCAGGCGGCCTTGGAGTCCTGCCAATCCGAGGAGTCCAACGGACGTGATCACGACCGTGACCAGGACCTCGATCAAACTCGTGCCCGCGTTCGTACGCACGTTCATCGTAGGTTGTGATCGATTGGACGACATCAGCGGCTCCACTTTTCCGGGGGTGATTTGTTGCCTTGGCTATCGAGGTCCAAGGGACCGTCACTCGCTTGACCGCCGCTGGGCGTGAGCCTAATCAGGAAAGTGGGCGGCGTCGCCGCATTGTCCACGGTGACGCTAAGAGCGTAGTTTTTGCTGACTTCGGAATCCAGCGTGTAACCGCTGCTGTTAAGCGCACTCGTATCGAAATAGATGCGATTGGCGAGCAACAATTGTTGCTCGCGGTTGGCCAAATCCATCATGGCCGACTTTGCCGCCGCGCGCTTGCTGCGCATCATGTGTTGCTGATAAGACGGCAATGCGATCGCAGAGAGGATCGAAATCACGACCACTGCGATCATCAACTCGATGAGCGTGAATCCGCGCTGGTCTCTCTGGAATAACTGATTCATTGCCGAGTTCACTGTCTATGCCGTTAAGTAATACCGAAAATTTCGACGCCGACTTCGATCGAGAAGGGCCCGATCAAGAATGGACGACTGCATACTAACGAACGACGGTGATGGCTCTTGGTGACCTCCTACACACTCGAGGCGGCCATTGGGAAGTGTGTGAAGAGCGTCGCGACAAGCGAGGTTTCGACGATCGATTTGGTCAATTCCCTGAATGCCTGCATCCATTGAATGTCGATTGCACGGCAATTTGATCGGTCAATCACACATGGAGTGTGGATTACGTTCGCACTCGAATTCGGCGCATTGAACAAAAAGTCGCCAAGCTCGCGGCAGAGTACCGCACAATCCGGTTCCGCCTTACACGCGCACCCATGACACAATTTGTCACTCACGGCTTGTCACTCACTGCGGCTCAAGCTCGAAGCATTTGGAATTGAAACGATGGCGAAGTCGAACGTCTGGCTAAAAATCACCGCGCTCTTTTTCGTTGCATTCAGTCTCCGCATTCCGATGGCGTGCATAGGTCCGGTGCTCGACTACCTGCGCATTGACCTCGAAATGAGCCGTGGACAACTGGGACTCCTAAGCACATTGCCGGTACTTTGCATGAGCTTGTTCGCGCCGCTTGCGCAGCGGTTTAACGCGGCATATGGACATGAAACCTCCATTCTGTTCGCGACGCTCGCCATCGCAGTTGCGACGTTCGCAAGAGCGTGGGCCAATGCGCCGATGATGTTATTGACCGCACTGACGGCAGGCGTCGGCATCGCAACCGCCGGCACGTTGCTTAACACCTTCGTTAAGCAGCATTTCGCCGACCGCGCACTGAGTATCAGCGGGCTTTATAGCGCGGCGCTGTGCTTGGGTGCCGCCCTCGCGGCCGGGCTTACCGCGCCGATCGCGCAGTGGACCGAATCGTGGCGCTTTGCACTGGCGATTTGGAGCGTTCCGGGTTTCGTCGGCGCGCTCCTTTGGTTGCGGATGTTGCGGGCGGAGCCACGTGCGGTGGCTGACGCGGTCGCACAGCCCGCACGACTTCCCTGGCGCAACGCCAAAGCATGGATCGTGACGGTCTTTTTCGGATTGCAGAGCGTGACGTTCTTCGTGGTGTTGGCGTGGCTTGCACCGATGTATGTTGAGCTTGGCTGGACCGCCTCACGGGCCGGAGCATTCCTCGGATATTGGATTGGGTGCCAGGTAGCCTTCATCCTTGTCATCGCGCGCGTCGCTAGTCGATCGCTGGATCGCCGGCCGTGGCTGATCGCCTGCAGCACCGCCGCGTTGATCGCGTTCAGCGGCTTCGTCCTGGCGCCGTTAGCGGCGCCCTGGCTTTGGGTGTCGTTACTTGGCTTCGCGTGCGGCGGCTGGTTTCCGCTCTGCATGACACTGCCGCTCGACTACAGCCGCACGCCGAGCGAAGCGGGCAGTTGGACCGCCATGATGCTATTCGGCGGCTATCTCATCTCGGCCACGTCGCCGTCGATCGCGGGCTGGGCGCGCGACGCAGGCGCGAGCTACGCCGCTATCTTCAGCGCGATGGCGATATTGTCGCTGGCGATCCTGTTGCTCGTGGGTCTCTTACGACCGCGCGCGAATCTTCAAGCGGGTTGACTCTTTTCGCTGCCCAACCAGCGCTTGATGGGCTTCCACTGCTCCCAATCGGGCCCGGCAAGATATTCCGGCAGCTCGAAAATGCCCATCCCGCGTTGATAGGCGCGCAAGTAGTTGGTGCTTTGCCGCAAACAGGACAGGTACGGCACCTTGAGCTTCCCGAGGTACTTGTCCAATTCCTCGAACAACAGCGTGTTCTCGCGCACGCGATTCGCGACCACGGCAAGACGCGCCTGCTTGCGCTGCACCTTGCCGAGTTCCAGCAATTCCTCCATGAAATGACCGCAGGCTTTCATGTCGATCGGCGACGGCAACACCGGCACGATGATGGTTTCCGCACGGCGCACCAGTTCGTTGAGCTCCGAACCGTGAGTCCGGGCCGGCGCATCGATGACCAATACTTCGGTATCGCGCGGCGCGTTTCGAACGCCCTCTTCGTACGCGGGAACACCGCTAATCTTGGGTAAATCTTCCGGACGGATCGACAGCCAATCGAGCGCCGTGCGCTGCGGATCGTAGTCGGCCAGTGCCGTCTTGAAACCCTCGTTCGCGAAATAGCAGGCGATGTTGGTGGACAACGTGCTTTTACCGCACCCGCCCTTCGAGTTCATTACCATGACGTGCCGCATGACATCCCTCTTTCTTGGATTAATCGTAGCTGTGAACGGACGCTCTGATTTTTCGTCATACCGGCGTACTGAAAAGTGCTCCTGCGTTTCCAGTGCGTCGGAATGACGGTATAGAAATAAATCAACCTTCTTAAGCAGGAATTAGTCGAACATACCGCGGTCGTAAATTAAGTTGTCGCCCGCCAAAAGTCCACGCTCATGACGTTTCAAAACCCAAGTCGCGACGAAATCGCCGCGCTTCTGCGCCAGGCGCGAACCATTGCCGTCGTCGGCTTATCGGACGACCCCTCGCGACCGAGTTTCGGCGTTGCGGAGGTGCTCCTCAAGTTCGGCTACCGGATCATTCCGGTCAACCCCAGACTTACGTCTTGGGAAAAAATCCCGGCGCTGCCCACGCTCGATGCGGCGGTGCACTCGCTTGCGCCAGGAGAGCGCATCGATATCGTGGACGTGTTTCGTCAGCCAGAGCACGTCGCCGCCATCGTCGACGATTGCCTGCGACTCGCATTGCCGGCGTTGTGGCTGCAACTCGGCGTGATCGACGAAGCTGCCGCCGTTCGCGCGCGCGCAAGCGGCATGACGGTCGTGATGGACAAGTGCATAAAGGTCGAACGGATGAGGATGTAACTTTTACAACCTATCAGCCTGTTGAAAAAGGACCTCCTGTCACTTTTTCAAAGTCGCTTGCGAAAACGTGGTTTTCACAGCGCTCCCCCTCTATATCAACATGGCAAGCACATAGAATGTGCATGATTTCGCTGGGCCATCCTTGGCCCGAACTAGCAGCTTGTTGAAAAGAGTTTTTCAGCCAGCTGCTATCTCATCGTCACACTTGAGTAGACAGTGCTCTCCCGAGAGTGGAGAATCGCTTGCAGCAGGACCCTCAGTTTCTGTGCAACTAGTTTCTGTGCAACATCGGGGTATACATGAATAAGCAAACCGCTCGCGGACTCGACACCGAGATGCTGGCCGAAGCCGCCGTCGTCGATTTCCTGCAACACAATCCCGATTTCTTCGAGCGGAATGCGCCGCTGCTCACCAAGTTGCGCCTGCCCCACGACCGCGGTCCGGCCACCGTGTCGCTGGTGGAGAGGCAAGTTCAGGTCTTGCGTGAAAAGAACCAAGCCCTGGAAAACAAAGTACGCGAATTCGTCGAAGTCGCTCGCGGCAACGACGCGCTATCCGCCAAAATTCATCGCCTCGCCTGCCGCCTGATCCGAGCTCGCACGGCACCGCAAATCATCGACGCCTTGGAATCCGCGTTGCGTGAGGACTTCGGCGCCAGCGAATGGCTGTTGGTCGTCACACGCAAGGACGTTCCGCAACTGCTTAGGCTCGACAGCCGGCATTTGCGTGTCGTATCGCGGGACGCGAGCGATCTTAAGTCGTTCGAAACGTTTTTCGAATCGGCCCGTCCGCGCTGCGGACAAATTCGCGACAGCCAGCGCGATTACTTATTCGGCGCCGGCACGATCGAAATCGGCTCGGTGGCCCTCATCCCGCTCGGCACGAACGCCGCCTACGGATTGCTCGCCATCGGTAGCCCCGATGCAGAACGCTTCCATCCCACCATGAGCACCGATTATCTTGCCGAAATCGGCGATCTGGTCAGCGCGGCGGTGGGAGAACTGTAGCTAGGTAAGGACTGAGTAAGTCCTTACCTATCCCGTTGTAGAACGGGATCCAGGATAAAAATAGCAAGTTAGCTGAGCGAGTCGATGCGAACGCCGACTTATTCAGCGCTTACCTAGCTGCTAGAGGCTTACGATCATGTCCCCCTCCGCGCTCCAGCAGGTTCAAGCCTTTCTCTCCCATCTGTCTTCCGAGCGCCGACTCTCGTCGCACACCCATTCCGCGTATCGCATCGATCTTGAATACCTCGCCGCGTTTTGCGACAAGCGCGACATCGAACGATGGGAACAGGTCGACGGTCCGCACGTTCGGACGTTCGCCGCCGAAGAACATCGCCGCCACATCTCGCCCCGTAGCATTCAACGGCGCTTATCCGCGGTACGCAGTTTTTTCAATTATCTGCTGCGCGAAGGCAGCATCGCGACGAATCCCGCCATCGATATCCAAGCGCCGAAGGCCAAGAAACGATTGCCGGCCACGCTGGATGCGGATCAGATGGCGAGGCTCCTTGAATTTCGTGCCGACGACACCTTCGATACCCGCGATAAGGCCATTATGGAATTGTTTTATTCGTCGGGCCTGCGTTTATCGGAACTCGTCAATTTGAATCTTGCAGACGTCGACCTGCGCGACCGCACGGTCCGCGTGATGGGGAAGGGTCAAAAAGAACGCGTGTTGCCGATGGGCCGCTATGCGGTTACCGCGATGCACGAATGGCTCGGCAGCCGAGGTTCGATGGCCAAAGCCGACAATGCGGCCGTCTTCGTGGCACAAGGAGGCGCGCGCCTCGGTCCGCGCAGAATCCAGCAACTGCTTGAGTGCTGGGCAAAGCGGCAAGGGCTTGGACAGCACCTGCATCCGCACATGTTTCGACATTCCTTCGCGACGCATCTCTTGGAGTCGAGCCAGGATTTACGCGGCGTACAGGAACTCCTGGGTCATGCAAATATTTCCACGACCCAGGTCTACACGCACCTTGATTTCCAGCACCTCGCCAAAACATACGATGCGGCGCACCCAAGAGCCAAATTAAAGAAGCCACCTAGCGACTAGCCAGAGCGGAAGGGCATCATTAAAGTGGCGACTTCGCTCGACAGTCACCCGCAGTATTTCGCTTCCCTATGTCCAACGACTCGCAAATCGCCTTTCACGGCACGACCATTCTCTCGGTGCGGCGCAATGGCGTCGTCGTCATCGGCGGCGATGGACAGGTATCGATGGGCAACACGGTCATGAAGGGTAATGCAAGGAAAGTAAGGCCCCTGTACGAAGGCAAGGTTCTGGCCGGATTCGCCGGCGGCACCGCCGATGCGTTTACCTTATTCGAACGGTTTGAAGCCAAGCTTCAGCAGTACGGCAATCTAACGCGAGCCGCCATCGAACTCGCGAAGGACTGGCGCAACGATCGCAGCCTGCGCCGGCTCGAAGCGCTGCTCTGCGTCGCCGATCGCAAAAGCTCATTCATTGTCTCGGGTAACGGCGACGTCATCGAACCCGAAGACGACATCATGGCCATCGGCTCGGGAGGTTCGTTCGCGCTCTCGGCCGCGCGCGCCTTGCTGCAAAACACCGACCTCGATGCACGCACCATCGTCGAGAAGTCGCTGAACGTTGCGGCGGATATTTGTGTGTTTACGAATAGGAATTTGACGGTGGAGGAACTGCGTTCCTGAGCTACTAGCCGCTAGCTACTAGCAACTAGCCAGAAACGAGATACTCCTTAATTTCGCTATGCCATCTATTAGCCACGGCATTGCAGTCAACGTATGAAACATCCTCCATTCACTTTCGCCTTCTTGCTAGTAGCTAGCGGCTAGTAGCTAGTAGCTTTTCTCCCCATGTCCTCCATGACCCCCAAAGAAATCGTTCACGAACTCGATAAGCACATCATCGGACAGAGCGCCGCAAAGCGCGCCGTGGCCATCGCGCTGCGCAATCGCTGGCGGCGTATGCAGGTGGACGAATCATTGCGTCCGGAAATCACGCCGAAGAACATTCTGATGATCGGCCCGACCGGCGTCGGCAAAACGGAAATAGCCCGCCGCCTGGCGAAGCTGGCGAAGGCGCCTTTCATTAAAGTCGAGGCCACGAAATTTACGGAGGTCGGCTATGTCGGTCGCGAAGTCGATTCGATCATCAAGGACTTGATGGACGTCGCGGTGAAAATGACGCGCGAAGTGGAAACCGCGAAAGTGAAGCACCGCGCTATGGACGCGGCCGAAGAGCGCGTTCTCGATGCACTGCTGCCGCGACCGCGTTCAATCGGCTTCGACACCGGAGAAGAACCCGCGCCGAAAGACAACGAGACACGGCAGCGCTTCCGCAAAATGCTGCGTGAAGGCCAGCTCGACGACAAGGAAATCGAAATCGAACTGCGTTCGCTGCCGGTCGGCGTGGAGATCATGGCGCCTCCCGGCATGGAGGAATTATCGCAACAACTGCAGGGCATGTTCTCGAACCTCGGCGGCGCGCGCACCAAAACACGCCGGCTCAAGGTTCAAGAAGCCTTTAAATTGCTGACCGACGAAGAAGCCGCCAAACTCGTGAACGAAGACGAGCTCAAAGTGGTCGCCCTCGCCAATGCCGAACAAAACGGCATCGTTTTTCTTGACGAGATCGACAAGATCGCACGCCGCCAAGAAACCAGCGGCGCGGACGTTTCGCGCGAAGGCGTGCAACGCGATTTGCTGCCGCTGGTGGAAGGCAGCACCGTCAGCACGAAGTACGGCATGGTGAAGACCGATCACATCCTATTCATCGCTTCCGGCGCATTTCACATGTCGAAGCCGTCGGATCTCATTCCCGAGCTCCAAGGCCGCTTTCCCATTCGCGTCGAACTCGATGCGCTGAAAGTCGAAGAATTCATCCGCATTCTTACCGAACCCGACGCATCGCTGTGCACCCAATATAAGGCCCTCTTGGAAACCGAAGGCGTAACACTGACGTTTGCCGAAAGCGGCGTGCGGCGCATTGCCGAAGTGGCGCATCAAGTGAACGAGCGCACCGAAAACATCGGCGCCCGCCGCTTGCACACGGTGATGGAACGCCTGCTCGAAGAAATTTCCTTCGATGCCGCGGACAAAACCGGCACGAGCATTACCGTCGATGCAAACTATGTCGACCAGCATCTCGGCGAGCTGGTGAAGGACGAGGATTTGACGAGGTACATCCTTTGAGCCGCTAGCTACTAGCTGCTAGCCCCTAGCCAGAATATGAACGATCCCCTAGAAAACTTTGCCCGCTACATGTCATCGTCAAAGCCAAGCGCTCTTACTCTGGCTAGATGCTAGTCGCTAGCTGCTAGCAGCTTCTTATGCGCCCCACTCTCCTCAAACTCCGCACGCAATCGCGTCTACTGGAAGTCGCCTTCGACGACGGCGCGCGATTCGAATTGCCGTTCGAGTATCTCCGCGTGTATTCGCCGTCCGCGGAAGTCAAAGGACACGGACCGGGACAGGAAACGCTGCAGGTGGGCAAACAGAATGTCGTGGTCACCCGGATTGAGCCCGTCGGCCACTATGCCGTTCGTTTGGTGTTCGACGACGGCCACGATACCGGCCTTTATTCCTGGGCATATCTCCACGAACTCGGCAATGACCGTGAAAAAAAATGGCAGAGATATCTGGACCGGCTGGCCGAGCTTGGCATTCCGTATTCTTCGGCTAAGCCAGGATGAGGGGCGACTACTGACTCTGGCTAGCGGCTAGCGGCTAGCGGCTAGCGGCTAGC
>CAZQYC010000019.1:0-7510 GCA_964597495.1 uncultured Steroidobacteraceae bacterium | reverse complement strand
GAGGGGCGACTACTGACTCTGGCTAGCGGCTAGCGGCTAGCGGCTAGCGGCTAGCGGCTAGCGGCTAGCGGCTAGCGGCTAGCAAGAGAATGGATTTTTCTTCGCCGTTTTGCCAATCACTCCCCCTGCTACAATGCGGCATGACTCAACGCCGCGACCCCTCCGACTCAACCACCGACTTCGGCTATGCCGAGGTGCCGACGGCGGAAAAGGCGAGTCGAGTCCGTGCCGTGTTCGAATCCGTCGCGAACCAATACGACGTGATGAACGATCTCATGTCGTTCGGCGTGCATCGCTTATGGAAACAATTCACGCTTTCGCAGACGGGACTTCGGCCGGGACAATGCGCACTCGATGTAGCGGGCGGCACCGGAGATCTCGCTGCGGGCATGAGCAAGCAAGTGGGCGACGGCGGATTGGTCATGCTCACCGATATCAACGCCGCGATGTTGACACGCGGCCGCGATCGCATGATCGATGCAGGCATCGTGCAGAATCTCCGCTGCTCGCTGGCCAATGCCGAACATCTGCCGTTCAAAGACAACAGCTTCGATTGCGTAACGATCGCTTTCGGCTTGCGGAACGTAACGAATAAAGGCTCGGCATTGCGCTCCATGTTGCGCGTACTCAAACCCGGCGGTCAGTTGTTAGTATTGGAGTTTTCCAAACCCGTGGCCCCGGGGCTTAAGTCGCTTTACGATCTCTATTCGTTCAGCGTGCTTCCCTGGCTCGGTAAAGTCGTTGCACAAGACGAAGCCAGCTACCGTTACCTTGCGGAGTCGATCCGCCGTTTTCCGGATCAAGCAACGCTGAAGTCGATGATGCAAGCAGCGGGGTTCGATCACTGCAGCTATCACAACATGAGCGGCGGCATTGTCGCCTTGCATCGCGGGTATAAGTTTTAGCTGCTTCGCTAGCAACTACTCTCTAGCCAAAAAGAAAGCCATGCTGCTAACGCCGTTCGAAGAAGCGCTGAATCGAAATATCGCCACGAGTTCTGCGGCGCGTACCGCCTGCAAGCGATTGGAGGGAAAAGCGCTCGCCATTCGCATCCTGGGTGCGCCGCAAAACGTGTTGCTAAGCTTGAACTTCTCTTGCCTCGACGAACGCGTGTCGATTACCGCAAACGGTGACCCACCCGCCGCTGCGACGTTATCGGGAACACCGCTTTCTTTCCTGAGCATGATCGGCAAGCAGCCGGAATCGGCCATGCGCTCGGGCAGCGTTCGCATCGAAGGAGATGCGGAAGTGGCACAAACCTTTCGCGATTTACTCAAGGCAGCAGAGCCGGACGTCGAAGAAGAACTTTCGCGTCTCGTCGGCGACGTCGCCGCGCACCGACTGGGCAATCTGGCTCGCGGCATGCTGTCATTCGGACAGCGTGTTGCCGACACGTTTTCGCAAAACGTTGCCGAATTCCTACAAGAAGAGAGTCGGGATGTCGTGACGCGCATCGAAGTCGACGAATTCGTCGCCGAAGTCGATCGCCTTCGAGATGCGGTCGAGCGTGCGGATGCCCGGCTTCGGCAGGTGCAGAAGGAGCTGAACGTTGGGGGATAGCGTCGGCCAGAAACCACGCATTCACCTACACGGATCAGGACTCCAGCCAACACCCAACTCCTACTCGCCAATACCTTCACCTTCATGACGTTTTCCGCCTTCGCACGCCTGCTCGAGATTCAACGTGTGCTCGTCCGGCACGGACTGGACGAGTTCATTCGCAACACGCATTTGCTGCGACCTCTGCGTTTCGCCTTTTATCTTTCGCCCGCCACCTGGTTGCAGCGCAGGCGCCCAGGCTCTCGCGGCGAACGGCTGCGCTTGGCGCTTGAAGAACTCGGCCCGATCTTTATGAAACTGGGCCAGCTCTTGTCCACGCGGCGCGATTTGCTGCCTCCCGATATTGCGGACGAGCTTGCCAAACTGCAGGACCGCGTTCCGCCTTTCGCAAGCGAAGCGGCCAAAGCGATCGTCGAAAATGCCTATCAACAGCCGCTTGACGACGTGTTCGCTTCGTTCGATCGAGAACCGCTGGCGGCGGCGACCATCGCGCAGGTGCACGCCGCCACGTTAAAAGACGGCCGCAAGGTAGTCGTCAAGATCGTGCGCCCCGGCATTCGCGAAAAAATAGAACGCGATCTCGCCGTGATGCATGCGCTTGCCGAATTGGCGCTTAAGTACTGGAGCGAGGGCCACCGCTTGCGGCCGGTCGAACTGGTCCGCGAATACGAGAAAACGATTTTCGACGAACTCGATTTGATGCGCGAAGCGGGCAATGCCTCGCAGCTCAAGCGCAACTTCGCCGGGTCGAATTTGCTGTACGTTCCGGAAGTGCACTGGGAGTATTGCCGCAAAAACGTCATGGTCATGGAACGCATCGACGGCGTGCTCATCGGCAACATCGAAGAACTTCGGCGGCGCAAAGT
Organism: uncultured Steroidobacteraceae bacterium; assembly: GCA_964597495.1. Classification (GTDB taxonomy): domain Bacteria; phylum Pseudomonadota; class Gammaproteobacteria; order Steroidobacterales; family Steroidobacteraceae; genus CAZQYC01. The sequence goes on along the minus strand of CAZQYC010000019.1, from coordinate 5,084 downwards.
AAACATCCAACGCCTTTCGGAAAACGGCGTCGAAATTTTCTTTACGCAGGTGTTCCGCCACAATTTCTTTCATGCCGACATGCATCCGGGGAATATATTCGTGTTGACGGACGATCCCGAACAACCGAGATACGCGGCGGTCGATTTCGGCATCGTGGGAACGCTCGATCCTCGCGACCAGTATTACCTCGCCGAGAATCTGCTGGCCTTCTTCGATCACGACTACCGCCGCATAGCACAGCTGCATATCGATTCCGCCTGGGTACCGACCACGACGCGCGTCGACGAATTGGAATCGGCCGTACGCACCGTATGCGAACCCATTTTCCAAAAGCCGCTCGCGGAAATTTCGTTCGCGCAAGTTCTAATGGGTTTATTCGAGACCGCACGACGCTTCGGCATCAGTGTCCAGCCGCAACTGCTGTTGTTGCATAAAACGCTGCTGCAGATCGAAGGGCTCGGCCGCCAGCTGTATCCGGAGCTCGATCTCTGGAAAACCGCTCAGCCCATCATGAAGAGTTGGATGCGGGAGCGCATAAGCCCGATCTCCATGCTGAAACGCCTCTACGCTCAGCTCCCCGAGATTTCCGAGGCCATCACCGCGCTGCCGCAACTTCTTCATCAAGCCGTGCAACGCGCCGGCGAAGGCAAACTGGATATCTCCGTCAAGGATCGGGAAGCGGAAGCGATGCGCACGGAATTACGGGTGAGCGCGAAACGCCGCGATTACGCCATCCTCTCGTCCGCCTTGGTACTCGGCGGCATTCTTTGGTTCACGTTAGAACATAACCCTCTGTGGCCCGGCTTCCTAACGTTAGGCGGTGGCTTGATCCTTTTCAGATATACGCGCTAAACGACAGCTTTTTGGATAATAATCGCTGCACGCGATGACACAACGAGGCGATGTATGTTCGTCAGTATGTGGATGACTCCGGAACCCGTGGCGGTCGAATCGTCGACGTCCCTTACCGATCTGGCCATGCTCATGGCCAGGCAACAATTTCGTCACGTGCCGGTCGTCGACGCCAACAAAAAACTGATCGGCATCGTCACGGCGGCCGACATCTTGCATGCGTTCCCACCCGAGCTAAATCCCTTCTCGGCATCCGGTGCGGATATGTTGGCGACGCAAACGTTAAGAGCGCACAAAATGCCGGTCCTCGCCTCCGAAATCATGACCCGCAATCCGCTGGTGATCGCGCCGGACGCTCCTATCGAGGAAGCGGCCCGTATCATGCGCGACCGGAAAATCGGTGCGCTACCGGTTGCCCGCGACGGCGTATTGCTTGGAATCGTCACCAAGGCCGATATCTTTCGTGCGCTCACCAGCATTTTCGACTCCACGGCGACCGGCGCCCGTATTACGTTCGATATTTCGCAAAACGAAGATGTCTTTCATCTGGTGGCCGACATCGCGACGCGCCGCAAGCTTCGCGTGATCAACTTCATTTCGCTGCGAAAACACGCACGACCCGTGTGCGTGGTGGAAGTCAGCGGGGCCGACATCGATAAAATGCTCGATGATGTATGGAAGTCCAAGCACCGCGTGCTGAGCGTGATCCGTTTGCCGCAGTGAGAGAAGCAGCTAGCTACTAGTCACTAGCTGCTAGCCAGAAAATAAATAACGCGGCGACGAATGGAAAAGGGGAATCCGTTGTTTTTAATCTGGCTAGCTGCTTGCCGACTCCGCCGGCTTCGTTTCAACCCACGTCGCCACGCCCAGCGCACAACGTTCTCCGTCCTCGTCGAAGAGCGCCGTGCCGACTTTGTGCTTGCGACCTTCGACCAGAATCGGCCAGCCGATGACGACGCAGGCCTCGTCGGCATGCACTCGGCGATCGATGTGCACGGTAAATTCGCCGAGCAACGCGGAGCGCAAATCGGTAAACGAGGCGTAGTAGCCGGGGCAATCGAGTACCGACCAGATGAATTCAGGTTTCACCTTGCCATCGACGTCGGCCAGATCGATGCCGGGCAACCAAGGCGAGGCATACACGAAGCTACCGGGCACCGGCCCCGGAAAAACCCTTAGCCCATCGCCGCGTTGACGATGCTGACCGCATACGAAGCATTCCGAGAAAACGTCTTTCTTGAATCCGGGAAAATGCAGCGATGCGTCCATGGCCTCGACATAGCTGGGCGGGGTCGGAACGTGCACTCGGACTTCGGTTCTAACGGCGGTGGCGATCGTGTCTTTCCCGTCCGTGACTCGCCATTCGTCCGGCGGTCGCGCGGAAATGTCGAACGCCGTGTCGAGCGGCGGTGGCCGATACAAGCGCACGCGCACGTTCGCACCGGTGGCGGCGGCAATCAATCCGCAAATGTATCCGCCGTGAGCGGAATGCGGCGGGCCGTTAAAACGGCGTTGAACGGTAAGGGATGTCGCCATGTTATGCACCGGCGCCTTTCGCTTCGCGTTTGGATTGCAAGAGCGCCCACGCCACCGGAAGAACGGAAACGAGGACGATTCCGATGGTGACTAAACCGAAATTGTTCTTCACGACCGGAAGATTGCCGAAGAAATACCCGCCCCAGATAAACAGGGTCACCCAGGCGAATGCGCCGAGAAAGTTATCGCGGAAGAATTTTACCCGCGACATGGATCCGACGCCGGCCACGAACGGCGCGAACGTGCGGACGATCGGGATGAACCGTGATAGGACGATCGTTTTGCCGCCGTGGCGTTCGTAGAATTCGTGGGTCTTTTGCAGATACTCTTTCTTAAGGAAACGAATCGAACCGCTAAACGCACGTGGACCGACATATCGGCCGATCCTGAAATTGACTTCATTCCCCAGCACCGCGGCCGCCATCAGCAGCGCCCAGAGAAGAAATGCGTTAAGGGTGCCGGTACTATCGACCGCCGCCAACGCCCCGAGCGCGAAAAGCAGCGAATCGCCCGGCAGAAACGGCGTCACCACCAATCCGGTCTCGCAAAAGACGATCAAGAACACGATGGCATACACCCAAATCGAATAGGCCGCGACCAATTCGGTTAGATGACGGTCGAGATGCAAGACGATATCGACAAAGGCATGAATCAGTTCCATCGGCATTCGGTCGCGTCTTTCGATTGCAGGGTTAAATGAGAAGCGAAAAGTGCGCGAAAGGCTGAAGGCAGAATGCCTCGCTGTCAAGCGACCGGTGATTGCGGGCAGGAATTCCCTCTGTGCGTGGCAACGCCGAGGGTTTCACGAACCGGCCTGAATGCGCTTAAGGAGGGCTGCTGGATCGGTTTCCACCAAGAGCATCTGTCGATGCAGCGGCGATAAAAAGCCCTCGGCAACCGCTCGATCGACAAACTCAATCAGCGGATCGAAGTAGCCGCCTACGTTAAGCAAGGCCGATAACTTGTTTTGCAATCCAAGCTGCGTCCAGGTCCAGACCTCGAATAACTCGTCTAGGGTGCCGATTCCTCCAGGCAAGGCGACGAACACGTCGGCCAGCCGACCCATGACATTTTTGCGCTCGGACATCGATTCCACGACCTTAAGTTCGGAGAGACCTTGATGCGCGATTTCCTTCTTATAGAGAATTTCGGGTATCACACCGATGACGCGGCCTCCCGCACCGAGCGCAGCATCGGCCATGGCGCCCATGAGCCCAATGCATCCGCCTCCGTAAACGAGCGTCCACCCGTTTTCCGCCAGCAAGCGACCGAACTCCTCGGCGGATCGTCGATATTCCTCGCGAACCCCGAAGCTCGATCCGCAAAAAACACCGACGGATTGCGATCGATGCGTCGTCATGCAATTTGCATTGCGGACTGGGCAATCTCGTGTTGCCATCGCTCGATAAGGTTCTGCAATGCATCGAGACCGTCGGTCAACGCGGCCGGACCCGGCTGCAAAATAAGCGGCGACTTGATTTCGTAAAGCCGCTGATGGACGACGGCGGGAATATTCTCCCAGCCGAGGCGAGCCGCAACGCGACTCGGCTGAAACTTTTTACCGCACCACGAACCGATAATAATGTCCGGCGCGCGACGCACGACTTCCATGGGATCGGCAATGATGCGATTTCGCGCCAGGCTTTCTTTCTGAAGGTCGGCAAAGCAATCCGCACCTCCCGCAATATCGATGAGCTCGGAGACCCAGCGAATGCCGCTGATCAGCGGTTCGTCCCACTCCTCGAAGTAAACACGCGGCCGCAGCGTCCACTTGGCACTGCGCATGCGAGCGCTTTCGAGATGGTCTTGCAGAGACGCCACCAAAGTCGCCGCCTTCGTCTCGCAGCCGATCATTCCGCCGAGCACGCGAATCATCTGAAAAATTTCAGCAATGCTGCGTTGATTGAAGACGTGCACGTCGATACCGCGGCGGACAAGATCGGCGGCAATATCGGCTTGCAGGTCGGAGAACCCCAACACGAGATCCGGTTCGAGCGCGACGATCTTTTCGACGTTGGCGGAGGTAAAAGCCGAAACACGCGGCTTTTCTTTTCTCGCCCGAATAGGACGAACCGTGAAACCGGAAATTCCGACGATGCGACCCTGCTCGCCGAGCAGATAGAGCGTCTCCGTGGTTTCCTCGGTGAGACAAACAATTCGCGTTGGGAAACCGACTTGCATCAATTCATCGTCCGCCGGTGGCATTCATTGACAGTACAGAGCGGCTATCGCTGGAACGATCATATTGTGTTTTACTAGGGTCTGCTAACACTTCGTTTCATCGCCGCGTTGGCGCCTAAAGCGCATAAATTTACCGACTTGGTGCCGCTGCCTTGCTGACAGAACCCGAACGGGAAGCGCTTCTCTTAAGTTTGAGCGTCGCGACACGCAGCGTGCTGTTTAGTTTGCCGCTGGCGGTGTGCGTCGCTTGGCTCTTGACGCGCCGCCGTTTTATCGGCCGCACTTTCTTGGATGCCTGCGTGCATTTGCCCCTGGTATTGCCGCCTGTGGTCGTCGGTTACATTTTGTTGCTGCTCTTCGGTATGCGCGGGCCAATCGGCGGATGGCTAAACAGGACCTTCGGCGTCGAACTTATCTTTTCAGCAGCGGGCGCCGCGCTGGCAACGGCCGTCATGTCCTTTCCGTTGATGGTGCGCGCAATACGATTGTCATTGGACAACATCGACAGGGGAAT
>CAZQYC010000018.1:29094-51708 GCA_964597495.1 uncultured Steroidobacteraceae bacterium | reverse complement strand
GACGATGAGCCAGAATTTGCGGAGTTGGCTCATTGGGAGCATCGGCATCGATGCCTGTCGCGTCGAACAAATTTATACGGGTGTCGATACGGAACGGTTTGTCCCGCGCAACGGGGCTCGACCGTACATCGACTCGGGGGAGTTCCTCGCGGGCGCGACGTTTGTTGTCGGTGCGGTGGGGCGCATGGTGCCCATCAAGGACCACGTTACGTTGGTGAATGCCTTCGCATTGCTTCTCGAGTCGCAGCCAGACCTGCGTCAGCGGGCTCGCTTGATCATCGTCGGCGACGGCTCCGAGAAGGCAGCGTGCGAACAGCTCGCACGTTCGCGCGGCATAGAACAACAGTGCTGGTTCGCCGGTCAACGCAGCGACATTCCGGAGCTGTTGCGCTCGATGGACGTGTTCTGCTTAACGTCATTGAACGAAGGCATCAATAACACCATCCTGGAAGCGATGGCCTCCGGGCTCCCAGTGGTCGCGACGGCGGTGGGTGGCAATCCCGAGCTGGTGATCGACGGCGAAACCGGTTCGTTGGTGCCCGCGCGGTCGGCCGAGGTGCTGGCGATCGCGCTGGGTCGCTATGCTCAAGACCGCGATCTCGGCGCGCGGCATGGCGCCGGCGGCCGCAAAAGAATCGAGGAATCGTTTAGTCTCAATTCGATGGTGGCCGGCTATTTGCGGCTTTACGATCAATCCCGATCTGCCTTTGACGGCGGACGCAAATAGACGGGACCGTTTACCGAAGACTCACTACCGAAGACTCAGACGCTATGCGAATTCTTCACATCCTCGATCATTCGGTGCCTCTGCATAGCGGCTATTCGTTTCGAACATTGGCGATTTTGACCGAGCAACGCCGGTTAGGGTGGGAGACGGAACACTTGACCTCCAGCAAGCACTACGGAGCGAAGGCGACCGTCGAAGACATCGACGGGTTTCGCTTCTATCGTACGATCGCTCCGGAGGGCGGTTGGCGACGGGTGCCGATCTTGGATCAGCTAGCGGTGGTGCTCGATACGCAGTGCCGCGCGGAGCAAGTCGTGGATGCCGTGCGTCCCGACATCATTCATGCGCACTCTCCCTGTTTGAACGGCATTGCCGCATTGCGTGTCGCGGCTAAGCGGAAGATTCCGGTGGTGTATGAAATGCGAGCTTCGTGGGAGGACGCTGCGGTAGATCATGGTTCGACGACGGAGGGCAGTGTGCGCTACCGGCTCTCACGGGCGTTGGAGACCTGGGTGTTGAAACGAGCCGATGCCATTACCACCATCTGCGAAGGACTGCGGAACGACATCACCGGCCGCGGAATCGCGCCCGAGCGCGTGACCGTGATTCCGAACGGCGTCGATCCCGATGCTTTCTCGGTGATTGAAAGCCCCGATCTCGCGCTTAAGAACGAACTCGGACTGCAAGACGCGTTCGTGCTCGGTTTTTTAGGTTCGTTCTACGCCTATGAAGGCCTCGATCTTTTACTTGAAGCGCTGCCGAAGATTTGCCAGTTTCAACCTGCCGCGCGAATTTTGCTGGTGGGCGGCGGTCGCGAAGAGGCGCGGCTTGCCGAGCAAGCGAAACGGCTCGGTATCGAGGACAAGGTCATCCGCGTCGGACGCGTTGCGCATGCGGACGTGGCGCGTTACTACAGCGTCGTGGACCTTCTCGTATTTCCGCGCAAATCGATGCGCCTCACCGAGACGGTTACGCCCTTGAAGCCGCTCGAAGCCATGGCGCAGGGGCGATTGTTGTTGGCGTCGAACGTTGGCGGTCATCGCGAACTCATCCGCGACGGCGACACCGGATTTCTTTTTGCGCCGAACGACGTCGACGCGCTGGCGTCCGGCGTGCAATCGATGCTTGCGGCGCGTCCGCGGTGGGACGCCATGAAGCTTTCCGCGCGGCGGTTCGTGGAAACCGAGCGTTCATGGCGTGCCAGCGTCGCCCGTTATCAAAGCGTGTATAAGTCGCTGCTCCCGTCGAAAGCATGACGCACGATCGATCTACAACGAGACCGCCTGGGGTCGTGGGCACTGTAGTCATGGCGGGACCCATGCCGCCGGCGATCGGTGGCATGACGAGCGTGCTCTGCGATTTGGCGAACTCGAAATTACGTGACTCCGTCGAATTGAAACTATTCGATACCGGTAAGCAAACACCGTCGGGACGGTCGTTGTTTACCGCGGTCAAGGCGCGTTGGACGCTGTGGCGCCAGTGGTGGGCTCTTCTGGGTCAAGCGCGACCGGCTATCGTGCATATTCACACTTGCAGCGGACTGACTTACTTCCTGGATGGCGCGTTGCTCATGCTGGCGAGGCTGCGCGGCGCGGCCGTGGTGCTGCATGTTCATGGCGGTCGCTTCGATCGATTTCTCGACGAATTGGGCAGCGGCGCGTTGGTTGCTCGTTGGCTGGCACGTCGCGCTGCGCGCATAGTCGTATTGTCGCCGGTATGGCGGGAGCGACTTGAGCCGCTGCTGAAGGGCGCGCGCTTAGCGGTGGTGGAGAACGGCGTGCCGGTCCCTGATAGCGTCGCAGCGCGTGCATCCGGGCCGCCTTTCGTCGCCGTGTTTCTGGGCACGCTATCGGAACAGAAAGGAGTGCGCGATTTGATTCGCGCCGCCGCCGAAGTGCGTAGTTCCTTCAAAGGCGGCTCCATCAAAGTGTGTTTGGTGGGTCCGGAGGGAGATTCGCAATTCGTCGCCGACATGCGGCACCTGGTCCGGGAGCTTGATTTGCAGGACGGCGTCGAATTCGCCGGGCCGGCGTACGGCGACGACAAAAATAAATGGCTTGCGCGCGCCCACATGTTCGTACTGCCTTCGCATATCGAAGCCTTCCCCATCTCCATTCTCGAAGCGATGGCCGCCGGTGTACCGGTGATCGCGACGAGGGTGGGTGCCATTCCGACCATGATCGATGCCGATGACACGGGACTGTTGGTGAACGCCGGTGATGTCCAAGGATTGGCGCGTGCGTTGAGCGCCTTGGCGCAGGATGAGAAGTTGCGAGCTCGCCTTGCCGACCGCGCGCGCGTTAAATGCATGCAGTGCTTCAGCATCGACCGCGCCGCCGGCGCGTTGTTGGTTCTCTATTCTGAAATCATGAACTCGCCGCCGGTTGCCGATAAGGTGCTCCGATGACAGCGCCGCAGCGACCTAGCGACAACGATTCGGGTGGCTTGAAGAAGGACGTCAATCCCAATGTCGAACGCGACTTCGAGCGCGACTGGCGGCGTCGTTTCGAGCATTTTGCCGACCTATTCGACGACGACGCAGGCATTGCGGGATGGTCGGGTAGCGGATTGGATACGCGCCTTCGCTATTTTTTACGTGCCTGGGAACGCATGCCCGAAGCGCGCACGACGAATAGTGCATGGCTCGATGCCGGCTGTGGTGCAGGAACGTACACACGTTTGTTGGCGGCGGACAGTCGGCGCGTCACCGCCATCGACTATTCCATTCCCAGCGTTTTCAAGGCGCGTCAGCGCGTGGCCGAAAAGGTCGAAGCCAGAAAAGTCGAGATCAGTTGGGCGGCGGCGGACGTGACGCGTTTGCCGTTCGCTAGCGGCAGTTTCGACGGCATTCTTTGTTTTGGCGTCATGCAGGCGTTGTCGGCGCCGCATGCCGCGCTGCGCGAATTACGTCGCGTGCTCTCGAACCGCGGCGTGCTGTGGGTCGATGCGCTCAATGGCCGTTGTTTGCCGGCCGCGTGGCAAGAATCCCGCCGACGCAAGGAAGGCCGGCCGGCGCATTTGCGGTATGACGAGCGCGGGGAATTTAAGCGGGCTTTGATCGACAGTGGTTTTGGCAGCGTCCAGAATTACTGGGTGCCCATCCTTCCCAAGCGGTTACGTTTGCTGCAGCCGCTGGCGACAACGCCGATTGTCAACGGCATGCTTAATGCGGTCCCGCCGCTGGCAGCTCGACTGGCGCATTCGATGTTAGTGCGCGCCACTGTCCAATAGCGGGCTCCGAGGTACCGTCCGCCATGTCGCTATCGACCACTTTATTGCAGGCCTGCGCCGCCTTGATGTCCCCGTCGGGGCAGGGGGCGCGGCTGGCCATCTTGATGTATCACCGTGTGCTGCCAGAGCCGGATGAACTTACGCACGATATGCATGCGCGCGACTTCGACGCACAGATGCGCGCACTGCGCGAGTATTTCAACGTACTGCCGCTGCACGACGCGGTGGAGCGGCTCGCGAAGGGAACGTTGCCTGCGCGTTCGGTCGCCATCACGTTTGACGACGGCTATGCCGACAATCTGACCGTGGCATTGCCGATTTTGCAGACTCACGGTTTACACGCAACGTTCTTTATAGCGAACGGCTACTTGAACGGTGGCCGCATGTTTAACGACACCGTGATCGAGGCCGTGCGTCGAATGCGGCAGCCGACGCTGGATCTGTCCCGGCCGGGACTGCCGGTGCTGCCGGTCGGCAGCCTGGCGGAAAAACAAACCGCCTTCAAACAGCTGCTCAAGTACGTGAAGCACTTGCCGCCCGACGAACGCGCTGCTCTGGTCGCACGCATCGCAGAGAGTGCGTCGACATCGCTGCCAACCGACTTGATGATGACCGACGACCAGGTTCGCAAATTGGCGGCTGCAGGGATGGATATGGGCGGACACACGGTGAGCCATCCCATCCTGACGCGCATCGATTTGGCGACGGCACGCAACGAGATCGAGACTAATCGTCGGGCATTGGCAACCATCACGGGTCAGACGCCGACGCTGTTCGCGTATCCAAATGGAGTGCCGAACCAGGATTACGCCTTTGCTCATGCCACCGTGGTTCGCGAGGCAGGCTATCGCGCGGCGGTCACGACGTCCTGGGGAGCGAGCCGGCTCGGTGCCGATCTTTTTCAATTGCCGCGGTTTACGCCGTGGGACCGCGAGCCGAAACGGTTTGCGCTGCGCCTGCTTCATAACCAAGTTCGGCACCGTCCAACGGTGTTGACAGCCGACGGCGTTGCGGCGTGAGACCGATGAGTGCCCGCCTTATCATTCTAGGGAGTTCGTTGACCTCGCTTGCGGTGGCGCGCGATGCGCACGCGCTCGGTTTGCAACCGATCGTGGTCGACACGGAAGCCGGGATTGCATTTCGCAGTCGGCGCGCGCGCTCTGTGCTGCTTCCGAAATCGGCTTCGGAGACAGAGACCGTCGCGCAGGTGCTCAGCGAGAGTGGCAAGCAGGACTATCTAATCGCAACCAGCGATGCGTGGCTAAAGTTTTTGGTGGCCAATCGGGCGGTGCTGGATGGCGCGTACGGAACTGTCTTGCAGGCTAACAACGCGGCATTGGAAATCTGTTTGGATAAAGCGAAATTCGGAGCCTGGTGTTTGACACATGAGCTTTCGGCGCCCCGCATTTGGCGTGTGGGCAAGGAGCCGCGGCCGCCGGAACTTGCACCGCCGTTTCTGATTCGCCCCGCTCAGACTCTGCACGGCGCATTAAGTGGCAAGTTGCCGAAAGCCGTCGAAGCTGTCACGGAAGCGGAACTGACGACCTGGCTCGAAACGTTTGCCTCGCATCGCTGCGAGGCGCTGGTCAGCGAATCGCTTTTGAACCAGCGGCTGACGCAGTATTCGGTGCCGTTCGTGCGCACGCCCGGCCGCACCGAGTTGTTCGTTGCGCGCAAAGTGCGTCCGGCACCCAAGCACTGCAGCGTGGGTTCGTATGTCGAACTGGCGCCGCAGGACGAAGCGCAACGTTTGACGCAGCGAGCGATCGAAGCGCTGGATTACTTCGGGATAGGTGAAGCGGAAGTTCTCTACTCGGAGTCGAGCGGCCGAGTATTCCTCATCGAGATCAATGCGCGTCCCTGGCTGCAGTATCCGTTGGCGCCGGCGTCCGGACACGATTTTCTCGGCATCTTGATCGGCCGGCCGCGTAGTATGCGTGCCTTGAAAAAAGGCCGTCGCTGGATCGACTTGCCGTCGGATTTATTCGGCGCGCTGTCGTCGTCCATAGGCGCGGTGCGGCACGGGGAGTTGGGGTTGGTAAGTTATTTGACCTCGCTGGCGCGTGCCAATGTCTATGCGCGATTCGATTGGTGGGACCCCGCGCCCGCTTTCGGCGGCAAACGTGGTCGGGTAGAAAAGAAACACGAAGCGAGTTAGAGCATGAACAGAGTACTCCACGGAGCGATGATCACGGCGGCCGTCCCGAGGCGTGTCTATCTGTTCAAGAAGCTCCAAAGCCGCATCGCTTGGAATCGCGACCGGATTCGCAGCTACCAAGAAGAGAAATTGCGCGCGTTGATTCGCTATTGCTGGGAGTACGTTCCGTACTATCGCTCCACGTGGCGCGGCCACATCTCCTCGCCGGACGACATTCGCACGATCGAGGATTTGACCCGCCTGCCGATCTTGACGAAGGCTGAGGTTCGCGAACAGCTTGGCAAGTTGACTACGACCAATCCGCGTATCAAAACCTATCCGGCACGCACCGGCGGCAGCACCGGCAGTCCCGTGATCTTCCACATGACCTACGACGACGAGCAATTGTCGTGGGCGCAAATGTATCTGGGCTGGTCCTGGGCTGGCTACCGGATCGGCGATCCATTTTTAGCGGTGGGCGGCGAGTCGGTTGGCGTGGGTCTCGCCGACAAGCGCACGCGTCGCGACTGGGTCATGAATCGCTGGGTGAGCAGCGGTTCGAATCTGACGTTGGAACGCGCTCGTCAGTTGTCGCTCTCCGACCACTTTAAAAAAATCCGTTTCATCTACGGCTATCCCAATTCGATCCGAGAACTCTGCGAGCATTTCGTGACGCTCGGCGTGCGGCCACCGGCCGTGCAAGGCGTGATCTGTACGGCGGAAGTCATGCGTCCCGAAGTGCGTCAGCGCATCGTCGAAGTGCTCGGCACGTCGCGCGTGCTCGATCAATACGGATTGAACGACGGAGGGCTGCACGCCTGTGAAGGTCCCGAGCAGGACGGTTTGCATCTCTCTTTTCATCGCGGAATTCTGGAAGTGCTCGACGACGACAATCGGCAGATCACCGCGCTTAAGCAACCGGGACGCGCAGTCGCCACGACACTGACCAACATGGCCATGCCCTTCGTACGCTATGAAACCGGCGACAGCGTGCACTGGCACAGTTATGAACCGGTTCCGTCGGGCCGCGCTTGGCCTCGGATCGGGCCGGTCGAAGGCCGGACCGGCGATGTCATCTATCTGCCGAGCGGGCGCGGTATTCCCATGCCCGGGCTCACGTTGGTGATGCGTTGGTTGGACGGACTCAAGAGTTACCAATTCATTCAAACGGCTGCCAATTCCGTGACCGTGCGGTTGGATCGCGGACCGGATTTCAAGCAATCGGAAGCCGACGTCGTAGCCTATCTGCGGCAAAAGATTGGGGATGAGATTAATTGGACGATTGAATGGGGGGCGCCCGAACTCACCAAGAACGGCAAGCTGCTCATCATTCGCAACGATTGGTTGCGTCAGCAGGGTCTCACGCGGCCACGCTAGCAGCTTGTTGAAAAAGTGGCAGGAGCCCTTTTTCAACAGCTGCTAAAGATCACACGGAGCCCTGGTCCAAGCGAACGATGTCGTCGAAGGTTTCGCGCTCGCGGATCAGTCGAGCGCTGCCGTCCTTTACCATGATCGCGGCGGGACGAGGGTTGGAGAAATTCATCTGATTGGGCACGAAGTAGGCGCCGGCATCCATGATCACGACGGGATCGCCGGCCGCTAGTTTTGGAAAGCGCTTTCGTACGAACAGGACGTCGCCCGGATGACACAGCGGCCCGTAGAAGTTGATCGGTTCGCCCAGCGGCTCGTTCATGCGCGAGGCCGGAAAGACCTCGTGATACTCATAGCCGGTGGGCAGTGCGTAGTTCTTGCCGCCGTTCAGAATGGCGCGAGTCGTGCCATCGCTTTCGCGTTTTACCGTGAGCACTTGCAGCAGGAGCGATTGCGCGCTGCTCGAGATCGCGCGGCCCGGTTCAAAGGCGATGGTCGGTAGCGCATCGGCGGGGTAGTACGCGCGCATGAGTTCGCCAATGGAGCGTGCATAGTCCTCGATTCGCGGCGCCTTGTTGAGATCGATGGGACCGACCGGCAAATTATTCTGCATGAGCCGCGTGTCCCACATTTCGATCGGCTGCACGGTCGGCACGCCGAAGCCGCCGCCGAAATCGAAGTAACTGAGCTTGACACCGGTATCGCGAGCGAGTTGCCGGGCAAACTCCAGCATTTCTCGAATCGCTTGCAGGTAGGTGGGGACATCTTTGATCCCGGTGCCGAGATGCACGTGTAAACCGGTCGGAATCAACGACGGTAATTTGCTAATTCGGTCGAACGCCTGGCGAACCTCGCCGGTGCGAAGCCGCAAGCCAAATTGCGCCTGCCAGCCCACCGAGGTCACGACACGGACGCCAACTGCTTGTTTGACGTTGTACCGAGCCGCGGTCGCGGCTAGCGTATCGATCTCGTCGAGACCATCGACGTTGATGAGCTTGACTCCCTTTTGCACCGCTAAATCCAGCGCTTCGGGGGTCTTTGCAGGGCCGTTAAAAATAATGTTGTTAGGCGCCACGCCTAGCTTAAGAGCGAGCCACAATTCGAAATGGGAGATGACTTCCGCCAAAGCGCCGCAGTCGTGAATGACGCGGATGGCTTCCGGCAAGGGATTGGTCTTGTACGAATACCCGAGCTCCACATGCGGATAGAAGCGCCGCATGCCGTCGAGGAAATTTTTACAATCGTGGCGCAGCTTGAGTTCGTCGACGATGTAGAGCGGCGTGCCGAATTGGCGCGCCAACTCGACGACATCGCAACCGCCGATCACCAGATGCCCTTGCGTGGAGGTCTCGGCATTCCAAGTTTCCGGCGGCAAGCCGCGCTGCTGACCGAGCGCAACGCGACGGCTCTCGTTGCGAGCCGCCACGCGTTGCAATACGTATCGCTTAAGCCAAGTGCGTGGGTTCAACTTGCTTCTCTTTATGGTTCGCGTTCTTCACGTTATCGACCGTGCTAGCGAGCCATAGCTCGAAGCTCATCAGTATCCACGCCATCGTGCCGTAGTAGTTGGGATGCTGCGGCAGGAGGTCGTCTTTCAGCCGGTCGATAAAAGTGGCGCGCACCAAGTGGCGGCGCTTGAATTGATTGAGCGTGTCGAAGGTGAGCTCGCGCAGCCCAGGGTCGGACAACGCCCATTGTCCGAACGGCAAACCGAAACCGTGTTTGCTCTTATGAATGATGGCTGGCGGCAAGAAGTCGCTCAGTGCGCGCTTGAAGAAGTAGCGCAGCTGCGTGCCCTTCAATTTCATGCTCGGCGGCAGCGCCAGGGAAAAATCGACGACGCGTGCGTCGAGCATCGGGAATGCAACCTCCAAACCTGCAAGCTCGCAACTTTGCATCACTTTGGGCAGGTCGCTGTCGGCCAGCGTCGTCTTGAAGTCGAGCGACAGCATGCGATTGATGAAGCTGTTCGCACTTGGATTGAAATACGCGTCGTGGTTGAGCCGCAGCGGTTCTGCGATGTCGATGGTGCTCAAGAGATCGGCTTCGAGCACTTCTGCGTAGCCCAGGCGTTGTAGCAGGTTGTAGGTTTCCAGCCGATCGGGCATGGGAATTGAAGCTTGCTCGACATAGCTCACTATCTTGCCGATGCCCGGCAGGCGTCCACGCTTTCCCAATTGGCGGCATAGCGGTTCTACGATTGCTGCGCGTAGCGAGCGTGGCAGCGCTTCATAATGGGAGAATACGCGCTGTTTGGCGTAGCGAGCATTGCCGCCGAAGAGTTCATCGCCGCCGTCGCCGCCTAAGAGGCGTTCGATGCCGTGTTCGCTTGCGAGCCGCGCGCAAAAATAAGTGGGTAGCGCCGATGAATTGCCGAACGGCTGCGGATGAGCCGTGGCGATTTTCGGCAGGGCCGCGACAATGTCTTGCGGCGTGACGTAGTACTCGTGATGCATCGTCCCGAAGTGTTTCGATGCGAGGCGAGCGTACTCCATTTCATCGTAATCGCCGGCGGCGAAACCGATGGAAAACGTTTTGGCGGGCTGTCCGCTAACTTGCGTCAACAAGCCGGCGAGAGTGGAGCTGTCCGTACCGCCGCTGAGAAATGCGCCGCATGCAATCTCGCCGCTTGCCGCATCGGCCACGCTGCTGCGAAGCGCATCGAGGAAGTTTTTTTTCAGCGGTTCAAAGCCGGGGTTCTGCTGTTCGTCGAACGCGGCTTGCCAGTACTTTCGTCGCGTCACGTTGTTCCGGTCTATTTCAATGCACTGGCCGGGCAGCAATCGCCATACGCCTTCGAAGATCGAATGCGGCGCGGGAATGACGTGGCAGAAGAGGTAGTCGAAAATAGCTTGCCGCGACAGGCGCGTCGGTTCATTCGTCATAACGAGTACGTCGGCGGGTGCCGAACCGAATGCGATACCGCGTTCGAACACTCTGAAGAACACCGGCTGAATGCCCATCCGGTCGGTGGCCACCAAGCCGCGCATTTGCGCGCTGTCGAAGATCGCCAGCATGAATGGGCCGCTGAGTTCGTCGAGAATCCTGACGTTGACCTCGCGAAAACGCGTTGCCAGAGCGGCTGCGGTTACGGTCGTTTCTGTCGATCGAGACAGGCGCGGTTGGCCAACGCAGAGCAGCGACACGGTGCCGAACGTGCCGGCATACAGACGTTTCGGGCTAACGCCGGCGCCGCCCAACAGATTAGGTCCAATTAGAGAGACGGGTTTGTGTTTGCCGGCGATGCGAGCCAGTAACTGGGTCGTTATAGCGCCCTGGTCAAACGGTTTCTGGCCAGATGATTTCTGGTCAGATGGTGCTTGGCCGGGCGGCGATGTGACGCCGTCGCTGGTCAGCACGCCAAAAAATCTTTCCACTCCAACTCCCGGCTGTTGCGCGTCACGCTTACGCGATCGGAAACTGTCATTATACGCATAGTCCATCGGCATGATAGAGCTGCGGTTCGCGGCTCGCTGAAAAGTGAGAGATTCGACGTGCGCACGCGATACGAAAATCGGTTTTCAATGCTTCGGCTCGATTCGCTTCATTGAATCATGCGCGACATTGTCGTTTTGCTTGGCGCTGTCGTTCTTATTCCCTTGGCGTTTGCGCGACCTTGGTTGGGATTCCTTGGCTATACGCTCATCGGTTTTTGGAATCCCCATAAATTCACTTGGTATCTAAAGGACATGCGCATCGCGCTCATGGTCGGGATGGCCACCTTGGTGGGTTTGCTGGTTACTCGCGAACGGCGCGGCATTGCATGGAGCAAGGAGATGGTCCTGATGATCGTACTGATGGTGTACTTTACGATCACGTCGATGTTTGCGTGGGTGCCCGAGGTCGCGTGGGGGCAGTGGGATCGAGTGTTCCGCATCTATTTCATGACGTTCATCATGGGGATGTTGATTTACGGTGAAAAGAAGATCCGCGCGATGCTGTGGACGATCATGCTGGGAATTGGATTGTTTGGCGTCAAAGGTGCGCTCTTTAGCATCGCAACCGGCGGGCAATACCACGTCGTAGGGCCTGAAACGACCTTCCTCGAAGCGAACACGTCGCTGGGGCTGGCTTTCAACATGACGCTTCCGGTGCTGGCATTCGCCGCGCAGGAACAAAAGATTCGCTGGCGTCGCCTGGCTCTGTACGCCGCTGCACTTCTGACGATGATTGCGGCGATCTTTACTTACTCGCGCGGCGCTTGGCTTGGTTTGGGCGCAACGATTCCGTTTTTGTTGTTGCGGATGAAGCGCGGCATCCTGATCGGCATATTGATGATTCCTGTGGCCCTGGTCGGTGTTTCGCTAATTCCGGACAAGGTCTTCAACCGCGCCGAAACCATTGGCACTTATCAGCAGGACAACTCCGCCATGACGCGCATTCAAGCGTGGAGCGTCGCTTGGAACGTTGCGCTGGAAAGCCCGCTGCTGGGCGGTGGATTCGACTATGAAAGCTATCCCGATCCTACGCGATGGTTATCGCATGCCGACCGCAAGTACGACGACGTGGACCAAACTCCGCGCGCGGCGCACAGTATTTATTTCCAAATTCTGGGGCAGCACGGCTTTCTCGCGTTCGGTTTGTTCATGCTGATGGTGGTGTCGACGATGCTGTCCTATTCGAGCATTTCCAAGGCGGTACGGGGGCAGCCCGATCTCGAATGGATTGGAGGTTATGCCAAGGCTTTGCAGATCGGGATGATCGGCTATTTGGTATCCGGTGCTTTCCTCAATCTCGCTTACTTCGATCTTCTCTATTTGTACATTGCGCTCGTGCCCATTTTCCGGCGCGAAATCCGAGAGCACGCCGCCGCGAAGGCCGGCGTTCACGCCGTTCAAGAAACGAATCGAAGCACCGACCTGAGCACGCGGAAGCTAGCCCAGCGTGGTTGAGCGCAATCGCCTGCGTTGACTCTCTGTGCGCCGCATGCGGCTTTTCCTGCCGGATAAATCGGCTCGTCTTAAAGGATTTTTTCGACGTTTATCGCGGAAATTTGCGGGTATTGCTTATGCGGGGCGCTTGGCTTTGAGGACTCCGTCACACTGTGATGCGCGTCGCAAAGCCGAGACAGTCGGTCGCAAATGGTTTGATATAACATCGGGCGCCGTTGGAACTTCCGTCGAGACCTTCCCGTTCGTATTTCGTACGACTGTGCGCTTCGTAAAGCCGTGCATCGCGGGAAAAGTTGAGGAGCGAGATTTTTATGAAACCAGTAAGACCCCTGTGTGACGTTCAACCGTTCGCGCGCGCTGCCGCCGTTCATCGATGGCGAGTTGGGATCTTGCTGACGTTGTCCGTGGTGGCGTTGTTGTGCGGACTAAAAGCGCACGCCGCTCCCGCTGCGACGGTTACTTACAACGTTGCCACCGAGTCGAACGCGGGCATGGATGGCGGCATCGCCTGGCAATCCGTCTTTCTGCTGAACGACGGCAAAATTGCGTCATTCGGCACCGGTAATCATGCCGCCAATCAATCCAATGCCATGCGCATTATCGATCCGGTGACTACGGCAGGAACCGTCCAATCGTACGATTTATTTCCATGGACTCAGAATATCTCCATTCCCAACCTGACCACTGGACTCAATCTCTACGTCTCGAATTACGACAATCACGCGAGCATTTATATTCCGTCGGAAAACAAAGCCATTTGGATCAACCATGGCGTATTCGACTTTGCGCAGCGAACGTGGGTATACGGCGATCGCCTGCCGCTCACGTCGGGCTATCAAAATTTCTTGGACGATTCGGTCGGCCCCATGACGGGCGTTTACAATCCCGCGGTGGCGTGGTGCAGCCAATTGGACAAAGGTGTTTGGTTTGGTAATTCCGCTGGTGGATACGGTCGTCTTCATAATGACCTAACCATCATCGAACACAGTCCGTCCGGTGCGTCCAAGCCTTGGCGGTTGACCAACACGAACATGGGCTCCCAAGGCGTCGAGGGTCTCTCGTACGCGCGCAATACGGCGGTCTGCGTGGGGGAATATCTCTACCTAGCGGGTCCGAAAGAAGCCGGCACCGGAAACGCTTTCTACAAGATTCATGTTCCGAGCAAGACTCGCGAAGCGACGCTGACGCCTTATCCCGCTGCGCCGGGAGAGTACTTTCCGCAGATGGTGTACGACACGGCGCGGAATCACATTGTCATGTTTGGCGTGCGTGTCTTCGACTATGACTTAGCCGCTAACCAATGGACCGATATCACTCCGGCCGGATGGCCCGGATACGAATCGGCAATGGGTGTCTATCACCCGACGCTGAATGCCATTTTTTTCCGCGGCATACCGAAGAATAATACCGACTATGCCGCCAATTTCCGTTGGCATCGCATGACGATCTCCGGAACCGGAGGCACTGCTCCCCCGGCGGATACTCAGCAGCCGACTACGCCGGTGAACTTGAGCGGGCAGGCGCTCTCGTCGACGGACGTCACCCTCACATGGGCTGCTTCCACCGACAATGTAGGCGTGATCGGATACCGCATCTATCGCGATGGAACGCAAGTGACGACCTCAAGCGTGCCGACTTATCGCGATACCGGTCGAACCGCTGGAACGCGCTATACGTATACCGTCGCAGCTTATGACGCGGCTGGTAACGTTTCGCTGCAATCGTCGGGCGTCAATGTCTTGACGACCGCAGCTCCGCCCCCACCCCCGCCGCCGTCTCCCAGCACTTCGGGAGCGTACCGTCTTATCGCAGTGGACCCGACTGCCAACCCCTTCAAGGGACCGCCCGATTCGGAGTATGGCGGTTCGAAGCACACGTGGTGGGTGTGGCATCCGCCTACCAAGCGGGTGTACACGTGGGGCGGCGATTTCGGCAATGGCGCCAATGCGTTTGGACAGCCCAACATGGGAGAGTCCTTCACGGTTCGCAGCGGTCGCACCTATCAGCGCGACAGCTCGCTGAACAACGATCAGTATTCGATTGATCCCTATGCGACCAGCGCAACCAAGTGGCGCTTAGAACACCCCTATCTGCCTCGTGATATGGGCGGCGGTGTACGCGAAGTTCGGCCGGGGCGCCCAGACCAGGTGTCCCTCGTGTGGGACACCAAGCGCAGTAAATTTTGGGGAATCATCACGGTGCTGCGCACCGAATTTATGTACAAGCTAGCCGATGGAACCCCGGATCTCTGGGCCAACGGCGATACCACGACATCGGGGCCCGTCGAGCCGACCGGAACCTGGTCTTTCGCACCCAATCCCGCCGGCGGAGCCGGCACTTGGACGCTTGAAACCGCGGCACGCCTTGCTTATCGATCGGGCGAGGCTACGGCCTATCAGGGCGAAGTGCTGGTCACCGGCAGCGGCGATGAGCGCGTAGCGAACTGGGAATACGATGGTCAGACCGACCGAATTCTGTCGTTCGGCTGGGGCCGAATCTTCATCTTCAATCCGGCTACCAAGACCTATGAGCACCGCGTGTTCAGTCCCGGCGCTTATGGCTATTTCAATCCGTGTTCCAGCTATGTCGCGATCGTCGGCGATTGGATGTACGGCGTTGCCATGGCAAGAGAAGGCGGCGTGCAGAAGAGCCTCTTGGTGCGCGTGAACATCCCCAAGCTCTTGGCGTTGTCGAATGGCGGAACGATTCCCGATAACAGCTCCAACTGGGAAGCGATCCTCCTGCCTTGGAGCCTAAGCCCCGGCGCGATCTGGGAGCAGAACAACGACTCCTATGCGAAATGGCAGGAGCATGCCGGCGTCATGAGCGTCGGCGGTAAAGTCGTCGTCGTCGCGTCTTACGACCGCCTCGTGGACAACGGCGTCGCTAAATTGGCTGTTTGGGATCCGGCGACGCGGCAATTTACGAACGCCGGCCTGCCGCCCGAGACGGCCATTGCTGCCAACTCCTGGGTCGCGCTTCCGGACACCGGCGAGGTCATGTTCGGTCTAAATACATCCGGATACACGAACAACAAATTGTGGGCGTACAAGGTCTCGGAAGCGACGCCGCGCGTGATACCGAGTTCGATGAGCACCGTGACAGTTAAGTGACTTTACGAGACCACGCCATCTTGAAGCGCATGACTTAATCAATGCCACGTACGTTGAGTGATACGTCGAATGGCGCGAGTTTGGCTCGCGCCTAAGATGCTATAGTAGGTGGATTGATTGTGTTCTCTGCGTGAGATGGCGTGAGTAAGCAACAGGATAAGATCGAGTCATTATTCTGCATTCAATCCCGAACCGAGCTTCGCGGGGCGGCGAATGATCCAGCGATTAAACTGACGCTTCCTCAGGCACAGCGCCTGGCGGTTCATGCACGTTCCTTGGTATCGGAACCGCTGCCGTTGCGCCTCGGCATCGTTCATACCTATACGAGCGATTTGCTCGATCCATGGTTCGACCTTGCGGCCGCGCTCGAAGGCTTTCGGCTTGACGTGTATCACGCCCCCTACGGCGTCACGCATCAGGAAGCACAGCCGAACTCTGGATTGGTTGCGCACCGTCCGGACCTCACATTGCTGCTGTTGCGCCGTGAAGATCTGCATCCCGATCTTGCGCAACCGTTGGCGGCTTTCGATTCAGCGCAGCAGGCAACGCTGCGTCAGCAGGCATTGGACTCCGTACGCGGGGTGATCGGTCAGTTGCGTCGTCAGCCGGTGGGTCAACTGATCGTGACGTTGTTGCCGAGCGTTCTGTCGCCGGGGCTTGGCATGTACGACGCTCAATCCGAGCGATCGGAAAGCGGTTGGTGGGCCTCGTTCAAAGCGGATATCGCCGCGTATCTCCGTCAGGAGATACAGGCGTCGCTCTTACTCGACCTCGATGAATTACTGTTGCACGTCGGTCGCGAATCCTTTTTCGATGCGCGTTTGTGGTATTCGGCGCGTTTCCCTTTTGCGGCCACGGCAGCACGCGAATTGACCCGGCGCGTCGTTGCGCTCGGCGCCGTCGCCAAACTTCCCAAGGCAAAAGTCATCGTCCTGGATGCGGACAACACGCTCTGGGGCGGCATCATCGGCGAGGACGGGATGCATGGCATTGCAATTGGCCCGGATTATCCCGGCAATGCATATCTTGATTTCCAGCGTCGATTGCTCGACTTTCAACAGCGAGGATTCGTCCTGGCCATGTGCAGCAAGAACAATCCCGCCGACGTGGATCAGGTTCTTAAAGAGCATCCGCATCAACTTTTGCGCGAGCAACATTTCGCCGCTCGACGCGTCAATTGGTTGCCTAAGCCGGACAATCTCGTTTCGCTGGCCGAAGAACTGAATCTCGGCTTGGAATCGTTCGTCTTTGTCGACGACAGCGATCATGAATGTGCGCTGGTGCGACAGCAGTTGCCGCAAGTTGAAGTGATTCAAACGCCGGCTAAGCCGGTATTCGTGCCTGCCTGTTTGGATAAGGTGGCGCGATTGGAGGTGCTGGCCGTCACCGCAGAAGATCTCGCGAAGACCGCGCTCTATGCCCAAGAGCGGCAGCGGCGCGTATTTCAAGAGAACATTGCGAAGGACGGTGCCGATGCCCGTTCGCACCTCGCCTCGCTGCAAATGAAAATGCGCATCGGCATCGACCAGCGTGCGCACTTGGTACGGCTGGCGCAGTTGACGCAAAAGACGAATCAGTTCAATTTGACCACGCATCGCTACGACGAACAGCAGATGCTCGAACTCATCAATTCTCCGGATTGGTGGGTGGCCCATTTCACGCTGGAGGACATCTTCGGCAATAGCGGGATCGTGGGGTTGGCGCTGATCCAGGTCTCCAGTCCGAAACAAGCTCTGCTCGAAACGTTCTTGATGTCCTGTCGCGTCATCGGCCGGGAAGCCGAAGCGGCGTTTTTGCATGCATTGTTGCGGCGTTTGCAATCGCAAGGCATTGAGGAAGTGCTTGCGATGTTCGTGCCTACGCGGAAAAATGCGCTGGCAGAACGCTTTTTGCCGGAGCAGGGATTCGAAGCGTATGACGGTCGCTATCGTTACGATTTCGCCAAGTCGCCCGCGAAGCAGGATTCCGAGTTCCCGGTTACCATCGAATTCGAGGATTCGGCTTCGTAGTCCCTACTAAGTTGTCCCTGCCAATGCTCAAACGCCGAGACCAGCATCATTATTCAGGCGCACTGGTCGCGCCCCTTGAGATAACGCGAACAATCCATGAATCTTTTCCAACGACTGCAGACAATGATCGCCGCCACGCTCAAGGTGCCGGTCGATACGATTCTCGAAACCACGAAGGATAAGGACATCGCTGCGTGGGACTCGCTCGGCCATTTGAACGTGATGATGGCGGTGGAGCAGACGTTCGACATCATGCTGGAAGTCGAAGACTTCGCAAACCTAAAGTCCGTGCCTGCCATTCTGGACTATCTCAAGCAGCAAGGCGTGAGTTGACGCGCAGTGACGCACGTCCACTGACGCATTTCATGCATTCGCCATGAATCCACTTGAAGCACTGACTGGGCTGGCGGTCCGGTATCTCGACAGCAATCGGCTGCACGCGCTGCGTACGCGCTATCACGCGATGCGCACGGCGCTCTTTCCGGTCATGCGCGCTGTCTACGGTACGTTCGACACCAAAGCTCTACGCACCCATCTGGAGACACGCGTCGGCAGAAATTTCGAAATACTCATGGTTCATAGTTCCGTGAATCACATGCAACCCATGTTCACGGACAGTCCGCTCGACTTGGTGCGCATGCTGATCGATTTTTGCGGCCCGGAACGCACGCTGGCCATGCCGGCGTTTTATTTCGGCGACACGGTGGCAGGTCTGGGTGCGCGCGCCACCTTCGAACAACGTCCGGTTTTCGACTTGAGGAAAACGGCGTCGCAAATGGGTTTAGCGACGGAACTGTTTCGTCGTTCGAAAAACGTCGTGCAAAGTCGCCATCCGGTCTATCGGGTGGCGGCTCTTGGGCCTTTGGCTCAGTCGCTCACGAGCGGGCATGAGAACGCCGCTTCGCCGAGCGGGCTTGGAACGCCGTTCGATTTCATGGCCAATCACGACACATTGATCCTCGGCATCGGGAAGCGCTATGAAGTGTTGACCCAGGTGCATCATATTGAAGACGTCCTGGGCGAAGCGTTCCCGGTGCCTGGAAGTGCCGGAAAACCGCTGCCCATGACCCTGGTCGATGGCAAGGAGCAGATCTCGTTTTTACTGCAAGGCCGTAGCCTCCACTGGCAGCGCGATATGTGGAAGCTCAGAGGCATCATGAATCGCGAGCAATTGCAGGAATGGCAGTTTCACCACGTGCCGCTCTTTCAAACCAGAGCGCGCGATGTGACGGCGGCGTTGGCGGCAGCGGCAAAGCGCGGCGTAACGTTATATAAGCCGTAGTCGGATTATTTTTCGGGTAAGCAGTTATGCGTTTTCACCACATAGGCTATGCCGTCAAAGACATTCGCGCTTACTTGGATGAATTCCTTATTCCGCTCTTCGCGCCTGAAAGCGTCAGCGAACCGGTGGCGGATCCCATCCAACAAGTTACCGTTTGCTTTGCGATGATGCGCGGCGGCACCGTGATCGAATTGGTCGAGCCCCTCGGCGAGCAGAGCCCGGTCAATACCATCATCAACGCCGGCAAGGGCGGCATGTATCATCTGTGCTACGAAGTGAGCGATCTCGATGCCGAATTGAAGCGGTTTCGCGCCAAGCGCTGTTTGCCGCTGGGTAAGCCGGTGCCGGCGGCCGCATTCGGCGGGCGGCGCATCGTCTTCTTGCTGACGCCGCAACACGATCTCTTGGAGTTCGTGGAAGCGCCGAAGTCGTAAGGCTTAGAAGCAGATCAAAGCCACTCTATTTCCTCTCCCCCTTGCGGGAGAGAGTAAGGAGAGGGGGAAGAAAGAACTCTAATAAACCGTCGACAACGCTTGCGCGGCCACGCGTTTGAACGTACGCGCGCGATTCGAGACGATAGGCGGTCGGTTCTGCGTGTGAGCGACTTCACGGGGAGCTGCGTGACTGAACGAGACGGTTGGGAAACGATCCCGATGTTGGGCGAGGAAGCTGCATAACGCCTCGAATCGTTTGCCGAGCAGGCGCATCGGCCCAACCGACTTATTCTCCTGATTCAGCTGATTGACGCGCACGAATTCAAAACTGTGCGTAACGATAACGACACAGTCCCAGGCTTGCGAGTAAGCCTCTTCAAGAACATGTTCGAATTCATCGAGACTGCAAGCGCACACTTGCAGTTCCCGGCGTCCCGACGGCGGTCTGTCGATAAAGTTCGTCAGCGGAAACTCCCAGAGTCCTTCGACGAAAGCCGGTTGCAGCAACTCCTTCCGTTTGGGTAAATCGGCAAGCGATGCGTCGTAACAGGCATTTAAGCTGCTATCGAAGCGAATGCCGTTACGCACGAGTGCCCGTAAGGTTGCCGTGTCGGCACCCCAGCTGCCTGCGCGAAACGAATCGACGGCTCCGGCGCCCGCTTCGGCTAGCCGAGCCAATCCTCTGTTGATCAACTCGTGTTGCGCAGGCTCGGCATAGTCGCGCATGTAGGGTCCCGAGAAGGCAGGCATCGGCGGCATACGCGGATCGGTAAGCCACTCCGGATGCAAGTGCAGGCCAATGTCTTGCCGTGCGTTCTGAATCGCTTCCACCACGCGTTTCAGCGCTGGCAGACCCAGCGCGAACGAAAACAAAGGATCGACGAAGAACGTCGCGAGCAGCTTGTGCTTATTTAGAACCTCAAGTTGGAAAGGCAAACCCAACTTGGTGGACGTATCGCCACCCCAGAAATAGCTGTCGATTTCACGCTGGCATGCAGCCGTGGCGGGAAGCGGTTTGTGCGGCCAATTAACAGCTCGCGGCCACACCTCGGTATCGACAGTAATCAAGACATGGGTCGGCTTCTTTTGACTCATGCGTGAGCTCGCTTGGCGATTTCATCGAGCAAGGCGGCGAATTTCACGGTTTGCGCGCGCCGCGTGTGGCGTTCGCGCAGCGATGTTGGCGGAACATACAGTCGATCGTGGCGAACGTCGTCGATAAATTTCTCGAGCGTGCGTGCAATTGCCGGTGCGTTATCCATGTCGGCGCAGTATGGAACGCCCCAATCGCCTCGTACCAGCGCATGCGTATCGCCGCCCGAATCCATTAATCCGACGATGGGTTTGCCGGTGAACAAATATTCGTAGGCTTTGGCGGGAATTTGCCGGTTGCAATGCTTTCCCTGAAATAGCAGCAAGCCGTCTGCGGACAGCATTTCTTCCATGGCGGCTGCGCGCGGAACGCGACCCAAAATATTAACGATGTCATCGAGCCCTTGGCGTTTCACCATCTCGCCGTACAGTGCTTCCTTGCCGCTTGCACGCAAAATGACGCGCAACGACTTGGCGCTCTGCGGAGCTGCTGCGGCAAGCAGGCCAATCGCTTCAAAGAATGCCGATGGATCGCGATCCGGAATCTCCATGAGGCCGCTATGCAGCAGCGTAATGTTTTCGGAACGACTGGGTTCGGTCGCAGGCGACGAGGGCGAATGGTCGGCTTCCATGCCGTTAGGGATGACATGGAATTTCTCGGCAGACGCTGGGTAACGTTCGCGATACAACCGGCACGCTCCCGGGGTCGTCACGACAATGGCGCTGGCAGCGCGCACGAGTCGGCGTTCCAAGAATCCATATACCCGTCGCTCCCACGCATTGTCGGGCCAGGTTTCGTAAATCATGGGATCGCGTAAATCGCCGACGAGCGGCAGACCGGTCATGCGTCTCAGAATCAGCGCTGTCGCCAGTGCGCTTGGCGTGGGAAATGTCGCCCACAGCGCTGCAGGGCGATGTTCTCGCACTGCCTTCAATCCGGCGATTACTCCGCCGATGATCCAGCTGTTCCATCGGTCTGGTGTTGCCAGCGCTCGCGGATAGATGCCGCGCACTGCGAGTTTGCGAGCCACATCGAAGCCCCAGGCGCGAAGCACCTCCGTGCCCGGAGGAATGTCTTGAAGCGTCGCATTGTCGATGTGCGGATACGCCGATTCACGCGCCGTAATGACGATGGGTTTCCAACCGAACTGCGGCAGGTGTCGAATGAACGCCAGGGTGCGTTGCGAGCCCGTGCTTTGGCTGTAGGGCGGAAATTGAAATGCAAGCATCAAAAGGCGACGCGGAGTATCCATAAGCGATCGATACTGTCTAAACGGACTGGTCTAAGCGGATTAGGCGGGCTGGAATGAGTACTTGAGTTCAATCCACTTTGAAGCCGACGCCGGCGAGCTTTTTGCGAAGCCCCGGCAGGGGGAAGCCCAAGGCATACGCGCGATTGGCGTACTGCAAGGAGGTTTTATAGTCTTTGATGTTGAAATACAGCAGTCCCAAGTTGTAGTTAATTTCCGAATTGTCCGGAAGCAGTTCCTTGGCAGTCTCCAGCGCTTCGATCGCCTCGGTATTCATGCCGTTGCCGGCTAAATAAATACCGTACAGCATTGCCGCCTTACCGTCTTTGGGATTGAAGACGGTGGCGCGATGCATCCAGCAGCGCACGGTGTACGCACCGATTTCAGGCGGAGTATCGGTTCGATCGCGCAGCGCGAGGCGCATCAGCGCGGTGAGTGCTCGATGATGGTTCGGGATGTAGCCTAAGATAAACCTCAAGTCGCCGGAGACGCTCGACGTGGATTGTCCTTTGATCAGGTTCTCGACGTCGGGATTTAGGTGATTGCCTTCGATGCCGCGAATGCGCACTTGTTGTTCCGGTGCGTGGTAGTCTACTTCGTCTTTGAAGGGATAGCTGCTGGGACAGGGTGCGAGCTTCGGTGCTTCCTCCTTGCCGGCGCCGGCTGCCATCGCTGCCGTAGAGGACAGCAGCAAGGTTCCAGCAAGCACGAATAGTTTCTTGTCCACGAGCGCAACCTCTATAAGGGGCTAAATCAAGCGGTGAGTCGGACTTCGTCGATCTCGGAATTTGGCGTACATAATAGCAGTACAGCATCACTGCGCTCACGGTACCGTTCCACACCCTAACAGCAACTGAATCGATCGATTTCCCGAAGCTTGGCTGCAAGCTCGCATTGCGGAGTCGGGCGGCGTCCCTGTAATCTGCCCGTTCGGGCAACAATGGTTTTGTCAAAAAGTAATCGTATGTTAGATCAGGCCGTATGTTAGATCAGGTAAGGGATGTGGTCGCAAGCGCCTTGCACGTCGAATCGGCGGCGGGGCAGTGGACATCCGAGACGCTGTTGTTGGGCAATTT
>CAZQYC010000018.1:0-28994 GCA_964597495.1 uncultured Steroidobacteraceae bacterium | reverse complement strand
GCGACTAAATCGCCGATGTCGGCCCGAGTCAGCTTGACGCGATCCGCCAGCATGTCGAGCGGCGTGCATAGCCGGCCCACTATCGACACCACTTCGTAGTTCGTCTCCGCCATGCGGTTGGCGATCACTACCGGATAATTCCTGCGAATCGCCTGGCCAAAATTTCCCGAGGCCGACAAATGCTGATGCAGTCCGCCGTCGGTGATTAGGAACGGTTGACCGCGCGAGATTTTTCGATCGATCACCCGGCACACGTACACGCCGGCTTCGGCTACCAAGTAACGACCCAGCTCGATGATCAATTGAGTCTCCGGCAATTGCGACTTCATTTCCTGCACTAGGATTGCAAGGTTGTTCGCGATAGGCGCGAGATCGAGGATGGATTCGTTGGCGAAATACGGAACGCCGAAGCCGCCGCCGACATTTATCGTCCGCGGGGGTGCGGGTGCGTGCTTTGCCAGTTCGATGGCCAGTGCGACCGATTTTGTTTGTGCCTCGGCGATCGATTCCGACCGCAAATTCTGCGAGCCGCTGAAGATGTGAAAGCCTTGAAAATCGACGGCGAGATCGGCAATGGCGCGCAATACTTCCGGTACGCGTTCGGCATCGATGCCGAATTGCTTCGGGCCACCGCTCATCTTCATTCCCGAACTCTTGAGTTCGAAGTCGGGGTTGACGCGAATGGCGATGCGCGGTGGGCGACGCGTCTGCGCGCCGACTTCCGCGAGCACCTTGAGTTCGCGTTCCGACTCGATGTTGACGGTGATGTTTGCGGAAGCGGCTTCGTGAAGCTCGCTATCGGACTTGCCGGGTCCGGCCATGCTGATTCGTTTCGGATCGACACCCGCATTTAGCGCGATACGCATTTCTCCAGCAGAGGCCACGTCCATCCCGTCGGTAAGCGAAAGCATATGCCGCACGACGGCCGGCATCGGATTCGCCTTAACCGCGTAGTGTATGTGCACGTCTTTGGGCAGCACATCGCGCAGCAGCTGCACTTTGCGAGTCATCACCGAGCGGTCGTATGCGTAGAAGGGTGTGGTGCCGGCCTGCGCGGCGATCGATGAGACACTGCGGCCAGCGATGATCAATTCGCCATCGTTTTCGGCGAACCACGGATGCATTGCATGTTTCTCGCCGACGTCGATACTCATGAAACCCTCATGGGGGCATTCGTGAACAATTCGTTGAGTTCGTTTGCTAGGCCCGTGCGATCGTATTTGCCGTTCGGGTTGCGCGGCAGCGAAGCACGCCATTCGATATGGGCAGGCACCATGTAGGTCGGCAATTGCCTTTTGCATTCGCTCAACAGAGCATCGGTATCTTCGCGCCTGCCGGGTACGGGTACGGCAAACACCACGATGGCTTGTCCTAAGACAGGATGCGCAATGCCGATGGCGACCGTATCGGCGATCCATCCGCTTGCGAAGACGACTTCTTCGATCTCAGTCGGGCTGACGCGATAGCCGGACGTTTTGATCATCTCGTCGCGACGCCCGATGAAATACAGAAACCCGTCTTCGTCCTTTCGCACGGTATCGCCGGACCAGACAGCCGTTTCAGTCAGGGTGAGTCCGGGAGTTTGGTTCGGTGCGGGCTTGAAGCGTTCGGCGGTTTTGCCGGGATCGTTCCAGTAGCCGAGCGAGACTAACGGACCACGATGCACGAGTTCGCCTTCCTCATTCGGCGCGCACGACGAACCATCCTGGCGGACCACGAGAATTTCGACGTTTGGGATGGCTTTGCCGATGGACCCGGGGCGCCTGTCGATCTCGCTCGGGGGTAAGTAGGTCGACCGAAATGCTTCCGTGAGGCCGTACATTAGAAAAGGTTTGGCGTTCGGCAACGTTGCGCGCAGCTTTTTCAGCGTGCCGCCCGGCATCGTCCCGCCGGAGTTGGTGAAATAGCGCAGCGCCTTAGTTGCTTCCTCGGGCCACCGCAAATCTGCGAGCTGTATCCATAGCGGCGGTACGGCAGCGAGCCCGGTTATCCGTTCGTTAGCAACCGTGGAGACGACGTCGCGTGCAAATAGGTGGTCGATCAGTACGACGCTGCCGCCCACATGGAACGCCGTCGACAACTGACTGAAACCGTAGTCGAAACTAAAAGGCAGCACGGCCAAGAGCCGATCGTCCGCATTGTTCTCCAAGTACTCCGCGACGCTTTGTGCGCCGGCCACCATGTTACGGTGCGATAGGACCACCCCTTTGGGTTTGCCCGTGCTGCCCGAGGTGTACAAGATCGCTGCCATGTCCATATCGATCACGCGATGCATGTCTTGTTTTGTCTTGGAGTCCACCGCACTCGACCAGGAGTGGACTTCGAATTGAGCGGACGATCGGGTAGGGTCAATCGTGCCGTCAACCAAGATCACCTGTTGGAGTTCGGGGCATTGCACGAGAATCTCCGCGAGCCCTCCGAGCCGGTCGCGCGACGTCACGAGCACGCGTGCGTTGCAATCGCGAAGAATGTGTTGCACTTGCGCTGCTTTCAAGAACGGATTGACCGGAACGAACACGCCTCCGGCATGGGCCGTGCCGAAGAAAGCGATGACCGTTTCGAATTGCTTCGGCAAGAAAATGGCGACGCGTTCTTGACGCTGGACGCCAAGCCGAAGTAGGGCGCTCGCAAAATGCTCGATTTGCAGCGCGAGCGCGCCGTAAGTTAGCGACGTAGACTGATGTCGAAGGGCAATCGCGTCGGCAGATCGTCGCGCGGCGAGGGCGGGTAATTCATGCAGCAGTGCGGTCACTGTGCCTTCGTCAAACGATGCAGCGCCGCGACGCACCGCTCTGCGGTATGGCCGTCCCAGAATTCCGGCCGCTGGCCCACCGTCCATCGGCCGGTTAGCGCCTCCTCCAATACCGCTACGACGTTCTGGGCGGTAACCAATCGGTTCGATCCCTCGGTGAGCGTGATCGGACGTTCGGTGTTTTCGCGCAACGTAAGACACGGAATGCCTAGGTAGGTGCTTTCTTCCTGCACGCCGCCGGAATCCGTGATCACCGCCTTGGCGCTGCTCACCAAATTCATGAACTGAATGTAGCCTAAAGGTTCGGTGAGGCGAATCGCTTTGGCCTGTTCGAGCTCGGACAGCAAGTTGAATTCTTGCAGGCGCCGCCGCGTGCGTGGGTGCACGGCAAACAGCAGAGGAAGCCGCTTCGACATGGCGACCAATTGTTTCACCAGCAAGCTAAGCGTTGCGGCATCGTCAACGTTCGACGGGCGGTGCAACGTGACCACGCCATATTCTTTGGGGGTAAAGCCCATCGACGCGCGCGTGCCGTCCGCTTCGATCTGAGAGCGCACCATTTCGTACGAGTCGATCATGATGTTACCGACGCGTTCGATACGTTCAGCCGCGACGCCTTCGCGCCGCAAATTGGCATCCGCGTCGGGAGAGGGTGTCCACAGCACATCGGCAATCGCATCCGTGACTAAGCGATTGATCTCTTCCGGCATGCGCCGATCGCCGCTGCGCAGACCGGCTTCCAAGTGAATCACCGGAATCCAAAGCTTTGCGCCCACCATGGCACACGCAGCCGTCGAGTTGACGTCGCCCACCACGACGATCCAATCCGGTCTTTGCGTTTGACATGCCTTTTCGTAGGCGATCATGACGCCCCCGGTCTGCTCCGCATGCGTGCCGCTACCGACTCCCAAGTGGATGTGCGGCGCAGGCATGCGAAGGTCGCGGAAGAAAGCATCCGACATGCTCGGGTCGTAGTGCTGTCCGGTATGGACCAAATGTGGCGTGACCCAGGATTCACGCGCCAGCGCATGGAAGAGCGGCGCGATTTTCATGAAATTCGGGCGCGCGGCGGCAATCAAATGAACGATCTTGGGCATAGTAATTAAGATAATTTCGCGGTCTGCGGATCAAGAGGTACCGAAGAATACCAAGGGTCGTCGGCGGGGTCATCGGTGAAAGGCGAAAATTGCGGAATTCGCCGAGCAGAAGCCACTAGCCACTAGGCGCTAGCAACTAGCTGCTAGCCAGAATAAGACCCTTCGCACGTCCGAGCTTCGGTCGCCTATTTGGTTACCGATAGCACCGTATAGGTGGGTGCTTGTTTCACGATCGTCGCGGGAAGTTCGCTGCACCAGCGGCGAACGATCGCTTGTTCTTCGCTACGCTGAGTGTCGTCGAGTAGCACGATGCATCCGGGCGCCAAACGATCGCGCAGCCGCGGAGCGAGACCATAGCGGCCGCCGCGTGTCGCGCCAGGAGGGCCATCGCACAATACGAAACCGATCGAGGTCGGTATGGAGTGCTGGCCTTCTGAGTACCAATCGAATTCGCCAAAGTTCTGCAAGGGAGTAATCGCCACTTCGACATAAGAACGCAGATGCGGAGGAAGGTGTTCGAATACGCGCGCGCCCCAGCTTGGCTCGTGTTCGAAGGAAAAAACGTTTCGCGCCGATGCATGCGCTGCGCTCGCAAGCATAAGAGTCGACAGGCCGGAACCGCATTCGACGATGCTGCCGGTCGTTTTCGGCAGCCATTCGAAAATGGCGGCAAGCAGCGGCACGCCGGTGCTCCACGCTTGGTTGTCCCAGGCCCGCACGAGTCTTTCCATGGCGCGTTCGCTCGGCAATTGGCCACGAACCAGGTTTCGATCCAGCGACATGAGTTCACGATGCAGGAGCAAGCGCCGGATCGAAGCTTGAGATGTGTCGCGAACTCTCCGTGCGGCTTCTTTTAGCTTCATCAGGGGGTTGCTCCAGCTCGTCGCTCTTTAATTTAATTCATTAAAGAGGGAATCTATCGGGCGTTTCACGTGGCGATTTGGGCGCACTTGAGATATCGGTTATATGTGAAGTGGCCGCACGGCAATTTAAGTCGCGTAGAATATATCATCGCTACGAGGTATTTTCATCCCGCTCGGCTTCTCCGTTTTCCCGAGTTAGAGATTGCGAACAACCATAGCCACTTGTTGCGGCGCTTTTATTTAGAGGTCATCGTGAATCCGTTAACGTTCGGTGGCTCAGGTCCAAAAGTGCTTCTCTGCATCGGCGCGCATTGCGACGATATTGAAATCGGTTGTGGCGGCACGCTGCTGACTCTCAGCAGGCGTTATCCGCAAGCTCATTTTCATTGGGTGATTTTTACGAGCGATGCCGTGCGTGAAAGTGAATCGCAGCATGCCGCGAAGCGGCTGCTGGGGGATCGCTGCAGCGTCGACGTGCAGCGATTTCGCGGCAGCTATTTGCCTTTCGAGGGCTCGGCAATCAAGGACTATTTCGAAGTCGTCGCACGCCGTCTCTCCCCCGACGCGATTTTTACGCATCACATCGACGATCGGCACCAAGATCATCGCTTGTTGGGCGAGCTTGCATGGAACACGTTTCGCAATCATTTGATCTTTGAATATGAAATTCCGAAATACGAAGGCGACTTGGGTCGGCCGAACGTGTTCGTGCCCCTAACGCGCGAGGATTTGGATGCCAAAGTCGATTGCTTGCTCGCGTGCTTTCCGAGTCAACGGCAGCGTTCTTGGTTTACCGCCGAAACGTTTACGGCCTTGGCGCGCCTGCGAGGCATAGAAAGCGGAGCGCCGAGCGGCTATGCCGAGGCGTTCCATGTGCGCAAGCTTTGTTTGTAGATAACCTCAGCGGAGTGTTCGTTTGTGAAAGCTAGTACGGTCGTCGATCCCAAGGTAACCGGCGCGGTGAATGCGACCGAAAGAGTCGCGCGTCTCGGCGCCAAGTGTCGGTTTTGCGCGGCGCCTCTGGCGCATAGTTTTGTCGACCTTGGGCTTTCGCCGCTGTGTCAAACCCACATAGCAGAATCCCAATTGGGCGCTGCCGAACCGTTCTATCCGTTGCACGCTTTGGTATGCGACCGCTGCTGGTTGGTGCAACTGCAGGCATTCGTCGCTCCCGATGATATTTTTTCCGAGTACGCGTACTTCTCGTCCTATTCGGATTCTTGGGTTGAGCATGCGCGACGCTATGCCGACAAAATGCGCGCCAATTTCGGCATCGGCCAACAAAGCTTGGTTGCCGAAATCGCCAGCAACGACGGCTATCTACTGCAGCATTTCGTCGCGCAGGGCGTGCCGGTGCTGGGTATCGAGCCGGCCGCCAATGTGGCGGCCACGGCGATCAAGAAAGGTATCCGTTCCGAAGTTACGTTTTTCGGCCGCGAGTCGGCGTTGCGCCTCGGCGCGCAGTACGGCAAGGCCGATCTGCTGCTCGGGAACAACGTGCTTGCGCACGTCCCGGACCTGAACGACTTCGTCGCCGGCATGAAACAGCTGTTGAAGCCGGACGGACTGATCACGATGGAGTTTCCGCATTTGCTGCAGTTGATGCAGAACAATCAATTCGACACGATTTATCACGAGCACTTCAGTTATTTCTCGTTCGTGACGGTGCATCGGGTGTTCGCGCATCACGGTCTTGCGATGTTCGATGTCGAGGAAATTCCGACTCACGGCGGTTCATTGCGCATCTACGCGCAACATGCCGATTACACCCGGCCGGTCGGCGCACGCGTAACGGAACTTCTGGCCCGCGAACGCTCGCTGGGCTTCGAGCGATTGGAGTTTTACGGACAGTTCGGCGAACAGGTTCGTGAAACCAAGCGCAAGATTCTCGAATTCCTGATTGCGGCGAAACGCGACGGCAAACAGGTCGTGGGCTACGGAGCGCCGGGCAAAGGCAACACGCTGCTCAACTACTGCGGTATCCGCACGGATTTTTTGGATTACACCGTCGATCGCAATCCGTACAAGCAGGGTAAGTTCACGCCGGGCACTCGCATTCCCATTCTGCATCCCGACAAGATTCGCGAAACGCGACCGGACTATCTCTTCATGCTGCCTTGGAATCTCGGGGCGGAGATCATGGAGTCGATGAGCTTCGTGCGCGAATGGGGCTGCAAGTTCGTTGCCCCCATTCCGAAACTCACCGTTCTGGAGTAACTGTCGCTAGATACCCGTCATCTCGAATCCCGCGACCGCTTTTCGGCCGCGGACTAGATCCCAGAATCCGTCGGTGATGGCCCCGAGAACCGGCGTTGCCGTCGGCATGATGCGATAGTCGAGTCGCTTGACGACCGCGAGCTCCTGCAACGTGCCGGCGAGGCAAATCTCGTCGGCAACGAACAATTCCGAGCGATCGACCGGCCGTCGCGTAAAGGCTATGCCGTTCGCTTTGCAGAGCGCTTCTACGATGTCGACGGTAATGCTTTCGAGACACCCTTCTGCTGCAGACGGAGTGATGACCGCGCCGTTGCGCACGATCAAGACGGCGGCGCCGGTGGCTTCGGCAACGCGACCGGTTTGATTGAGCAAAATCATTTCTTGATAGCCGTGATTGCGTCCTTCGATGCGCGCATTGCGGCTCACTTGGTAGTTTGCTGCCGACTTCAAGCGCGCCGGTTGCGAGGCGTCGCTCGGTCTTTGCCAGGAACTGATTCCGACCTCGATCGGGTCGGGACGCTTCATCTCCTGCGTGTAGCAAGTGATGGCCAGATCGGTGATCGTGCCGGCGCCCCAATTGCCCTCCAGCGGGAACACCGTGGGTCGCAGCCAAAGATCCTTGTTAGGCGCGCGAATCGCGCGCGCGAGGGACGCACAGGCTTCCGAGAATTCGTCGTAGCCGGTCGTGAAGGGTAAGTGAACCATCTGCGCCGATTGTTGCAGGC
Organism: uncultured Steroidobacteraceae bacterium; assembly: GCA_964597495.1. Lineage (GTDB taxonomy): Bacteria > Pseudomonadota > Gammaproteobacteria > Steroidobacterales > Steroidobacteraceae > CAZQYC01. Next base: position 21,340 of record CAZQYC010000018.1, on the reverse strand, counting down.
GTCGAAAGTGGTTGTGCAGGGCGAGTAGACCCATAGTGGCGTTGGCAGCGTCCCAATACCCTTTGATGCCTTCGAAAACGCTGATGCCCCGAATGAGCGCCTCCGCCGAAACGTGAATCTTGGCATCCTCCCAAGGGGTCAGTCGTCCGCCCATGAAAACGTACGGTGGCTTTTGTAACTGCGCCATTTAAAATCCTCGCTGCTTTAGAAGGTCTGAATCGGACGTCGCAATCGATCGACTCAGTGCCGCATGCGAAAGGCGTAAAACTTCATGGCCTCGCAGATATCCGCCCATAGCTTCGGGAAGTGCCAATAGGTGCACCGTAGCACGTAACGCAGCGCGCTCATGCGTTTGTCGAACGGTAAGTTGCTGCGCAGGACAGCCGAAATATAGCCCATTAGAAGCTGCCAATTTTGAAAGAAGCGCCCGAAGCGCTCGGTGGGATAATGAGCCAGCCGTACGGCGTGCGGGCTTTGGAGGCGAGTTGCGCTTTCGCGATCCATGCGCCGATAAAAGCGCGTCGCCTCGATCAATGCGAATTTCCCGTTCAACGCGAGTTCCGATAGTACGACGCAATCGGATCCGTAGTAGTCCGGATGCACGGAGGTGCGCATCAACGCGTCGCGTCGGATGACGCCATTGATGACGTTGTTGAGACGCAGGTCCTCGATCGACCGTTTCAATCTTACGACGGGGTCCTCATCGAGCATGTCGATACGGTCTTCGTAAACGGTGCCCGTCGACTTGTCTTGTTCGAACAGAATCGTTTTGCCGAACGCCAATACCACGTCGGGATGCGCATCGAGATGCGCGACGCATTTCTCGACGTAGTCGGTGTCAATGAGGTCGTTCGCCGATGCCCACTTGAAGAATTCGCCGCGTGCCGCCTCAGCGCATTTGCGGTAGTTGGGATTGACGCCCAGATTGACGGGATTGGTGAGTACGCGCACGCGCGGATCGCGTGCGGCCACGGACTTGCAAATCGCGACCGTGCGGTCGGTGGATGCATTGTCGGAGATGATCAGTTCAAGGTCGGTGAACGACTGGCTAAGAATGGCATCGAGCGCCGCTTCGATGTGCAGCTCCGCATTGTAGGCGGGCATTCCGATCGAGACGCGCGGGGGCTTTGCGTTCGATCCGAAGCGGACGGATTGTGCTGGCTGACTCATTGGACGAAGGGCGGTTGCGGATTGTTATTTATTCTGGATGACGACGTTCGGTCGTCTGTATGTGCAATTCTCACTGTAGGAGTCTCAGTTCCGTGTACTCCTTGCGTATTCTGCAGTGTCGGAGCAGCGTCGCGCCACTGAAATCGACGGAATTGCTCCGGCGGGAGTGTGACGCACGTAGCGCCGTCTATGGCTGAGCTGTGCAAAAAATAGCCTTGGCCGTCAGTCGTCTGGCAATATAGGTTTCCGCCTGATGCTTCAGCGCGGATCCATAATGACTTAATTCGCCAACGAACGAAAGTTCATGAAAATTCTAGTTACTGGTACTGAAGGGTATATCGGTTCGCGGCTTGGTCCCTTGCTGATCGCAGCGGGTCACAATGTTGTCGGGCTAGACACGGGCTACTACCGCGACGGGTGGCTATACAGCCCGCGGCAACAACCTTATACGACCCCACGTTTGATCAATAAGGATTTGCGGCAGGTGGAGGCGAGGGATTTTGAGGGCTTCGATGCCGTGGTGCACCTCGCGGAGCTTTCGAATGATCCGCTAGGCGAAAACAAACCCGAGGTCACCTACCAAATCAATCACGAGGGCTCGGTGCGGATCGCAAAGCTCGCGAAAGCCGCCGGCGTAAAGCGCTTCGTGTATGCCTCGTCGTGCAGCGTCTACGGCGTCGGCAACGGCGATTTCCTCGACGAAACGTCACCCGTCAATCCGCAAACGGCCTACGCCAAATGCAAGGTGCTCGTCGAAAAAGACGTCGGTGCGTTGGGCGATGGAAGCTTCTGCGTAACTTTCATGCGCAACGCCACTGCCTACGGCGCGTCGCCTCGCATGCGGTTCGACATCGTCATCAACGATTTGAGCGGTCTTGCGTGGACCGTAAAGAAAATCGCAATGACCAGCGACGGCAGCCCATGGCGGCCGGTCGTGCATGTGGAAGACATTTGCAATTCGGTTCGGGCGGTGTTGGAAGCCGACCAAGGCGTCGTGAACGGACAGATCTTCAACGTCGGATCGACAACGGAAAATTATCGCGTGCGCGAACTCGCGCAAATCGTCGCGTCCGAATTTCCGGGATGCGTCGTTTCCGCCGGTCCGCCCTCGGCGGACAATCGCAGCTATCGAGTTTCGTTCGACAAGATTGCCAAACTGGTGCCGGGCTTCAAATGTAAATGGACCGCGGCCGACGGCGCGCGCGAATTGCACGCGTTGTTCGAGCGCATCGAAATGGCGCCCGAGACGTTCGGCTATCGAGCCTTCACGCGTTTGAAGCAGTTGCGTTATCTCAGTAAAACTAGCCAGCTCGACGAACAGTTCTATTGGCGGCCGTGATGCAGTTTCGCCCGACCGGCCTCGCGGGCGCCTGGCTCGTCGTCACCGAACCGCATCGTGATTCGCGAGGCCGATTCGGCCGTATCTACTGCCAGCGTGAATTCGAAGCGCAAGCGCTTGTCCGACCGCTGGTGCAAGCGAGCCTCTCTTTCAATTACAAGCGCGGCACGGTTCGCGGCATGCACTTTCAATGGCCGCCTTCGTGCGAAGCGAAACTAATTCGCTGCGTTCGCGGCGGGATTTTCGACGTCATCGTCGATTTGCGGCCGGATTCGGAGACGTTTTTGCAGCGCTATACGGTCGAGCTCAATGCGGAGAATTATCTGGCCCTGTACGTGCCGGAGGGCGTTGCGCATGGGTTTCAGGCATTGCGCGACGAAAGCGAGCTCTTGTACCAAATGACCGATTTCTATGTGCCTGAATTGAGTGCGGGTTACCGTTACGACGAACCGGCGTTCAACATTTCGTGGCCGGCACCGGTCACTGAGATTTCCGAGCGGGATCGCGACGCGATCTTGTTCGATCGCGCGCGGCACAGCGACGAGTTTCGTCGCCGGCTGCAAGCAGGCCACTAACGCATGTCCGACACCGACGCCGTGACCGTAAACGAATTGCTGACGCCGGAAGCATGCCGAGCAGTTGGCGCGCGCGCCTATGAGTTCGTGGGCGAAATTTTCCCGATCTGCCGGAGCATTACGGGGAACGGCGTCCGACGAACCTTGGAGTGTGTCGGCAAGCGCGTGCCTTTGAAGTTGCATGAAGTGCCGAGCGGTACGCCAGCGTTCGATTGGGAAGTGCCGCTCGAATGGAATATCCGCGACGCCTACGTGAAATCCGCCGATGGACGCCGTGTCATCGACTTTCAAGCGTCGAATCTGCACATCATGAGCTATTCGACACCGGTGCGCGCCACGATGTCGCTCGCCGAGTTGCGGCCGCATCTTCATACGTTGCCGGACGCGCCGGATCTTATTCCGTATCGAACCAGCTATTACGCACCGAAGTGGGGGTTCTGCCTGCGGCATCGCGATTTGCTCGCGCTCGCGGACGGCAACTACGAAGTGTGCATCGACTCCGAGCTCAAGGCCGGAAGTCTGACGTACGCAGAATGTTTTCTGCCTGGCGAATCCGACCGAGAAGTGATTATCTTCACTCACGTCTGCCATCCTTCGCTCGCGAATGACAATGCCGCCGGCATTGCCGTGGCGATGGAGTTGGCGCGCGCGGTAGCCAAAAGCCCGCGTCGCTACAGCTATCGGTTTGTATTTTCGCCAGGCACCATCGGCGCGATTACTTGGCTTGCGATCAATGAAGCGAACGTGGGCCGCATCGCGCACGGCTTGGTCCTTGGGCTCATGGGCGATAGCGGGCCTTTAACTTATAAAAGAAGTGCGCGCCCGGATGCCGAAATCGATCGAGTCGCGACGCACATTGTCAAAACGTTGAACGCGCAGAGCCGCATTGAGGCGTTTTCGCCCTACGGTTATGACGAACGGCAATTCTGTTCGCCGGGTTTCGATTTGCCGGTCGGTCGACTGACGCGCTCCCCGAACGGCGGCTATCCCGAATACCATACCTCTGGCGACAATTTAGACTTGGTTCGCCCGGAGTTCCTGGCCGAATCGCTATGTGCCGCGGCGCGGATCGTTCAGGCACTAGAGGGCAATGGCACGTATCTCAATACTCAGCCAAAATGCGAGCCGCGGCTCGGTAAACGAGGTCTATATCGCCCGACAGGCGGCACGGAGCCGAGCGGGCGCGAGCACGCGCTGCTCTGGGTGTTGAATCAGTCGAACGGCCGCCGTTCGCTTCTGGAAATCGCGGAAACAGCGGGCCTTCCGTTTACCGTGATTCGATCGGCGGCGGATGAGTTGCAGACTGCCGGACTCTTGATAAGCACTAGCGAACGAATTGGATAGTTATGAAAGTCGTATTGTTTTGCGGTGGGTTGGGAACGCGGCTCAGGGAGCACTCCGACACCATACCGAAGCCGTTGGTCAACATCGGCTTCCGGCCGATCTTGTGGCACATAATGCGCTACTACGCGCACTACGGACATAAAGAGTTCATCCTGTGCCTCGGCTATCGCGGCGACTTGATTCGGGAGTATTTCCTGAATTATCAGGAAACGATGTCCAACGATTTCACTTGGTCGAATGCCGGCCGTAACGTCGAGTTGCATTCGTCGGACGTGGCTGACTGGAAGATCACCTTCGTCGACACCGGCCTTCATTCGAACATCGGCCAGCGGCTGTTGCGCGTTCGCAAGTATGTCGCCGACGAACCGGCATTTCTCGCCAACTACGCGGACGGGCTTTCGGACATTCCGCTCGACAAGTTGATCGACGATTTCGAAAGCCAGAACGTGATCGCTAGCTTTGCGTCCGTGCGTTCGGCTGCGAGCTTCCATCTCGTGCACGCCGACAAGGATCGCTACGTCACTTCGATGGGACTGGCGCATGCTTCGATGTTTCTGGTCAACGGCGGGTTCTTTGCGTTGAAGCGCGAGATTTTCGATTACATCCAAGAAGGCGAGGAACTCGTCGAGCAGCCGTTCGCGCGCCTGATCGAAAAGCGACAACTGACCACGTACCAGCATTTGGGCTTCTGGCAGGCAATGGACAACTTCAAGGACAAGATCACCTTCGATCGAATGGACGCGCAAGGCCAGTGCCCTTGGGCTGTCTGGAAGAAATGACCGACGGGTACGCTGTATGACCGCCATTCACTACGACGCGAAGCTCAACGACGATCAACGTCGCGCGCGTCTGTACGCCGGTGACTTGTTCGTCTACCGTCCGTTTCCCGCGGCGTTACGTCTCGTGCAATTTGCGCGCGAGATGATCGAGGAAACTTTCGACGGCCTCGATCCCGAAAAAGCGCAGGATACTTTGCCAGTGCAGGAGTACGCGGCGCGTCTAGCGATATTGAAGCCTAAGTTCATTCACCACGCGGGCTGCAAAGAATTGTTGCCGCAGCTGCTGGTGGAGGCTGGCTGCGATCCGGACCAAACGTACTTCGACGTGCCGCGCATGCGAACCTCAACGAGCGACGGCTATCTCACCACGGGCATCGCTTATGCATTTCATCCGCATCGCGACACCTGGTACTCGGCGCCGATGAACCAAATCAATTGGTGGCTGCCGATTTATCCGCTCGCGCCCGACAATTGCATGGCCTTTCATCCGCAGTTTTGGTCGAAACCGGTGAAGAACACGTCCGCGAACTACGATTATCAGGAATGGAACCGCACTTCGCGTTTCAACGCGCACGAGCAGATCGGCGTCGACACCCGAGAGCAACCGAAAGCGGTCGAGCCCGTGCAAACGGAGCCCGATATTCGTTTGCTGCCCGAACCGGGTGGGCTGATCGTTTTCTCCGCGGCGCAATTGCATTCCTCGGTGCCGAATTCGTCCGGACGCACGCGCTTCAGCATCGACTTTCGAACCGTTCATTTGGGCGACGTGCGCACGCTTCGCGGTGCATCCAATGTGGATTCGCGCCCGACCGGGACGACGATGGGTGATTATTTAAATTGCAAGACCCTCGCGCATCTGCCGCAGGAAGCCACCGCGCCGTACGAGGCAGGGCCGCCCCAACCAGCCGGCGCGTAAACGAAGCATCGACATTCATTCGGGAATAGAAAAGCAAAATGAAAATTCGTAGCGTGCTGAAAATCGCAGCGGCGCTCGCCGTCGTCGGCGTGGCGGTCGTTGCATTGGCCATATGGCGCATCGATGCGATGCATTGGCGGGCACAAGTCCTTTGGCTGGTGCTCAAGGGCGACGTACCCGATCTTTCCGTGGGAGATGCGGCAAAAATGGTGCTGCCTGGCTCGGGATACTGGTTGGCGAATCTGCCCGAAACGCACAATGCCTATGCTTCGATCACCAATCCATTCGCCTCTCTCGACGATGCGAAGGCCGGCGGTGAAACTTTCCGTACCGATTGCGCGGGATGTCACGGTGCCAACGCAGGTGGTGGCACAGGCCCTTCGCTCGTCAATCGCACCTACAATCACGGCGACAGCGATTGGGCGCTGCTTCGCACGATCAAACACGGCGTACCGGGCACGGCCATGCCGTCCCACGACTGGGACTACAAGCGCATTTGGCAAACGGTTGCCTACATTCGCTCCATGGATACCGCGCGCGTCAAGGTCGGCGCAGATTCCGTGCCCGCGTTGACGGCGGACATTAAAGTGACTCCGGACGAATTGAAGTCGATCAAGGAGCCCGGCGCCGATTGGTTGACGTACTCCGGTTCGTACTCCGGCACGCGCCATAGCGCGCTGACGCAAATCAATCGCGGCAACGCGGCGAATCTTGCGCCGAAGTGGGTCCATCAATTCCGCAAGCTCGGCGAGCGCATCCAAATGACGCCGATCGTGCGCAACGGGGTGATGTTCGTCACGCATTCCGGCAGCGTCATCGCGCTGGATGCGCGCAATGGCAAGACGATTTGGGAGTTCAATCGCGAATTGCCGCCCGATGCGCTGTCCTGCTGCGGCGTGACCAATCGCGGCGTGGCGATTTTGGACGACAAGCTTTTCGTCGGCACGATCGACGCAAAGTTGATCGCGCTGTCCGCGCAGACCGGCAAGAAACTTTGGGAAACGTCGGTAGCGCCCGACTATGCAAAAGCGATCAGCATTACCGGCGCACCGCTGGCATTCGGCACGACGGTGGTGACCGGCGCGGGCGGCGGCGACTATCCCAATCGCGGCTTTATTGCGGCATTCGACGCCGCGACCGGCAAGGAAAAATGGCGCTTCAACACCATTCCCGGACCCGGCGAGGCAGGGCACGATACGTGGCCGGCGGGCGAGATGTGGAAGACCGGCGGCGGTGCAACGTGGCTCACCGGCTCTTACGACGCCGAACGCGACATCGTCTTGTGGGGAACCGGCAATCCGGCGCCGAATCACAATGCGGACTACCGCAAGGGCGACAATCTTTACACCGATTCGGTCGTTGCCTTACGCGGTGCGACCGGCGAGAAGCTGTGGCACTTCCAGTTCACGCCTGCAGATGCGCACGACTGGGATTCCGTGCAGATTCCCGTGCTGATCGAACGTCCGCAGAACGATGCTCCGCGACAGCTGATCTGGGCGAATCGCAACGGATTTTTCTACGCGTTGAATCGCGATAACGGCAAGTTCCTTTATGGAGCGCCGTACGTAAATCAAACGTGGGCTAAAGGGTTAGATCCCAACGGACGTCCTATCCGAATCGATGCGGCGATGCCGAGTCCGTCGGGAACGCTTGTATACCCGGGCGTGCAGGGGGCCACGAATTGGTGGTCGCCCAGTTACGACGCACAGCTTGATTTGATGTTCGTGCCGGCGCTGCAACATGCCGGGCTTTACTTCGTGAACAATAAATCGAAGCCGGAAGATAGGCAGTTGTATCTTTCGGGATTCACGCAAGCCGCGCCGGGCATCGTGCACTACCAGGAAGTGGTGGCCATCAAAGCCAGCGACGGCTCGGTCGCTTGGCGGCATCGCGGTCAGGATAGTCTCGACGACGATCTGCACCTGAACGGACTCGTGTCGACGGCGGGCGGCGTGCTCTTTGCCGCCGACGATCAATTGTTCTATGCGCTCGATTCGCGAGACGGAAAACCGCTCTGGTCGTTCCCGACCGGCGCCCGTATCGGCGCATCACCGATGAGTTATCAAGTCGACGGCGAACAATACGTAGCGATTTCCTCCGGCAGAATGCTGCTCGCATTCGGTTTGGTGGGGGCGAAATAAACGATGAACCAACGTATCGAAGACAACGGCTGGGTGCTTTCCGATTTTCGCGCCGGCGAGTGGGTCGAAGTGCGCTCGTCCGAGGAGATCATGGCGACGCTCGACAATAAGGGATGTCACGAGGGCATGCCATTCATGCCCGAAATGCTGGCCTGGTGCGGTCGCACGGTGCGAGTAGCTGCCGTCGCTCATAAGACCTGCGACCCTGCGCACAAGACAGGCGGCCGCCGCATCAATCGTGTCGTTCATCTCGAAGCAAGTCGCTGCAACGGTTCTGCGCACGGCGGTTGCCAGGCCGAATGCAATATTTTTTGGAAGGACGTTTGGTTGAAGCGTCCGTCGAGACCGCCATCGAGCGAGCTGCCGGTGGATCGTCCGCTGACCGTCGCGGAAAAGGTCGCATTGCCGACCGGCACGCAAGACACGTATTCGTGTCAAGCTACCGAATTGATCCATGCTTCGCATCAGTTGCCATGGTGGAACGTTCGGCAATATTTTCTCGACATCGTGTCGCGAAACCACCCGCCCGGGTTGGTGCTAAAAGTCTTGGCGCTTTCGTGGACGCGTCAATTGTTGCGAGTGCCTTTCGGCTACCGAATCTGGAGTCGCATCAACGATCGTGTGCACCGTTTGCTAACCGGACTGCCTGCCCCCATCGTCTCGGGGGAAGTCGCGTCGGGGCAGCAAACGCCGACCGAACACACCAACCTGCAACCCGGCGATTCGGTGCGCGTCAAACCGCTAAACGAAATCGTCGTGACGCTCGACCGCAACAGCAAGAACCGCGGCATGTGGTTCGATGTCGAGCAAACCTATTTCTGCGAACAGGATTTCAAAGTCCATCGCCGCGTCACCAAGATCATCGACGAGCGCACCGGCAAGATGATGGAAATGAAAAATCCGTGCATCACGCTGGACGGTGTCGTCTGCAGCGGTCACTACAGCGCCGATCGGTTGCTTTGTCCGCGCGCGATCACGCCCTACTGGCGGGAGATCTGGCTGAGGCGCAATAGCCAACAGCAATAAAACATCACTGTCCGCCGCCGCTCTTTGCGGTGAATTTATGCCTTAGCGATCGTGCGGTGTTCTGTAGTTGGCTCAGCATCCATCGTTCCGCGCCGTCCGGACGTCCTGCAAGCATCCATAGGAGGATGTCTGCGACGACATAGGTGGCTGCGCCCGATGCCACGCAGATGGCAAGCGGCACCACGGCGTCCGCTGACGAAACGGCGGCGCTCGTCAATTCAGGTCCGAAGAGTTTCCCGGTCACGAACATGACGGCGGTGGCCGCAAGCGGCCGCCAAAGCCCCGCCACGACGTCTATGGCGCGCAATCCCAAGAACTTGGTGATGTAGTAGAAATTCACCGGCAACGCGGCGATTGCGGCGATTACGTAACCCCAGGCGGCGCCGTGCGCGCCGAAACTCGGCGTCAATGCCACGAGACAAATCAGCAACGCAACGACATGGAAGGCATTGATCTTCGCGAAGATGCTCGGTTTGCCGAGTGCGATGAACGCGGAATAGGCGTTGCTCTGCAATACTTGCGTGATGCCGAAGAACGCGAGGATTTCGAGCAGCGCGCGGGCCTCTGTCCACTGTGGGCCAAGTACGAGCAATACGATAAACGGCGCCGCTAGCGCGACGCCCGCCACGGCGGGGACGCCGAGGAGCGCGATGCCGGACATCACGGTCAAATATTCGCGACCGAGCGCACGCGGGTCGTGTGCAAGTTTCACGTACGCGGGCAGGATGGCGCGATTGATCGGCGCGACCAGCTCGGTGCCGGGCATGCTGGCGATCTCCGCCGAAACGCTGAAACTTCCGAGCGCCGCGGAACCGGCGAAGCGGCCGATGAAAAAACTGGCCGAGCGCTCTTTCAGGAACGTAAGCGCATTTTGCATCATCAGCCACTTGGAAAAATGCATCATTTCCGACACGACGCCGAGCGAAAAGCGCGGTCGATACGGATGCGCGAAGTAGCTGTAGATCACGATGCCGATGCGGCCTGTGAGCGTGCCGACGACCAGCGCCCAATAGTTCCGCAGCCAAAACGCGAGCGGAACGATGATCGCGAAACCCATGATCTTCTTGGTCAGCAAGTAATGGAACTCCTTGTCGAACCGCTGTTCCTTGCGGAATTGCACGACCCCGATGTTCTCGAAGCCCTGCAGGGCCGCGCTTAGCGCAAATGCGCACACGACGCCCAATAGTTCCGGCTCGCGATAGAAGTGCGCCGCTGGCCAGGCGAGCGCCAATAGAACCAAACCGACGGCCCATCCTGCGAGCACGTTCATCGTCCAAGCGGTGTTGAAGTGCACGTCGGTCGCGTTGTTCTGCTGGATCAAGACGGTGTCCATGCCGAACGCGCTGAACAATTCGAGCAACGCGATGAGGGACATCGCCATGGCCACGATGCCGAAATCCTTCGGCGCCAGGAGGCGGGCGAGCATGAGGGTGCTGATGAGCCCCAGACCGCGTTCCAACAATTTGAACAGCACCATCCACATCGCGCCGGTGGCCATTTTTTGCGACATCAAATCGAAACCCCGTTGCGGGCGCTGGTTTTTAGAATTGCCAGTATAAGAATTCGCTGGGCCCTCCGAGTCGGAGAATTGCGGCGAAGGTGAGCGCCGCTATCGCAATTCCCCACTTGACAGAAGGACTCCACTCCAGGCGTGCAAGCCATCCGCGTGGCGAGGAGAGGAGGGGCTTGGCGTTCAACGCCGGCTCGTAGCGAGCCAGCAATTGGTTGGTGCTGGGACAAAAGAAAACTATCGCGAACATCAATACGATCCAGAAAGTCAGCCATACGAAGTCGATCGCCCCCCACCAGGATTCGGCGCCGCCGCCGGTTTTTTCCATCAATGCGGCGAGCGGACCTGCATGTTCGAAGAGCGAAACCGGTAGTCCGACGCCATGAGCGCCTACTATTCCGCCGAGAATGATCCCTGCCGCCTTGAGACTCGCGGCCTTGAAATACACCATTGCAATCACGACGGCGGTGAACGTGAGCACGATTCCGCCGAAATGCCGCGTTTGCGCGCGCTTGGCCAAGGCCGGCCAGTATTTCGCCTTAAGTAATCTCCAGCCGTGATTGATCGACAAGTACGCACCGTGCAATAGACCCCACACGATGAAGGTATAACCGGCGCCGTGCCAGATGCCGGAAATGAACATCGTGACCAACGTGGGAAATGCAATGAGCGAGACGAACGCGCCGGCGTCGACGTTGCGGCTGCTGAGCGCGGGTTTGCCGTTCGCTAAGCGGCGCCGCGTGAGCGACATCAGCAGGGGATTGTAAATGTAGGCCGTGAGGAAGCGGGACAGCGTGATGTGCCAGCGTAGCCAGTACTCGATGATGCTCGATGCGCGCAAAGGCGAATCGAAGTTAACCGGCAAGCGAATGCCGAAACAGCGTGCGATGCCGATGGCCATGTCCGAGTAACCGGAAAAATCGAAATAGATTTGGAACGTAAAGCCGATCGCGGCCATCATCGCGGGGAGCATCGATACCGGGTCGCCCTGGGCTGCACGCTCGTAGATCGGCGTCACGTAGGGCGCGATGCCGTCCGCCAGAAACGCTTTTTTGAACAGTCCGAAGCAGAACATCGTCAAGCCGACGCCGAGATGCGCCGCATCGAATTTGCACTCCGCTTCTTTGAACTGGGGCATCATCTCTCGGTAGTGCACGATGGGTCCGGCGATCAACTGCGGAAAGAAGAGGACGAAGAGCGAATACTCCGAGAAGGTGAATTCCTTCACGCGTCCGGAGTGCACGTCGATCAAGAACGCGATCTTCTGAAACGTGATAAAGGAAATGCCGAGCGGGAGAATGACGTGCTGCAGGACGAATTGCGTGCCGAACGAATCGTTGGCGACTTCCGTCAGGAACGTCCAATACTTGAAGTAGCCGAGAAAGGCGACGTTGAAGACGATTCCGGCGATCAGCGTGATTTTCGCCGCCCGTTGCTTGCTTTCGTCGGATGCCAGGCGCTGCAGGCGTTGTGCGAGCGCGAAGTTGATCAGGATCGAAGGCAGAATGATCGCAACGTTGAGCGGCCGCCACCATGCGTAGAAAGCCAGCGAGACGAAAATGAGCCAGCGCAGCGCGGCGACTCGCGAGTGCGCGCCCAGAAAATAAAACAAGGCCAGCGTGACCGGCAGGAAGACGAGAATGAATTCGTACGAATTGAACAGCACCGTGGCCTTCCTCTATTTGCGTTTTCCCTGGAGCAGGGCGGCCGTGCGCTGTGCGATCTCGCCGACGGTTTGAAACGATTCGACTTCCGCGACGCCGAATTTAATGCCGTAGTGCATTTCGACCGCGACCACGAAGTTCACGTAGTTGAACGAGTCCCAACCGGGTACGTCGGGGCGGCGGGTATCGCCTTTGAGAGTGATCTGATCGTCCCCCAGCAAATTGCGAAGGATTTGCGTGAAATCGTCCAGAACGGCGTCGACGGTCATGACGTTTGATTCTCGCGTTGGATGAAGGTGGCGCTTGCGCGGTAGTCGTCGATCTTCAATACCCAGCGCGAAGCTCCGGCCGGCTGTGAAGGAAGGTCGGCAGGCTCGAACCCGAAGTTCTTGTAGAGGTCGGCGGTCACCGCATTCTTTGCGGTGGGGACATACGTGGCAATAAGTTCGCGAACACCGCGTTCGCGTGCGGTTTCGACGGCGATGTTGAGCGCTTCGTGTTCGAGTTGCCTGCCGAATACGCGGCAGCTCATGACCCACGCGTCGATTTCCAGTTTGTCGACTGCGCCCGCGACCGGCAGCATCACCATGGCGCTTACCAGGCCGTTGTCGCCGAAACGATCCTTGAGTCGAAATTGGAGAAGCACGGCGCCGGGCGTGTTTCGCAAGCCTGCGACCTGCTCGGCGGAATAACGCCGCGTGGTGGGCGTGAATTGATTCGTCTTGTTGATGAGCTGGACGACCCGTGGGAGATCGACGGAGGTCACCGTGCCGTAAATCACGCTCATGCATAAATTCTGCAGGAACTCCTCCATGCTTTGCATCGAGCTTTGCAGCGCGTCGCGCTGTGCGTTTTGCGCATACTGTTCCGCACGCTGTCGATCCTCCGTTGTAAAGGCGACGGCTTCGAAGTAACCGGCATCCGCAAGGCGGCGCACGTATCCGGAGACGTCGTCCGGAAGTTCAGGCACCGCTACGCTTGGCAGCGCTTCGCGAATTCTTGCGCGCTCGACGGGGTTGTCGTCGAGAAACACCAAACTGTCGAGGCCGATGTTGAGCTGCCGAGCAATCGCCTCGAGATTGCGCGCCTTGTCGTCCCAGTTCGCCATGAACGCGGCGATGTCGGATTTCTTGAGCACCATTTCGGGATGCGTGTCGAAGGCTTCCGCGGCGATCTTGGGATCGTTCTTTGAACACACGGCGAGAATGATTCCGCGATCCTTCAGCTGCTTTGCATGGCGTTGCACCGCTAAATAAGCTTCGCCTGGCCCGCTGCCCTGGCCGAGGACCACGCCGTTCACGCCGTCGTCACCCACTATGCCGCCCCAAAGCGTGTTGTCGAGATCGAGCACTAGGCACTTCTTCGATTTGCCTTGTTGCGCGGCCAAAATGCGACCGAGAAGGTCGCCGTAAAGCGCCGCGGCGTGCGGGGCGATTTCTTGCTTGGCCTGCAGATATCGAACCGAGTCATACCACGCATCGAGTCCGTCGCGCTGACTTGCGCGCGCCACGTCCAATAGCGCAACGCCGTCGCTGGCCACGGCTTCGGCCACTATTTCATTGAGTCGCTCGATCGCACGCCAGGGTGCGCCGGGCACGAGACGATCGTGACTACCGAACAACGGCTCGGCGACGTTGAGGAAGGTTTGTTGAATGACGCTCGCTTTAAGTGTGTCGCGCGCGCGGCGCCACAGTGATCGCAGTTCAGCGATTGCCGCGCGCAGAATCTCATCGGCTTGAGAAGCAGGGCAGGCGATGTCGATTTGCGAGGCGATTTGTGCCGCATCGAGCGAAAACACGACGACGTCAGGCGCGAAGCGATGCAAGGCTGAGCTCGAAGCCATGATCTCCTGACGGTATTGACCGAAGCCGCCGCAATACGCTTCGACGTAGACGCCGCGACGCAAGGCAGCGATGCGGATCGCGGGCAGCAAGTGATCGACGGTCGCCGATCCGAGGATGGCTAGGCGCAACGGTTTGAATTGCGACTCGAACTCCGCGGAAAGCGTATCGATCGCGCGGTTCACTTGGATGGTTTGCAGAAAATCCAATCGATATTGGACGAGTGCAAGGAGTCGGCTGACACGCTCGCTGGGGGCTGTGGCCGACTGCGCGTCGCGAAGCTGATTCTTGAAATCCGGCGGGTTCTGCAACCAATCGAGCATGCAAGTAGCCTTACCCGTCAGACGCGTTCGCGAGGCACGCGCGAATCTTCGCGCCTGCTGCATCGAAAAAAGCCCCGGACCAGCGTTCGGCGCTCTCGTTATCCAAATGCGAACCGTCGAAGGTCAAAAGATCGTCGAGTTCGGGTGCGATGAAGTCAGCGCCAAGTTCTTTTGCGATCGCCGCCGACGTCGCGGTCTGCGCGTCCACGGTGGGAACCAGCGTGAAGATGACGCAGCGCGGATCGATGCCCAGTCCGTCGATGAACTTGCGTCCGGATGCGACTTCGCGTTTCACCATGTCGGCGTCGATCTTGTCGTCGACCGAGGCGGCTTCGTTCGCGATGATGCGCCCCGACGATTGCCACATACCGGTGTTGCGTGTGCGGAATATCGCGTAGGAATTTCCGCAGAAGCTTGGGATCGTGCCGCAGATGCCGCGATGCAGGTACTGCCAAAAATGCTTCCAACGATAATGCGAGTTGGCATCAGGATCGTTCATCACCGTTCGTGCCGGTACGCTTGCATTTTCCTCGAAGAACGAATCGAGATTGATCACGTAGACGCGTGCGCGCGGCTTGAGCCTTTCGATCAGCGCGCGCTGAAATAGAACGCGCGGGTGATAGGCGAATCCCAGCAAATAAAAAGAGGGCGCATTCTTCGACAGCCATTCCTGCGTCGTGGTCGTCGAGAGCCCGTATTGCAGGCGGCTGTTGCCGACGAACACCAAGTCGGCACGGCGTGCAGCGCCGGTCGCCTCCGGTTCGAGATCGAACCAAAAGGCGCCGTGGTCGAAATCGCCGTAGCCGTCCGTCTGGCAATAAACGAGATAGCGCTCTTTGGAATAGCCGCTGCCCTGGCATCCGAAGAGACTGTCGGTGCGCAAGTGATAGTAAGCGGCCGCCAGCGCGGCGCACAGCACGATGGCGAGATAGACGCCCACGCGTTTGCCGGCCGCCGGCCGCGCCATGTTGTTCGCATTCACGTCACTCATGATCCGATCGACACGTTAGGGTTCGGTTTCTGTTGCCGCGATTCGCAAACGGCATTGCGTCGAGACGTTAATTCCACTCTTTGTACCATATGGGTATGACAACGGTGCGGGCAACTGACCAAAGGGCCATTCGACGTAATTCTCTTGATCAGTGCCGCGCGGTCTTCACCGCGACAGGCAGGGATAAGGCAACGATGACGTCGCCCGAAGCGAAGGCAATCATTTGCTCGCCGTTGGCCAGGTATGTCGTGGGAGGCGAGAAAATCCGTCCGCCCGCCTCGAACGACCAAAGCAGCGACCCATCGTCGATATCGAGGGCGATGAGGCGCGATTGATCGCTGGCAAATACCAATCCGCCCGCCGTGCTCAACAGCCCGAATACGTGTCCTTCGCTGTGCCCGTCGATGGAGCGATGTTCCCAGCGTAGTTTGCCGTCGCGCGGATCGAGCGCGCGCACGGCGGTGTAATGACTGGCCGAAGTGCCGGTCGAGCCGCCGCCGAGCAGCTTATCGCCTTCGCGGCGCTCGCCGATGTCGGCCTTGAAAAAGATGCCCGGCCGTTCGAGGGCCGCGACGATGAAAAGTTGCGCACTCGGGTTGAAAGTCGGCGGCCACCAATTGGTGGCGCCCGTGCCGCCCGGATAGACCAGGGTGCCGCGTGATGTCGGCGTGGCCTCGGGACGTTTCACTGGGCGACCGCCGGCATCGATTCGTTCGGCCCAACTTTGCCGAACGTAAGGAACGGCCCAGAGATAGTTACCGGTGACTCGATCGAGTGCATAGAAGAATCCATTGCGGTTCGCTTGCAGAACCACTTTTTGCGTCTGCGCGCCGACTTTCACGTCGGCGAGCATCGGTACCTGCACCGAATCCCAGTCGTGATCGTCGCCCGGCGTGTATTGAAAATGCCAAGCGAGTTTGCCGGTGTCGGCGTCGAGT
Organism: uncultured Steroidobacteraceae bacterium; assembly: GCA_964597495.1. Classification (GTDB taxonomy): domain Bacteria; phylum Pseudomonadota; class Gammaproteobacteria; order Steroidobacterales; family Steroidobacteraceae; genus CAZQYC01. Next base: position 4,783 of record CAZQYC010000018.1, on the reverse strand, counting down.
GCGACAACGCAATTCGAATACAAATTATCGCCCACGCGCAGCGACGCGTCGTAGTCGGGCGCGGGGTTTGCGATTCCCCAAAAAATCAAATTTGTCTCGGCATCGTAGGTGCCCGTCATCCATGTTGTTGCGCCGCCGGTCTGCCACGAGTCGCCCGCCCAGGTGTCATTGCCTTTCTCACCCGGCTTCGGGATCGTGTCGAACCGCCAGAGCGGCTTGCCGTCGCGTACATCGAATGCGGCGACGAAACCGACTACGCCGTATTCGGCGCCGGCGATGCCCGTGATCACCATGTCCTTGACGATCAGCGGCGCACCGGTGCTGCTGAATCCTTTGCGATAATCGGCGATCGGTTTCTGCCATTTGATTTTGCCGCTGGTGCCGTCGAGCGCAATCAGCTTTGCGTCCAGCGTCGCGACGAACACCGTATCGCCATGCAGAGCGACGCCACGATTCGCAGTGACGCAACAAAGCGGAACGTCGCTGGGCGCGCGGCGACTGAAGCGCCACAGTTTTGCGCCGGTGGCGGCATCGAGTGCGATGACGCCGCCGTCCGGGTCGGTCACGAACAAGCGGCCGTTTGCGGCGACCGGGCTTACCTCCAGGCGCGCGTTCTTGGTATGCATTTGATAGATCCAGCGCGCCTGCAGCTGGTGAATCGTGTCGCGATTGATACGGTCGAGCGTCGAATACCGATAGCCGTTCAAGCTTCCGTAGTAAGTCGGCCAATTTGCGCCGGCGCCGGCAGTGGCAAGAAGCTCGTCGAACTTCACGTCGAGCGCCGGAAGCTTGAGCGCATTCAGCGCATGCGAATCGGATTCGCTGCCGGCGGTGCTTAGATCCTTGATATACGCGACCAACTTCCACAGGTCGGGCGACGGCAAGTCGTGCGGCATCATCGGCGTGCCGCTGACGCCACGCTTGATGGTTTGAAACACCGCCCAGTCGCTCCAGCCATGCGCGAGCTCCCGCCCGACAAGCGCCGGTGCCGTAGCGCCCTTCGCGCCGGGGCCGTGACAGGATTGGCATTGCGATCGGAACAGGGCGCGCCCGGTCTTGATATCGCGCTCGCCGGTGAAAGGGTTGTTGATCACGGCGTACGGGTTCGGCGATTGCATGAGCGGCTGCAGCCAATATCCGGAGCCCGGTTTCAACATCGGCAGCAGATCGCTCCAGGGAAGCTCATCGAGTTTGCCGGTCGCTTTAAGCGCGACGACGCCGAGTCGCCAGCGCACTTCGCCGCTCAAAAAGGCGGCGCCGGCCACGGGAAGGATGAGCAACGCAACGATCCCGATGGCTATGCGCGTCGCCGTGTTGACTCGAATCATCGATCTTCGTCCCCGGTGTCCGTTCGTCCTATGCCGCGGGTTATTTTTCGGCGCGAAGTATAGCGAGATAATCGCGGATCAGGCATGCACTATGCTTGCCGGGCCATTCGTCTATGAACGCGATGAACGATTGCAACGTCCCGCATTGGGTTCTGTTGGCGATAGCGGTGCCGAGTGCGCTCGTGTTCGGCTATTGCCTGTCAAAAACGGTCGAGCGGTCGGCAATGCGGATGCTGCGGAAGCGGTATTGGAAGCGAAAAGAATCTACTGCTTGAGCAACGGTGCAACGATGACGCCCCAGGGCCGTTCTCCGGCGGAGATCTTGCGCACGACGGCGAACGACTTGGCGTCGACGACGGAGACGTCGTTCGACGGTCCGTTCGCGGTGTAAATGTGGTTGCCGTCTTGGCTGAGCGCCACGTTCCAAGGCCGTGGACCGACTTGCACCGAGCGCTCGATTCGATACGTGCTCGTATCGATTTCAACCAGCGTGCCGCCGCGTCCGGTGGTCGCATAAAGGCGTTTGCCGTCCGCGGTGACGGCGATGCCCATCGGCCGCACGTTCTCGCCCGTCAAAGTGATTTTTTGCAGCGTCTTTCTGGATCGAACGTCGATCACCGTGATCGACGCATCCAGCTCGCCGGATACGTAGGCCCGGTCGCCTTCGGGGGAAAAAGCGCAGAAACGCGGACGCTTGCCGACTTCGATCGTGGCCGCGACCGAATTGGTCGCCGTGTCCACCAAGCTCACGGTCGAATCGCCTTCGGAAGTCACGCACATGAGCCGGCCGTCCGGACTCGCCGTAACGCCTTCCGGTTCGTGGCCCACATTTAATTTCGCTAGGTTTTTTCCGCTCTCGACATCGAGTACGTGCAGCGATGCGGTGTCTTCGCTCGCGACGTAGAGTCGCTTGCCGTCGCGGCTAATCGCCAGTTGTTCCGGATCGGATACGCCGCGAAGGGTTCGCAGCAAGCGCAAGGTTCTAAGGTCGACGACGCCGATACCGTCCGCCGCTTTATCGGGCGGTGGTGCCGAGGCTTCGTCGGCACCTGGGGGGACAATCGGAGAACCGCTTAGTGCGACGAATAAAATCTTGCCGGACGGCGAAATCTTTAGGCCACGCGGACGTTTTCCCAATTTCACCGTACCGACCGCACGAAGCGAGGCGCCGTCGATCACGGTGACGTCGCCCGATACTTCGTTGGTTACGTAAATGCCTTCGCGTGCTTGTTCCGAAGCAAGTGCGTCGCTCAGGATGGAGCAGCTACACGCCCAGCAAAGCGCGGCGGCGACTAATTTCGAAAAATGCAGTGATTGCGGCATGACGGTCCGACAGCAAAAGCGACTACGGGTTCGAAGTTCGTTGAATCGGTTGAGCCTTTCGCGCAATTCCCGACGGTGAGTGCGACGAGGATGCGAAGTTCCTGGCCTATTCTTCAAGTGGTTAGAGACGGCCTTTGAATTCATCGGGCGTGAGCTGATGCCGCGAAAGAAGTTTGTAGAAGTCGGTGCGATTGCGCTTCGCCAAGCGCGCCGCTTGGCTGACGTTACCGCCCGTGATCTGCAAGATCTGCGAAAGATAGTTGCGCGTGAACTCGTCACGTGCCTCGTCGAAGGAGGGCAGGCGTTGCGGGCCCATGCCGAGCGCCGCTTGGACGAGTTCGGCGCTGACGATGGGACTCGTTGCCAGCGCAATGTTTTGGCGCACGACGTTCTCGAGCTGCCGAACGTTGCCCGGCCAGTCGGCGCTGACTAACACTTCGACCGCTTCGGGCGCGTAGATGTGCCGCTGCAATCCGGATTCTTTAGCGATCTTGTCGAGGAAATGCGAGACCAGAAGCGGGATGTCTTCACGCCGCTTGCCGAGCGACGGCATTTCGATGTTGACCACGTTGAGACGATAGAAGAGATCTTCGCGGAACGTGCCGCTCGCGACCAGCTGTTTCAGGTCTTGATGGGTGGCCGAGACGATGCGAACGTTGACCGCAATGGCGTCCGTGCTGCCGACCGGCCGCACTTGATTCTCCTGCAGCACGCGCAGCAATTTGACCTGCAAGCGCATGGGCATGTCGCCCACTTCGTCGAGCATGAGGGTGCCGCCGTCGGCGCTTTGGAATAAGCCGCGATGATCGCGAATGGCACCGGTGAACGAGCCTTTCACGTGTCCGAAGAGTTCGCTTTCGAGCAGGTTCTCCGCCATGGCGCTGCAATTGATCGCAACGAAAGGACGATTGCGGCGCGGGCTGGCTTTGTGAATCGCGCGCGCAAACAATTCCTTTCCGGTGCCGGATTCGCCGGTAATCATTACGCGCGCATCCGTGCCGGCGACCATGTGCGCTTGCGCCAGCCGTTCTTCCATGAGCGCGCTGCGCGTGACGATTTCGCTGCGCCAATCTTCGGTGGTATCGGCAAAGCCGGAAACCTTGAGAGCCTTCTGGACTTTGTCGAGCAGTTCTTGCTTGTCGACGGGCTTGGTCAGGAAGGCGAATGCGCCGCTCTGCGTGGCTTGCACGGCGTCGGGAATGGTGCCGTGCGCGGTCAGGATGATGACGCGCAAGCCGGGCGCGCGGCTTTGAACTTCTTTCAATAAGCCGATGCCGTCGAGCTGGTCCATGCGCAAATCGGTAATGACCAAATCGGGACGGACGCGCGCCAGCGCTTGCAGCGCCGCTACGCCGCTTTCGACGGCTTCGACGTCGTAATTTTCGGCCCGCAGCCGAATGGTGAGAAGCCGCAGGAGTCCAGGATCGTCGTCGACCACCAAGAGGCGCGCTTTGCGTTTGGGTAGATTCACGGCGTTACTCGCAGTGCTCTGAATTGAATGAGCGTTAAGGGCGGGGCGAATCGCGAGGTGGCTCGCGTGTGGGCGTGGAGGAGGTGCCGCGTTCAATGAAGGACTTCTCCATGTTTTTGATGGCGTCGAGTTTTTGCTGCGCATCGTCAAGTTGTTTGCGCAAACGGAGGATCTCTTCGTTTTGAGCTTGGACTTGCGCCTGCAATCGTGTCCCTAAGTTTGCCTGGCCGCGAGCGCGTTCGTCGACTGTCGCGGCAAGCCGACGCACTTCGGCCTGAAGCTGCAAGCGGACATCCGCTTCTTTCACCAAAAACGCCGTTAGGTTTTTTTCCGCGGGCGTCAGGCGTTCCGGATTGGCGAGCAATCGCTCGAGAACCCGCTTCCCCTCGGCCAAATTGGCGGCGGGATGCCCCGCCGTCACCAGTGCGGCGCCGTAGCGAAGCGTGCTGGCGGTAGTCGGCGCGCTGGTAAATTCGCGTTCAACTTCGTAAAACACGTCCGCTTGCTGTGCCGGGTTACCGTTTGCCAAGCGATTGAGCGTGTCGAGATAAACGCCGGTGCCGGATTCCGAGCCGCTCGTGGCGGACGCCGTGGTGCCCGTACGCGAATTCTGCGGCGTCAATCCACATCCAGCGAGGCTGCAGACAACTAGGCCGCATGC
>CAZQYC010000017.1:0-53227 GCA_964597495.1 uncultured Steroidobacteraceae bacterium | reverse complement strand
GAGGCGGGCACGCACAAAGCCAGCAGCATCGCGGTGGCGGAAGCCGCGAAAGTGATCGAGAACACGCAGCGTGACGTCAACATTGCCCTCATTAACGAGCTGGCGTTGATTTTCAATCGCCTCGGCATCGACACCGAAGAAGTCTTGTTGGCAGCCGGTACGAAATGGAATTTCTTGCCGTTCCGACCGGGGCTCGTGGGCGGACACTGCATCGGCGTCGATCCTTACTATCTAACGCACAAGGCGCAGGAAATCGGCTATCACCCGGAGATGATTCTCTCGGGCCGTCGCATCAACGACAACATGGCGCTCTACGTGGCCGAGCGCGTGGCGCAACTCATGGTGAAAAAGCGCATTCACGTGAACGGTTCGAAGATTCTGGTCATGGGGTTGACGTTCAAAGAAAACTGCCCGGACTTGCGTAACTCCAAAGTTGCGGACGTCGTTCGCGAGCTGCAGAAATATGGGGCGCAGGTCGATGTTTACGACCCGTGGGTCGATCATGAAGAGGCCGAGCACGAGTATGGAATCAAACCCGTGAAGAAGCCCGCGCGCGGCGAATACGATGCCGTGGTCATGGCCGTCTCGCATAACGAATTCCGCAAAATGGGCATCAAGAAAGTCCGTGATCTTGCCAAGAAGAAACACGTCCTTTTCGATATCAAGTACGTGTTCGGCGTAGACGAAGTGGACGGGCGGTTGTAAGAGCGGATAGCAGATGGCGGATGGAGGAAGGGACGGTCGGACTGACTGAAACGACGTCCTCCTTTAAACTATCCGCCATTCTCCATCAGACATCCGCACTTTCATGAAAATCCTCCTCACCGGCGCTGCCGGCTTCATCGGATTCCATACTGCCAAGCTGCTGCTCGACCGCGGCGACGAAGTCGTCGGGCTCGACAATCTAAACGACTACTATGCGGTCGCGTTGAAGGAAGCGCGGCTCGAACAACTCAAGGCGCAGCGGAACTTCACATTCGTCAAAATGGATCTGGCGGACCGCGAGGGGATCGCCGAGCTTTTCAAGCGAGAAAAATTTCACCGCGCCATCAATCTCGGTGCGCAGGCGGGTGTTCGTTACTCGATTCAGAACCCGCTGGCTTATATCGACAGCAACGTGGTTGGGTTTGCCAATATTCTCGAAGGCTGCCGCCATAACTCGGTCGAGCATTTGGTGTATGCGTCGACCAGTTCTGTCTACGGGGCCAACACGAAGATGCCGTTTTCGGTGCATCAGAATGTCGATCATCCGCTGTCGTTCTATGCGGCGACCAAAAAGGCCAATGAGCTCATGGCTCATACCTACTCGCATCTCTATCGACTGCCCACGACAGGGTTGCGCTTCTTTACCGTCTACGGCCCGTGGGGTCGGCCGGATATGGCGCTGTTTTTGTTTACGAAGAATATCCTGGCCGGGAAACCCATCGACGTCTTCAACTATGGCCACCATAAGCGCGATTTCACTTTCGTGGCGGACATCGCGCAAGGCGTCGTGCGCGCTATGGATCGAGTCGCGCAGCCGAACGACGTCTGGAACAGCGACGCGCCGGACCCGAGCACGAGTAACGCTCCTTATCGACTCTACAACATCGGGAATAACCAACCCGTCGAGTTGATGCGCTACATAGAAGTATTGGAACAGTGTCTGGGCAAGAAAGCCGAAAAGAACTTCTTGCCGTTGCAGGTCGGTGATGTGCCCGACACCTATGCTGACGTGCAGGCGCTCATCGACGACGTCGGATTCAAGCCCGCGACGCCGGTGGAGGAGGGTGTCAAGAAATTCGTCGATTGGTATCTTGGGTATTATCGGGGGGCATGATTCGAGCGTCGGGAATCGTGAAGAATGTCAGGAGCCGAATCGATGGAACCGGAGTTCTATGCGTGGGAGAATTGCTGACAAGACCTACCGCAAAATTTAAGCGCAACGAGACTTGATCTGAACGAATCTCCAATCTCGAACCCAGTTCTCGAATCTTCATGACTTCTCTAACCCACCTTCCCGAATGGCTTGCATTGGATGCGCACGCAAGCAAGCTGCGTAAGACGCACGTTCGCGATCTGTTTGCCTCCGATCTCGATAGACCCACCGCTTTCTCGCGCACGGAACTCGACATTCTTTGCGATTTTTCTCGCCAGCGAGTTACTTCGGAAACCTTGAAGTTATTGCAGGCGCTCGCGGAAACCCGGGGGCTCGGGCGACGTATAGAGGCTATGTTTGCGGGTGAGCACCTAAATTCCACGGAGAATCGTCCCGCCTTGCATGTCGCGCTTCGCAATCGGCTAGATCAGCCGATTTACGTGGACGGCAAGGACGTGATGCTTGAAGTTCGCGCCAACTTGGAGCGAATGCGGATGTTTGTGGACGGCGTGCACAGCGGGCGAATTGTCGGTGCCACCGGAAAATCCTTTACCGATATCGTCAATGTCGGCATCGGCGGTTCCGATCTCGGAATCGTCATGGCCAGTGAAGCGCTTGCTCGTTACCGCAATCGGAACGTGCAGCTGCACTTCGTCTCCAATATCGATGGAGTTCAACTCAGCGATATCCTCGAAAAGGTCGATGCCGCCCGCACGCTATTCGTGGTTTGTTCGAAGACGTTCACCACCCTTGAAACGCTCACCAATGCAAAAACGGCCCGACAATGGATCGTCGATCGCCTAGGCGCGGGAGCCCCTGCCAAGCATTTTGCGGCAGTTTCTACCAATCAGAAGGCCATGGATGCCTTTCTAATTGCCCCGCAAAATCGGTTCACGATGTGGGATTGGGTAGGCGGACGTTATTCCATCTGGTCTGCCGTCGGGTTGTCGCTCGCGCTTTCCATCGGAGCGGACAATTTCGAGTTGATGCTCGAAGGGGGGCGTCTCATGGACGACCATTTTCGAACCGCGCCCTTCGATCGGAATCTGCCGATGCTGATGGGTATGCTGGGCATTTGGAACCAGAACTTCCTCGGCATGGAGTCGTTGGCCGTGCTTCCTTACGATCAGCGCTTGCATCGTTTCCCCGCGTACCTTCAGCAACTTGATATGGAATCGAACGGCAAGCGCGTGACGTTACGCGGCGAGCCGGTTGACTACCGCACCGGCGCCGTTCTCTGGGGCGAACCGGGTAACAACGCACAGCATTCTTTCTTTCAACTTTTGCACCAGGGAACGGCCCAGGCCGCACTCGATTTTCTCGTGCCTGTCAATGCATCGAGCGATTTTCAAGGCCAGCAAAATCTTGCCCTGGCGAATTGTTTTGCGCAGGCGCAAGCGTTTGCCCTCGGTCAGACGAAAGAACAAGTTCTCGCCGATCTCGCTGCCAAGGGGGTCGGTGAATCGGAGATCACTCGCTTGACTCCTCATAAGCTGCACGAGGGCAATCGGCCCAGCACAATATTGTTATTTCCCCGCGTGGGTCCGCGTACGCTCGGTAAGTTAATCGCGCTTTACGAGCACAAAGTGTTCGTGCAAAGCGTTATTTGGGAGATCAACGCCTTCGATCAGTGGGGCGTGGAGCTGGGCAAGAGGCTCGCGGAAAACGTGGCCCCATATATTGAAAAACCCCAGGTTGACGTAGGAACGGACTTACCGCTCGGTGTCCTATTGGCGCACATCAAGAAGTGGCGGGCGCAGTAACGACAACACGCAACGAAATGCTTGGCATAATAGCGACCTTATCGTTAAAGGAGAGAGTTAGTGGCCAAGCGAGCATTAATCACCGGGATCACGGGACAGGACGGCGCCTATCTGGCTGAACTGTTATTGGCCAAAGGCTATGAGGTCCACGGAATCAAGCGGCGTGCGTCGTCGTTTAACACGGATCGCATCGATCACCTCTACCAAGATCCGCACGCAAAGGATCGCAAGCTCGTACTGCACTACGGCGATCTAACGGATGCAACCAATTTGATTCGGATCGTTCAGCAAGTAAGGCCGGACGAAATATATAATCTTGCGGCGCAAAGTCACGTAGCCGTCTCCTTCGAAACGCCCGAGTACACCGCTAACTCGGACGCCCTTGGCACCTTGCGATTGCTGGAAGCCATTCGGATTCTTGGATTGGAGAAACATACTCGTTTTTACCAAGCCTCGACGTCGGAGATGTACGGCAAGGTCCAGGAAATTCCCCAGAAGGAAACGACGCCGTTCTACCCGAGGTCGCCCTACGGCGCCGCGAAAGTCTATGGATACTGGATCACCGTAAACTACCGCGAGGCATATGGGATATACGCTTGCAACGGCATTCTCTTCAATCATGAATCGCCTATCCGAGGCGAAACCTTCGTTACTCGGAAAATTACGCGAGCGCTGGCCCGCATTAAGATCGGTTTGGAGCAATGCCTGTACCTCGGAAATCTCGATTCGCTTCGCGACTGGGGGCATGCGCGCGACTACGTGGAAGCGCAGTGGCTCATGCTGCAGCAAACGCAAGCGGAAGACTTCGTCATCGCCACCGGTGAACAGCATTCGGTGCGCGAATTCGTCGAGCGGTCGGGTACGCACCTCGACATGAGTATCGAATGGCGCGGGGCCGGCGTCGACGAAGAGGGCGTGGATCGCAAGTCGGGCAAAGTGATTGTCAAAATCGACCCGCGTTATTTTCGGCCCACCGAAGTCGACACGTTGCTAGGCGATCCCGCCAAGGCGAAGGCGAAACTTGGTTGGCGACCTAAGATCTCCTTCGGCGATTTGGTCAAGGAGATGATCACGGCCGATCTCGAGATTGCCCAGCGCGACGCGCTCGTCGCCCAACAAGGCTTTAAAACTTACCGCCACCATGAATGACGATGCTCGCATTTTCGTGGCCGGCAGCCGCGGTCTGGTGGGATCCGCCATTGTCCGTCGCTTAGCGAATGCCGGCTTTAAGAACATCCTTGCACCCGTGAGATCGGAACTCGATCTTACGAATCAAACCGCTGTCGACGCGTTTTTTAAGCGTTCGGCAATCTCTGAGGTCTACCTTGCCGCGGCGAGGGTGGGTGGGATTCACGCCAACAGTGCCTACCCCGCGGAGTTCATTCGCGAGAATCTCCAGATTCAAACGAATGTGATCGATGCGGCGTACCGGCACGGCGTGAGGAAGCTGTTGTTTTTAGGTTCGAGCTGCATTTATCCGAAGCAGGCACCCCAGCCGATGAACGAGGACTGTCTTTTGACGAGTCCGCTTGAACCGACCAATGAGTGGTATGCGATTGCGAAAATTGCCGGTTTGAAGATGTGTCAGGCCTATCGGCGGCAATATGGATTCAACGCGATTGCAGCCATGCCCACGAATCTGTATGGCCCCGGCGACAACTTCGATCTGCAAAATTCGCACGTATTGCCTGCGCTGATTCGCAAGGCGCATGAGGCGAAAATGCAGAACGATCCCGAATTGCTTGTGTGGGGGACCGGTAAACCTCGACGAGAGTTCCTATTCATCGACGACTTGGCGGATGCCTGCGTGTTTCTTATGGATCGTTACGACGATGAGCAGTTCATCAATGTGGGTTGGGGCGAGGATATCTCCATTGAAGCATTGGCAGCACTGATTGCCGAGATCGTGGGCTATAAAGGTCGAATTCGATACGACGCCGAGAAACCCGACGGCACGCCGCGCAAGCTCCTCGATACCCGCCGAATCAATCAGCTCGGCTGGCGTCCGTCGGTTACTCTTCGCGATGGAATCGAGAGAACTTATCGCTGGTATCTTGCTTCAGGCCAGATCGTACGGCATTAGTTTTTGCTGTGTACGGCGACGGACCGTTCCGCTAAAAAAACTCGCGTCCGTGGGTCCGATGCGTATAATCGCAGCGCCTTTATAACTACCGCGGCCCTCATCCGATCAGTCGATCGAGAGACGGGACGACACGGGCCATCATGTTTGAAACGGTGCTTCGCAAGCTGCGCTCCTCACTCGTTGCCGCTAGTTTCCTCGCTTTTTTTTGGGCGGCCGTCTCGTTGTCTCAGGTTCCCACACAGCAGCAGCTTGACGCTTATAAGAATCTTTCTGCGGAGCAGCAGCGTGCGGTTTTAGAGGCGGTTAGTCGCGGAGGTTCGCCGCGAAGTGGCGCAGCCACCGATCGGCAGTTGGAGTTTCCGCCCGTTATACAACCGAAACAGGGCAGCGACGAGGCGGAAAAATGGGCTCGAGAAGGGCGACTCAAAGGCGGCGACACCTTACTGATCTATTTGGAATTGCGGAAGTTCGATAGCCAGGAAGATATCCGTAGTCTCCAACAACATCAGCTACAGCAGGCGCAGCAGAATCAAAGCACCGGCTCGGGGCCATCGTCCCAACCTTCGGCACCCACCCCGGCTCCCATATCGCAAGACGGCCAAAAAGCGGCGATCCAGCGTGGGCCGGAACGCCTGGCGCAACTTGAAGACTTGCGTGATCGCATTCAACGTCGCAATCCTTTCGTACTGGATGCCAATGGTGCACTCACTATGCCGGAAACGGGTCCGGTGCCGTTGGCTGGACTCACGGTAGTCGAAGCACAGGAACGACTTGCCGCCGCCGAGCAACTTCGCGACTTCCGTATCACGATCGTGCGGCTGCCTGTCGCCCCGCAAGGTTCGGCGGCGCTCAAACCTTTCGGTTACGACCTGTTCGCCGGCGTTCCGACTACCTTTGCTCCAGCAACCGATGTTCCCGTTCCGGCTGAATACGTCGTTGGACCGGGGGACGCGCTGCAGGTGCAGTTGATCGGCAACACCAAAGGCACTTATGGGCTGGTGGTCGATCGGGAGGGCAAGATCAATTTTCCCGAACTAGGTCCGATTGCTGTCGGTGGCATGCAGTTCAGCACCATGCGCGCGGCGTTGGAACGCCGTGTGCACGAGCAAATGATTGGCACTCAAGCGAGCATCACGATGGGCGAATTGCGCTCCATCCGGATTTTCGTGCTCGGCGAGGTAGAGCGACCCGGTTCGTACACAGTAAGCGGTCTTTCAACGATGACTAATGCGCTCTTCGCTAGTGGCGGTGTTAAGCGTATTGGCTCGTTACGCAATATCGAGTTGAAACGCAACGGCACTCTGGTCACCAAGCTCGATCTATATAACGTGTTGCTCAAGGGCGACACGCGCGCGGACATACGGTTTCTACCGGGCGACGTGATTTTCATTCCGCCGGTAGGAGCTACGGCGGCGGTGAGTGGAGAGGTGCGTCGACCGGCGATTTATGAATTAAACGGCGAGAAGACAATGGGCGAAGTCATCGCGCTTGCAGGAGGATTGTCGCCGCAAGCCGATCCCACCCTCGCCACGGTGGAGCGAATTGACGAGCAACGCCGCCGGGTCACCGTTGACATCGATCTTTCCGCCCCTGCCGGTTTAGCCGCGGCTGTGCGCAATAGCGACGTTCTAAAAATTCCGATGATCCGTCCGTCGCTTGAGCAATCGGTAACTTTGCAAGGCTATGTGTATCGTCCCGGCGATTTTCAGTATAGAGCGGGAATGCGGTTGAGCGATCTTCTGGGAAGTTTCGACGAGCTCAGGCCCAATGCGGATCAACATTACGTCTTGATACGCCGCGAGCGCGAACCCGATAGAAAGACCCAGGTTTTTTCCGCCGATTTGGTCAAGGCACTGCAGGCACCGGGATCGTCCGCAGATATTCAGCTGGCGCCGCGCGATCAGGTGCACGTTTTCGATTTGGAATCCGGACGAGATATTGTCGTGGAGCCGCTCATGCGCGAATTGCAAGTGCAATCCACGCTGGATCAGCCGACGAGCGAAGTCCGTATCGGCGGTCGCGTCAAAGTCCCTGGCCGCTATCCGCTCGAACCCGAAATGCGAGTAAGCGACCTTATCCGCGCCGGCGGCAGCATGGACGAGGCGGCCTACGGAGGCGATGCCGAATTAACCCGCTACTCGGTCGTCAATGGTGAAGCGCGGCAAACCGAGCTGATCAGCATCGACTTGAAAAAAATTCGCGCTGGCGATGCAAGCACGGACATCGTCTTGCGCCCATTCGATCATCTTGTCATTCGCGAAGTCCCGCTTTGGAAGCAACAAGAATCGGTCGAATTGCGTGGCGAAGTGCGGTTCCCAGGTAAATACCCTATCCATCGCGGCGAAACCCTGCGCTCGGTGCTCGAACGCGCCGGTGGTTTGACCGACGCCGCTTTCCGTGAAGGTGCTGTATTTACCCGAGTAGAACTTAAAGAACGCGAAAGGAAGCAGCTCGACATGCTTGCCAACCGAATGCAATCCGATATCGCGCAGCTTTCGCTGCAAACCGTGCAGGACGGCGGAAAAGATGTGGGGCAGGCGCTTGCCGTCGGTCAATCCATGCTTGCGGCTCTTAAATCCACGGAGCCCGTCGGTCGGCTGGTAATCGATCTCCATCGAGTCGTACGAACCGCTCCAGGATCGTCGGATGATCTGATTCTTAAAGACGGCGACTTGCTCGTCATTCCGCGGCAATCGCAAGAAGTCACGGTTCTGGGCGAAGTTCAAAGTGCCACGTCGCATTTCTATCGTCCGAGCCTGGATCGCGACGAATACATCAACATGAGCGGCGGAATGACGCAGCGGGCCGACAAGAAACGGATCTACATCGTCAAAGCGGACGGCAGCGTGATGGCTAAAAGCGGTAATGCATGGTTCGCCCATTCTTCGACTCGGATCGACGCTGGCGACACCGTTGTCGTCCCTTTGGATCCCGAGCGAGTGAGTTTGCTGCCGATCTTGCAGGCGGTTACGTCGATACTTTCTAATTTAGCGATATCTGCGGCTGCATTGAGCTCACTGTAGCGATGAAGGTGCGCTGTAGCGGTTGAGGGCCTTGAATGACCGATTGACACGTAGTGCTAGTCTCTCTAAACTAGCTGTGTTCAATGCGTGAACGCATATAGCCGCATCCCCTCATTCGGTTGGCCGGTACGAGTATTTATAGCGATGGACTCTGCACTCTGCCTGAGTGGCTCTCCGCTGCACTGGCATTTAGTATTCACGAAGCCGAGTTGCGAACAGATTGCAAAAGCGCACCTGGAGCGACAGGGGTATCGAGTCTACTTTCCTCGTGTTCAATACAAAGCGCTTAAACGAGGCGCATGGCGTGAGACCGTCGCCGCGCTTTTCCCCCGCTATCTCTTCGTGCAATTAAATGCAGCTTTTCAGTCGCTCGCGCCCGTGCGATCGACTGTGGGTATTACAAACGTCGTTCGGTTCGGTGTCGAATACACGATCGTTCCTGATCGCATCGTTTCCGCGCTGCTAAGCAATGAAGATCCCGAAACGCGCTTGCATAAGCTGCGTATGAATTCAGGCTTCAAACCTGGTTCAGTCGTTCTTATCGCCAAGGGCGCGCTGTCCGGGTTGGAAGGCATCTTTGAATCTGAAGATGCGAGCGGTCGTGTAACCGTTTTACTGAATCTACTCGGTCGTGAATCACGAGTGAAAATTGACTCGGGTTTAGTGGTTGCGGGCACTGCGTGATTTCAGGCAAACCGCCGCGCTAGCGGTGTGGTCACTGTTATGCGAGGGACGATTGTCCCATGCAGGGCGGTAGCGTGCCTATGCTGAGCGATATTCGATTGAAGATCATCCCGACCAAATTAACTGTTTGGTCCATTAAGTGCTAGTGCGCATCTCCATCCGGTTTGCAGTGTGTTTTCATTCGCTAGCTACCGCTAGTCATTAGCCGCTATTCGCCACTATGCTCACCGACGAAATGCGCTTCAAGTTGATGAGAGTGTTAGCTTCCAATCCTGAGGTGAGCCAGCGCGAATTGGCTCGGGAGCTCGGTGTTAGTCTGGGTCGCGTGAATTATTGTCTGCAGGCACTGATTCGCCGCGGACTGGTGAAGGCAAAGAACTTCAGCAGCAGCAGCAACAAATCTGCGTATATGTATCTGCTGACCCCTCGAGGAGTAGAACAAAAGGCCACGTTAGCGTTGAAATTCTTAGGCGCGCGAATCAAGGAATACGAGGAATTGCGCATCGAGATAGAAAGATTGCGCCAAGAAGTCATCTCGCATGACGGTTACAAAGACACTCCGAATTAAAAGCAAAATTAGCGCAGTAGTCCCGCTCCTCCTTATTTCATCTCTCCGGAAAAGCGCATTTACCATGAAATCGAATTACAACAGCGACCAGCCGGCATTCGTCGAAGGGGAGATCAACGTCCTTCGCTTGTGGACGATCGTTTGGAGTGGGCGCTACATTGTTCTCTTGTGTGGATTTCTCTCGGCGGCAACGGCGGCAGCGTACTCGCTTTGGGTTACGCCGCTCTATCGAGCGGAGGTTGTCGTCACTGAGGCCGGTGACGGCGGGATGAATGCGAATGGCGGTCTTACCGGCCAATTGGGCGGGCTTGCAAGTCTTGCCGGCGTTAATATGAGCGGATCCGAAATTTCGCGCGAAGCTGCAGCTATCTTAGAGTCGCGTGCTCTTGTCGAAGAGTTCGTCAAACGCAACAATCTTACCGGTGTCATCCTCTCTCAAGACAACGGCGCTGGGAGTCTCTGGCATGCGGTCACGAAATTTAGAAGCAATATTGTGGCGATTAGGAAGGATGCCAGGAAGGGAACGACTACGGTCACCATAACTTGGCGCGATCCCGCCCTGTCAGCGCAATGGGCCAACGATTTGGTGAGATTGGCGAATGAGATCATGCGTAATCGCACGCTCGTCGAGTCGACGAAGAATCTAAAGTACTTGAACGACCAAATCGCGCGCACTAACGTAGTTGAGATCAGGGCTTCGCTTTATGGGTTGCTCGAAAGCGAGACCAAAAAGACGATGCTGGCCAGCGGAAGGGACGACTATGCGTTTCGCATCGTCGACCCAGCCGTGACGCCGGAAGTGCGCGTTAGTCCGCGACGCACGATGATGGTCGTCTTAGGTCTCCTGCTCGGCCTGTGCGGAGGCCTTATATTAATTTTTTTGACTGGTGCACTACGCAAGCTACGTATGAATAAGTCTAGAGTACTGACGTGAGAAGATTTGCTGGTGACGCATCGATATATTTCGGTGCGAGCATCATAAGCGCAGCGATCCCTTTTCTGCTCCTGCCTATTCTCACTAGAGTGTTGACGCCGGTCGACTATGGAATGGCTGCTATGTTCGGCGTCGTCAGTAATATCCTAGGAGCATTGACCGGGCTCAGCGTACATGGTGCGATTACCGTGCGTTACTTCAAGCTGGACAGCCAGCATCTCTCCCGCTACATCGGCGCATGCTTTCGTATCCTGACGCTCAGCACGCTAGTTATCTTTATTGTCGTTGCCTTGATTGGAACACAATTGACTTCAATAACTTTGCTTCCAACGGGATGGTTACTGGCGTGCGTTTTGATGTCTGCTGCGCAAGTCGTTATCAATATGCGATTATCCCTTTGGCAGGTGCAAAATCGCGCCATACGCTTTGGGGTATTTCAAGGAGTGCAGGCCGCGCTCAATGTCAGCCTTGCCCTTGTGTTGGTAATTGGTCTTGCTTTGTCTTGGCAAGGTCGTGCGCTTGGACAGTTACTGACTGCGATGATTTTAATGGGTTTTTCTCTTTTTCTGATGCGTGGGGAAATTGCATTTCCGTTAGGCGGTGACGACACACGAGATGCATTAAAGTTTGGAATTCCGCTCATTCCCCACGTGCTGGGCGGTCTGTTGATTGCTGCGACTGATCGAATGATGATTGCAAATATGCTGGATGTGCGAGAGGCCGGCATCTACACCGTAGCCCTACAGATTGGTATGGCGATGAGTCTGATCACTGAGTCGTTCAACAAGGTTTACGCGCCGCGCCTTCTTGCGGTGTTAGGTAATATCGACGTAGGCAGGGATCGTCGCATAGTCCGTCATACCTATCTTTACTTCGTTGCGGTGGTATTGGCTGCGGGCATTTTAGGTGTGCTCGCCCCACCGATTCTGTCGATCCTTGCAGGAAGGGAATTTCAGTCTGCTTCCGGCGCCGTTTTTTATATTGCGCTCGGGTACGCGTTCGGAGGAATGTACTATATGGTGACGATCTACGTTTTTTTTGCCAGCAGAACGGCATCGCTTGCAGTCGTTACGTTGTGTTCCGGCATCTTTAATGTGGCCGTTACCTGGTATTTAATCAAACTCAACGGCGTCGTGGGTGCGGCTCAATCATTCGCGCTTTCTCAAGCTGTGCTGTTCGTAGCCTGTTGGTGTTTGGGACATAGAGCGCGCCCGATGCCTTGGCGTCAAGCACTTTTTCGAGCGCGGAATTCGGCAAGCGTTGGCCCGCAATAGATGTAGATTAATGAGTATTCTCGTCACGATCGCTGCTCGGGGTGGGTCAAAGGGAGTCCCAAGCAAGAATATCCGCACTTTGGCCGGCCTGCCGCTTATCGCTCACACGATCGCGCAGGCTCGAGCATGGGGACGCGCGACACATATAGTAGTAACGACCGATTCGAAAGAAATCGCCGAGTGTGCGCTGCGGTTCGGCGCTGAAGTCCCGTTCATGCGTCCCGCCGAGTACGCAACCGATACGGCGAGCAAATTTCCGGCGCTTCGTCATGCTCTTGTCGAGATGGAGCGTTTGAAAGGCGTGCATTACGAAGCCGTAGTCGATCTTGACCCTACAGCGCCGGTGCGCAAGCGGCATGATTTGGATGCTTGTTTGGAAATATTCCAGCGAGAAAAATTGCGTACGTTGTTCTCAGTCGTGACCGCACATAAAAATCCGTATTTCAATTTGGTCGAAGTTGATGGTAGTAAGGTTCCATTTTTGTCGAAGGGTACTCCAGGTGCAGTGCTCTCGCGTCAACAAGCGCCTGCCGTTTATGCCATCAATGGCGGAATTTACGTTTTTTCTCGTGCCCACTTGTTGAGTGGGGCGGAGACATCGCTGACCGACCACTCCAGAATATACGTTATGGACGATTTTGCAGGCGTCGACATCGATCGAGAAATAGATTTCAAATTTCTTGAGTTTCTCATCGAGCAGCAACTATGGGATCCCAGGCTATGATGCAGTTCGCGGTCAGCACTATGGCGCTTCGCAAACAAGGACTGGATCGGGCGATTGAAGTTGCGCGCGAGGAAGATTTCGCGCTTGAGTTCAGTTCGGGAGTCCCGTTTAGGGAAGGAATGGACGCGATGTATTTATCGGCGCCGTGCCGGCGGCTTCCGCATAACTATTTTCCGGCACCGCGTGAGCCGTTCGTGTTGAATTTGGCAAGTTGTAACTCGACTATTATCGCGCTGAGCCGCTCACACTGCGAACGGGGCTTGCACCTCGCGGCACAAAGCAATGCCCCCTTTTATTCCGCGCACGCCGGATTCTGTCTGGATCCGCAACCCCATCGCCTTGGAAAGCCACTTCAAGTCAGTATGGAGAAGTCTCGCGCTGAGCATTGGAAGGTTTTTATCGAGTCCGTTACCGAACTAGCCGCCCTGGCCGAATCACTCGGCATTCGTCTATTGATTGAAAACAATGTGCTTGCGTCTTTTAACGTGTGCGCTGATGGGCAAAATCCGCTGTTGTGCGCAGACCCATACGAAATACGTTTGCTAGTCGATCAAGTGCGTTCCGACGCTCTTGGGATTCTCATAGATACAGGGCATTGGAAGGTTTCTTCGCTTACGCTTGGTTTTCCGTTGCGTCCGGTGTTGAGCGATATTGCCGGATCAATTTGCGCATTTCACCACAGCGATAACGATGGCACTGAAGATGCTAATTTGCCAATTGGCCTGGATTATTGGTTTCTCGCTGAAATGTCACGGTTTGCGGATGCGGTTCATGTGCTTGAAGTAGACGATCAAAGCGTGGAAGACATTCGAAGTCAGCGAAAGTTATTGCAAGACGCGTGCTCTTCCGCCGACAAGGGGGCGCTATGACTCCGTCGTTGGAAGAGATGATCGTACAAGACGATAAATCTCTTCGGGAGGTGCTCGATCGGTTGAACCATAACGCGCAAGGGATCGTATTCATCGTCGACAGTCGGCGCAGGCTAGTAGGCTGTATCACCGACGGTGATGTGAGGCGTGCGCTCCTTAAGGGGAACACGGTTGCAAGTGGTGTCTTGGATATCGTCAACCGAAATTGCGTTTACTTGCCGATGGCTGCCTCGTCGGAGGAGATATCGAGATATTTCAATGACGACGTGTACCACATTCCACTTGTCGACGATGATCGCGTTGTCGTGGATTATGCTGCGTACAATCGCTTGCATCGCATTCCCGTGATGGAGCCGTTCATGAACGGCAACGAGCAGTTATATGTAATGGATTGCATGAAGTCGAAATGGATTTCATCGCAGGGAAAATACGTCCATCAATTCGAACGAATGTTCGAGAAGAACGTGAATGCAGCTGATGGGTCGGCGGTTGCGGTCGCGAATGGGACCGTGGCGTTGCATTTAACGCTTGCTACGCTTGGAATTGGGCCGGGTGACGAAGTAATCGTACCCGATCTGACTTTTGCGGCATCCGTAAATGCTGTTTTGCACGCCGGCGCCATGCCGGTACTCGCGGACGTTGAACGCAGTTCTTGGTGTCTTGACCCGGCGGGCGTTGAGGCCCTGATTACGCCACGCACGCGTGCAATTATGCCGGTGCATTTGTACGGGAAATCCGCCGATATGGGGCGGATCCTCTCGATCGCCAAACGCCACAATCTATTCGTTGTTGAGGATACAGCTGAAGCTTTCGGTGCAAGGTACCGCGGCACTCCTTTGGGAACGCTAGGTGACGCGGGCGCTTTCAGTTTCTTCGGCAACAAAATGATCACCACGGGCGAGGGTGGTATGGTTGTTTTCAAGACTAGCGCACATGTCGAACGAGCGCGTATGTTGCGAGATCACGGCATGCAGAAGGACCGTCGGTATTGGCACGCCGAAGTCGGTTACAACTATCGCATGACCAACCTTCAAGCGGCGATCGGTGTGGCGCAGCTCGAGCAATTCGATCAGATTTTGCAGCACAAGCTCGATTTGGCAGCCGCTTATATCGAGAGGCTTTCAAACCTCAAAGGCATCGAGTTGCCGCCGTCCTCCCCTGACGACCTAAACGTCTACTGGCTGTTTACCATTCTCATCGACGAACGGCAGTTTGGATCGCGAGATCGCCTCATCGGTCGATTGATCTCTAAGGGAATTGAAACGAGGCCAATGTTTTATCCGATGAGCGCCATGCCGTTGTATCAACGCTACCGCGGGGGGCGAGATTTCGCTGTAGCACATGAATTGTCGAGCAGGGGATTGAGTCTGCCCTCCGCTGCTTCGCTCAGCGCCAAAGAAGTGGAGCGCGTCGCGGCCTCGTTGGCGGAGGAATTGAGTTTGCGGGAAATGCTAAACGCCTCGCCGGTGTGGGAAGGTCACGTATGAGTCAAGTGCGAATAATTGCGGAAGCAGGAGTGAACCACAATGGCGATGTCGAGCAAGCTTTACGGCTGGTCGACGTCGCGGTTGACGCGGGCGCCGATGTCGTCAAGTTTCAGACGTTCAAGGCTGAGCGGATCGTAAGTCGAACTGCGCCTAAGGCCGAATATCAAAAACGCACTACCGACGCGACTGCTTCACAATTCGAAATGCTGAAAGCGCTCGAATTGACACCGCACGCCCACGAGCGAATCAAAGCTCACTGCAAAAAACGCGGAATCGATTTCCTGTCCACGCCGTTCGATCTTGAAAGTCTCAGTTACTTGACGCGTGAGCTTCAAGTGTCGGAGCTTAAGATTGCGTCCGGCGATCTGACCAATGCGCCTATGCTGCTCGAGGCTGCGCGGTCTAAGCTTCCTGTCATCGTTTCCACGGGAATGAGCAGTCTGGGGGAGATCGAAGCGGCTTTATGCGTTCTTGCATTTGGCTATTTGGACGTTAGCGACGAGCAACCTTCGATCACCAAGTTTCGATCCGCCTTCGGAACTGCGGAAGGACAGCGACGCCTTCACGAAAAGGTAACCATCATGCACTGCGCTTCGGAATATCCGGCTCCGTTCGGCGAGCTGAATCTGAGCGTAGTCCAAACTCTTCGTCAGGCGTTCGCACTTCGCGTCGGCTACTCTGATCATTCTTTGGGGTTGACTGCGCCAATTGCGGCCGTGGCTTTAGGCGCAACGACGATCGAAAAGCATTTTACCTTGGACCGTAGTCTGGCCGGACCGGATCATGCAGCTTCGCTTGAACCTGCCGACCTTAAGCACATGGTCCGAACGATTCGTGAGACCGAAGCGTCTCTCGGCGTCGGACTTAAATTTCCGACTATTTCGGAATGGAAGAACAAGGCCGTCATGCAGAAGAGTCTGGTTGCTGCGACTCCGATTCGCAAGGGAGAAGCATTCACGCCGGGAAATCTCACCACGAAACGGCCGGCCGGAGGGCTTGCACCGATCGATTATTGGGACGTGCTTGGCCGCGTGGCTGTGCGGGACTTTGCAGCCGATGAACTTGTCCACTTATGACGGATGTTTCGCGGGAAGTTATCGTCATCGGAGGCGGCGGCCACGCATTGGTGCTCGTGGACATTCTTCGATTACTGAACGTGCGAATTTGCGGTTTCACCGATTCCGCTGGAGACTTGGGGCGAATCGACGGTATTCGTTATCTAGGCGATGATCAATTTATTCTAGGTAGGGATACGCGCGATATATGGCTGGTCAATGGAATCGGTTCTGCATCGTCGACGGCAGTGAGACGTGAAGTGTTTTTGCGGTTTCAGCGAGCCGGTTACGGTTTTCTGAAGATAATTCACCCATCGGCGATCGTTTCCCCAAGTGCGGTGCTCAATGAGGGTGTTCAAGTGATGGCGGGCGCAGTAGTGCAACCGCGATGCGTAATCGGGGCCAACGTAATTTTAAATACTAACTCCTCGATAGATCATGAGACCAGCATCGGTGCGCATGCGCATATCGCCCCCGGTGTTACATTATCTGGTTGCGTCGATGTTGGTGAAGGCGCGCATATCGGCACAGGTGCGAGCGTGATACAGAACACCAGGATTGGCGCGGGAGCTCTCGTGGGTGCGGGAGCGGTGGTAATTGCCGAAGTCCCCGCTGGTTCGCGTGTCTTAGGTGTGCCGGCCAGTGTTCGCTAATTTCGTCGACCGACTATAATGTGGAGAAATCATGCGATTTGAAGTGAAAAAGCGCGACGTCTTGTCCCAATACAAGTTGCCTGCAGAAGTACGTTTCTGTAAGAAATGCACGATCTCGAATCAGCGTCCGCGCATCAGTTTTGACGAAAACGGCGTGTGCAGCGCATGCAGCTATGCTGTCTACAAGCGCGCTATGGATTGGAAAGCGCGCGAACAAGAGTTGACTGAACTCTGCAACAAGCATCGCCGTAACGACGGCAGGTACGATGTAATCGTGCCGTGTAGTGGCGGTAAGGATGGCGGCTTCGTCGCTCATCAACTCAAGTACAAATACGGGATGAATCCGCTGTGTGTAACATGGGCGCCGCACGTGCCGACGGATATTGGACGCAAGAATCTCGATGCGTTCATCAACGTCGGTGGATTCGACCACGTGCTCGCAACCGCTAACGGGAAGATCCACCGCAAAATGACGCATCTGTCCTTCGTGCATTTGGGTGATCCCTTTCAACCCTTCATATACGGACAGTACCATTTTCCTTTGCGCGCAGCGCTCCAATACGATGTACAGCTGATCATGTACGGCGAGAACGGCGAGGTCGAATACGGCGGCGACATGAAGAATGCATATCGACCTACGCGCGATTTGGAAGACGCGACCAAACATTACTTTTCCGGATTGCCTCCGGAATTCTGGGTCGAACACGGCATTACGCAGCAGAATATCGCCTCTTACATGTCACCACCGATGGAACTCATGAAAAAGGCAGGACTGGAAGTTCATTTCTTCGGATACTATAAGTTTTGGGATCCTCAAGAAAATTTTTACTATTGCGTTGAGAATAACGGGTTCACTCCGAACCCTGAGCGTACCGAGGGGACATATTCGAAGTACGCGTCGCTGGACGATCAGCTGGACGGATTTCATTATTACCTGATGTTCGTGAAGTTCGGAATTGGCCGCGCAACTTCCGACAGCGCTCACGAGATACGCGATCGCAAGATAACGAGAGAGGAGGGGGTAGCCTTGGTCAAGAAGTTTGATGGCGCACTGCCGTCCCGATACTACAAAGTGTTTCTCGATTACTGCGATCTGACGGATGAGGAGTTCGAGGCGGTAATAGACAGCTGGCGCAGCGAGCATATCTGGAAACAGCGGGACGGAAAGTGGGAATTGCGGCACGCTGTGTGGCATGACTAACAAAATCAACACTAGGCTGATTGCGCGGCTAGACATCAAAGGTCCGAACCTCGTTAAGGGCATTCAGCTTGAAGGGCTTCGAGTGCTCGGCGATCCTCAGGAGTTTGGCGAAAGATACTATGCCGCTTGCATAGACGAGCTGATCTACATGGACATCGTTGCCAGCCTATATGGCCGTAACAGCCTCAATGAACTGGTTGAGCGCACTGCGAGGAATATTTTTGTCCCGATCACGGTGGGTGGTGGTGTACGTTCGGTCGAGGACGTACGAAGTTTGTTGCGATCGGGTGCGGATAAGGTGGCTGTGAACAGTGCGGCCGTCCGTAGGCCCGAGCTCCTGAAGGAGATCTCGGAAGAATTCGGTAGTCAGTGTTGTGTTGCATCCATTGAAGCAAAGCGTGTCCCCGGAATGGGTGAAAAATGGGAAGCGTTGATTGAGCAAGGACGTGAGCGCACCTCGCGCGATGCTATCGAGTGGGCGCAAGAAGCTGTGGCCCAAGGCGCGGGTGAAGTTCTGCTCACATCCATCGATCAAGACGGCACGCGACGGGGATTCGATTGTGCTCTGATTAACCGTGTGGCGAAACTGGTTCCTGTGCCGGTGATTGCGAGTGGCGGAATGGGAATTGTCGACCACTTGATCGAGGCCGTTTCCATTGGTCACGCAGACGCCGTCGCAATGGCTTCCGTTCTGCACTATAAGATGCTGTCGCTGGATGATATCCGGGGTCAAGTGGCGAACAAAATTAAAGTGCGTGTCCCATGAAGCGTGCGGCTGTTGTCGATTACAGCGTGGGCAACTTATTTAGCGTGACCGCTGCAATAAAGAAGGTCGGATTCGAGCCGGAGCTAATATCGGATCCAGACGAGTTGTTGCACGCGGACGCGCTTGTTCTTCCAGGCGTGGGAGCGTTTTCGCGCGGCATGTCGGCATTGATACAGCGTGGACTGGACGATGCACTGCGGCAGGCCGTCAAAAAGGGAACGCCATTGCTGGGAATTTGCCTTGGAATGCAACTGCTGTTCGATAGCAGCGAGGAATTCGGCCAGCATGCCGGTCTCGCTTTGCTGCCGGGCAGGGTCGTGCGCATTCCGCCTGCTGCTGATCACGAGCATTACAAGGTGCCACATATAGCTTGGAGTGAGCTTGCCGTGCCGGCTGGTATCGACTGGTCGACAACGCCCCTGCGGAATTTGCGTCCGGGCGCAGCTGCGTACTTCGTACACTCGTTTCATGCAGTCTGTGCGAATCCGAAACATCGTGTTGCCTTCATCGACTATGGAAGCGGCGAGTTGACGGCAGTGGTAGGCGACGGACAGATTTGGGGTGCGCAGTTCCATCCTGAGAAGAGCGGCGTTGTCGGACTGTCGTTGCTCAGCGCATTCCTTGACGCACAATGAATCTGCGAGAAACTTCGTTAACACCTGTTCGCGTGTCGGCACTGCTGGACGCATTGAACGAGGTTGAAGAGCGCTTTCCGGTTTTGGAGTGGAGAGTGGGCGGCGTTCAGATATGGCCTTCGGTGCGAATTGCGTGGTTTTTTGCGCAGTGGGAAAGCGAGTACTGTACGCCGCCATCGAGCGGGGGCATTCTACCGATCGGGCGGACTTGGCGGTACTTCGCAAGACTTGCAGAGGGGCTCTTCGGCTATACACGGGCTTGCATTGGCGATTGGCGGGCGCAAGACAGCGTGCGCGACTCACGGGATGCGGTTTTTCTGTCGGACGGCAGTTCGTTCGTTATCAATCGCGGTATGCGTTATGAGCGGTTCTGCGATCCGCTCATCGAAGCGCTGCAGGCGCGCAAATTGACTACGCTCTTGCTTACGCCCTCACACTTGTACTTGCGTCCGAGAGCTACAGCGTCGGTATTCGTACAGCCGCAGCTGGATATAGCCATATTTTCGGCTGCTTTGCTGGGAAGCCGCTGGAGAGATACGGCGCAACTTCCACAGAATGCCGAATTGCGGGCGGTCATGGCCGAACGAGATCTGGATCACCCCGTATTGTCCGAACAAAGAATCATCGCCGCCGCTGCGCGTATTTTATCGATGGCTGCCGTTTACGAACGTATTCTAAGCAAGGTTAGTCCGCGCTTGGCATTCATCGTTGACTACTACAATCCGTCTGGAATGGCGTTCGTGCTTGCTTGCCGTAGACGCGGTATCCGTGCAGTGGACATTCAGCACGGCGTGCAGGGAGAGTTGAACCCGGCATATGGGCGTTTTCCCAATTCGCCTATAAACGGCTTTGATCTCGTTCCGCACAGTTTTTGGGTATGGTCGGAAGTCGAAGCGCAATCGATTCGCAATTGGGCCGGAAACGCCGGTGCTCATCGAGTCGTGGTGGGTGGGAATCCGTGGCTCGATGTTTGGCTTGCGGGATGTTCGCAGTTTGTGATCGAAGCGGACCAAGTCGTTCGAGAAATGCACGCCGCCGCCGGCGGCAGAAAAATCGCATTAGTCACCTTGCAGTGGGGTTTGTCGGACGCGGAGCAAATTCTCCCGCTGCTTGAAATTATTCGTCATGCCGGTGAAGGATGGCTCTGGTGGGTTCGCAAACACCCGGTAATGGTTGTGCGTGGAGAGACGGTTCACTCCGACCTCTGTCAGGAATCCGGCCGCGTAGTCATTGACAAACCGAGTGAGCTGCCGTTGTATGCTCTGCTGCGACATGTCGACGTCCACCTTACGCATAGTTCGACCACTGTCATCGAGGCTGCCAACTTTGGAGTGGCCTCGCTGGTGACCGGTCAGCTCGGGGTGGAGTTGTTTCCCGACCATATAAAAAATGGTACGGCGAAGTTTGCGGAAGGAACCATCGATCGAAAGATCGCTGCGCTGAATGCGCAGGCGGCACGGCGTCGTTCCGTCGAACGAGCGCCGCTGCGAGGCGATATCTCCCTTGACTCGCTGTTGCGAGAGGCTCAATTCGATTCACGGAGTGTAGCTTGATAGCCATCATCGACTACGGCATGGGGAATGTCGGTTCGATTCGCAGCATGTTGCGTGCGGCTGGGAGCGACGGAGTCATTACCGCTGATCCCACACAGATTGTGTCAGCTGAAAAGATAATCCTGCCTGGTGTTGGTGCTTTCGATACCGGAATGCGTAATTTGATGGATGCCGGGCTAATTGAGTTGCTCGAAGACGCTGTGATCGCGCGACGCGTGCCGTTGCTTGGAATTTGTCTCGGCATGCAACTGATGTGCAAGTCGAGCGAAGAAGGCAAACTTGCGGGTCTTGGGTGGATCAATGCCACGATCCGCCGCTTTAATCTGCCAGCAGGCTCTGCGCTGAAGATACCTCATATGGGATGGAACACGGTCAAGATGACGAAGTTCAGTCCGCTATTTTCAGCGCAGCAGTCGGAGCAGCGTTTTTATTTTGTCCATTCCTATCATGCGGTATGCGAGTCGGTGGAGGACGTTTTGGCGACCGCTTGCCACGGTTACGATTTTGTCGCTGCATTCAATCGCGATAATGTCTACGGGGTGCAATTTCATCCGGAGAAGAGTCATCGTTTCGGTAAGGCGTTGATTACCGCGTTTGTGGCTCTGTGATGCTGAAACACAGGGTAATTCCGTGTTTGTTGCTTCGCGACGGGGGCTTGGTCAAGACATATCAGTTCGATCGCCCCAAATACGTGGGCGATCCCATCAACGCGATGCGCATTTTTAACGACAAGGAGGTCGACGAATTGATGGTCCTTGATATCGGCGCTAGCAAAGATGGACGGGAGCCGGACTACGGATTGATCGAGCAATTCGCGGGCGAGTGCTTTATGCCCTTATGCTATGGCGGCGGTATTCGCACAGTCGAGCAAGCCGGCCGCCTGTTTGCGCTGGGTGTTGAAAAGGTTTGCTTACAGACTGCGGCGCTCAGCGACTTGTCTCTTGTCACTCGCATCGCGGAACGTTGTGGTAGCCAAAGCGTACTGGTTTCGATCGACATCAAAAAGAATTGGTTCGGCAAACAGCAGCTATATGCGGCTGCCGCCGGCGAAAGCTTGCCGAAGCCCTGGTTGGAGTTCATGCAGCATGCTGTTGCGGCAGGCGCCGGCGAGATCGTATTAAACGCAGTGGATCGTGATGGGGTGATGGAGGGAATGGATTTGAATCTTATTCGGCAAGCAAGCGCCGCCGCGCCGGTTCCGCTGATCGCTTTAGGCGGGGTTGGTAGCCTGGCCGACATAAAGGCAGCGGTCGATGCTGGAGCGAGCGCTGTTGCGGCCGGCGCATATTTCGTATTTCATGGGCCGCATCGCGCCGTTTTGATTACTTACCCGCGCTATCACGAACTCGAGCGGCTTTTCAGTCATGAGACAGCTTGAGGTTTTCGGCAGCTTATGATTAAGCGTCTATTGTTATGGCTGTTTCCGCAATGCCGCAGCTCGTTTGCTCGCTGGCGGCAATATGGTGTACGAGTCATTCTGGATGTGAATCCCGGCGTTTGGGTCGTCAAGCCAAAGGCCGCCGTCGGATATCGAGTCGACTATCAGGCTGAGAAGCTTAGCCGCGACTATGTGCTGAACTATCCCGGATCGGAACTCAAATTCTTGGACGTTGGGGGTGGCGATGGGCGCTTGAGTTATTTGCTAGGCCAAATTGGGCACACGTTCTTTGATGATCGCTTGTACAGCGAAAGTCGCGAGAAATTCTTTGGAAAATATCAGTACTTTGCCGTCGATCTACAGCCGCGTGGTGAAACGGTAATTTTCGGCGATATCTGCGATGAAAATTTTTTGGATGCGCATCGTCAGTACCTAGATAAGTTTGATGTCGTGTATTCGAACAATGTGTTTGAGCACTTGGAGAAGCCGTGGATCGCCGCGGCTAATCTGCTGAAGCTCGTGAAGCCCGGAGGCATCTGCATCACCCTGGTCCCATTCTCCGTCCGTTACCATGAAGCTCCTGGCGACTTTTTTCGCTACACCCACACTTGCATACCGCATTTATTCCGACTGGCCGGACCGATTCAGGTTCTCGAGCAAGGCTATGATATATCGGCTCGCCGCAATGACGAGCAGGGTTCCGGTAAGGACAACGACATCTGTCCGGTGGATGGATTCGGAGCATGGCGAGAGACCTGGACTACGGTCAGTATCATTCGAAAAATTTGACCTCTAGAAATATGCCCTATCAGATTTGTACCCGCTGTGTGATGGATAGCAGCGTGCACGACATTTCCTTCGATGAGCAAGGAGTGTGCAACTATTGTACTGAGTATCTAATTCGGTATTCGAATAAGGCGGAGTCTGCCGAGGGTAAGTTGCGATTTTGCGAAAAATTTCATAAAGAGGTTCGTCGTAACGGGCGCGGAAAACGTTACGACTGCGTTGTGGGATTGTCCGGCGGAGTCGACAGTTCGTATGCGCTTTACCTGGCCGTCAGTAATGGACTAAGGCCGCTCGCCGTTCATCTGGACAACGGCTGGGACTCCGAGCTTGCACAGAACAATATCGCCAATCTGGTGCGCGCGCTCAACGTGGACTTATACACGCACGTCATCGACTGGACCGAAAACCGCGATATGCAGCGCGCGCTGTTCAAGGCCGGCGTCATCGACATCGAAATGATTATGGACAACGCGCAGGCAGCGACCAATTATGCGCAAGCGGCTCGGCTTGGCTTGAAGGATATTTTATCCGGTACGAATACCCGTACCGAAGGAATGCCGATGCCCGCGGAGTGGGTGCAATATAAATTCGACGTGAAGAACATTCGCGCTATCCAGCGGAAATTCGGCACCATGCCGATCCGGACTCATCCGCTCATCGGTACCTGGCGATGGCTTTACTACGAACGAGTTCGCGGCATTCGTTGGCATATGTATCTCGACTTCTTCGAATACAACAAAGCGAATGCCGTCGAAATACTTCAGCGCCAGTTCGGTTACGTGGCGTACCGGTACAAGCACAGCGAGTCGGTATTCACTCGCTTCTATCAGAATTACATTCTTCCCGGAAAGTTCGGAGCGGATAAACGGCGCGTTCATCATTCGACTCAGATATGCACGGGTCAAATGACGCGTGACGAGGCGATCAAGGACCTGGCGACGAATCCCTACGTCGACTCGGGGGAGGCGGCAAGCGACAAGAAGTACGTTTCTAAGAAGTTAGGGTTTACCGAGGAAGAGTTCGACGCCTACATGAAGCGGCCGCCTGTATCTCACAGCGTGTTCCCGTCCGAGGTGAACGTGCTGCGTACCATGCGTCGCGTCAAGCGGATCATCGGGAAATGAGCTCCCGGCAATGCCTTTTGATCGCGCCGCTGGTAAGTCATGCGACGGCGGGCCGAATTGCGGCGCTTGTAAACACCGACTATTCGGTCAGCTTGCTGGATGTCAGCGCTCGCGAGATCCGATTCGGCGTCGATCAGTATCCTTACAACAAGTTGAAACGAATTCACGCTCTGAACGCCATGCGAGCGGGGTACTTTCGAGATTGGAGCCATGTTGATCAACTGAGGGACGTGTTGCGCAGTCGCGGAATGCTGGCGGAGGATCCGCCGGTCATGGACTCGCTGCGAGAGATTCTCCGTAGCGAGAATCCCGATGTCGTAGTGACCTACTACGGTCCGATCGGGTTGCATTTCTCCCGGTTGGTGAAGCGGATAAACCCTCGACAGCGGGTCGTATTCATCGCGAATCTCGCGCCCAGCACCATCCTCGGTGGCAATTCCGTTGCCAAAGCGATCAAAGGTCCGTTCGTTCCGGAGTTCGTGGATTACAAGGTATGGCTCAACGAACTTGATTTCATCGTATGTGCGTCCGAGGAAATGAGCGGGTTTCTGCAGCGCGAGTACTCGTGTTCGGCCGACAAGCTCGCCGTATTGCCGGATTTTCTTCCAAGAACATTTCAAGTAAGTGGCTCGTCGGACGTTTCCCTGGCCGCCGAACGCCGGAACCCGCAGGTGATTTTTCTCGGAGCGCCGGAGCGTTGGGGTGGGGAAATTGATCGACTGGATACCGAATTCGCGAAATTCGAGCGAGCAGGAATAGATGTCTACGTTTCTTCCGGTCAGACGCATCGAGATTCGCGCAACAGCTATCCCTATTTCTCCGATGACGACGTGTTCTCGGGAAAGCTTAGCGACTACGCCCACCGGTTCGACGCCGCGCTGGTGTTGTACAACTGGTCGACGAGGCACGAGAGATTCAGAAGCACTCTACCCACGCGTTTCTTTTCGTCGTTGGCTGCGGCGCTACCGGTCGTCGTCAAAGGCGGAATGTTCGACGCCGTCGAGAATTTCGTTCGAGAATATTCCATAGGATGTACCTTCGAGTCGGCCGACGATCTACATGCCGTCTTAACCAACAAGAAGGCGCTGTCTGAATGCCGGGACAACGTTCGCCGGTTGTTGCCGGTTTTTAGCGCGGAAAGCCAGTCGGAGAAACTGCAGCATATTTTCGACACGATCTTGCGGGCATAGGATCGGCGAAATGGTCTGTCGATCCGCGCCGAAGTCGCTTTACGGCCAACCGATTTCCCGCGGGCGGGGAGCGTTATTTCGCTGTTGGGTTCAAAAGCAAATTCTTTATACTACGAAACTTGTCCGCTTTCGGCTCTTAGCGGTTCGCTGCGTGCATTCGGAACGGCGGCAAGAAATTAGCTCTAAAGGGTGGAATCGATGAAGATAGTTGTGACCGGCGGCGCAGGCATGATCGGCTCGAACCTCGTCGCCAGGCTAGTGCGCGACGGACATGAGGTTACCGTGCTCGATAATTTTTGGCGCGGTAGCATCGCCAATCTCGAGTACACCTGCGGTCGGGATTTGCCGGGCGCAAAAGTAATCATCGCCGACCTGTCGACCGCCGGGGATTGGCATCAATACTTCCGTCAAGCGGACTGCGTTTATCATCTCGCCGACATCGTCGCCGGCATAGGCTTTGTGTTCGCCAACGAAGGATTTTTGTTTCGTAAGAATCTGTTGATCAATTCCCTGGTGACACAGGCGGTGGCCGCGTACTCCGTCCCGAGATATATCTATGTGGGAACCGCGTGTTCCTATCCCAAGGAGTTGCAGACGGGAGTCGATGCGCGACCTCTTGTGGAAGAAGACCAGTTTCCTGCCTCGCCCGAGTCGGCGTACGGATGGAGCAAGTTAATGGGCGAGTTGGATGCCCGCTACTTGTCGACCGAGAACGGAATAGAGACGGTCGTTTTGTCGCTGCATAACGTGTACGGAACGCCGTGCGATTACAAGTCGCCGCGGTCGCAAGTAATTCCGGCGCTCGTTTATCGAGCCATTCTGGCTGCGCGCGGGGATATGACGCTCTCCATTTGGGGCGACGGCAGTCAAGGCCGGGCCTTCGTCCACGTTAAGGATGTCATCGAAGGGTTGGTGGCGGCTCTGCAGCGCGGCCACAATGCCGGGTCGATGCAGCTGGGGCCGAATACGTGTACGCGGATCTCCGACGTCGCCGAAGTCATACGTAACCTTGTCGATCCGAAAATCGAAATAACGTATGACTTGTCGAAACCGAAGGGCGACCTCGGACGATGCGCCGACTATGGCAAAGCAAAGCGCATATTGGGCTGGGAGCCGAAAATGGATTTGCATCAAGGTATCGTTGATATTATCGAGTTCGTTCGGCGAGCGGAACGCTCGTAGCGCGCTTCGGAAATCATGCCGTGGCGGGCGAACCCTGATGACCCGGCCTTCATCGGAAAGATTTCGCGCGCCGGCCGCAGGGCGACCCTCTGCCGTGTCAACGATTGATTCATGGCTGTCATCGATTGGACAACTATATGTCGAAAATAAGATTTGCACTGGTTGGTTGCGGGCGCATCGCTAAACGCCACTCGGAGCTGCTTGGCGACAAGCAAATCGCCGACGCGGAATTGGTCGCTGTGTGCGATGTCGTGGCGGACAAGGCGAAATCGATTGCCGCGCAGTTCGGAGTACCTCACTTCACCGACATGCACGACATGATGCGGAATACATCGGTCGATGTCGTGGTAGTCCTCACGGAAAGCGGGTTGCACGCGGAACATGTCGTCGCTCTGGCGCCGTACGGAAAGCACATCATGGTTGAAAAGCCGATGGCGCTGACGCTCAGCGACGCCGACAAGATGATTGCAGCCTGCGATCGCTCGGGTATCAAGCTGTTTGTCGTGAAACAAAATAGATTCAACGTGCCGGTTGTGAAGCTGCGGGAAGCGCTCGACGCCAAACGATTCGGCAAACTGGTCTTGGGTACGGTTCGCGTGCGCTGGTGCCGCACGCAGGCGTACTACGATCAAGATCCGTGGCGCGGCACATGGGCGTTGGATGGCGGCGTTCTTGCAAATCAAGCGAGCCATCATGTCGATATGCTGGAATGGATGATGGGCGATGTCGATACCGTGTATGCAGTGGGGGCAACGGCGCTCGTGAATATCGAGGCTGAAGATACCGCTGTGGTTACGCTGCGTTTCCGAAACGGAGCCCTTGGCGTGATCGAAGCGACTACCGCGGCGCGGCCCAAGGATCTTGAAGGCTCGATTTCGATTCTTGGAGAAAAAGGTACAGTGGAAATAGCCGGTTTTGCCGTCAACAAGATGCGGACGTGGAATTTTGTGGAACCGCTGCCCGGTGACGAAGACGTGATGGCGAAGTACTCGGTGAATCCGCCGAACGTCTACGGATTTGGTCATCATGCCTATTATGAACACGTCGTCGACTGCATTTTGCACGATCGCAGGCACTTGGTGGACGGGCTCGAAGGCCGAAGGAGCTTGGAGCTAATCACGGCGATTTACGAATCGATCGAGACGGAAAAGCCAGTGCAGTTGACCTTTAATCCGAAGCGCTGCAGATTGGGATTGTCTCGTGGCTGATCCGAAATTAAAGCAGGCCGGTATCGTCGGGGTTGAGTTCGGCGACAACGTGGTTGTAGTGCAGCCGACAAATCTCTATAGCTGCCGAATCGGTAGCGATGTCTTCATCGGCCCGTTCGTGGAGATCCAGAAAAACGTGGTGATCGGCAATCGCACGCGAATTCAATCTCACTCGTTCGTTTGCGAACTCGTCACGATCGGCGACGACTGCGTAGTCGCGCACGGCGTGATGTTCATCAACGACAAGTATTCCACCGGCGGACCGGCGAGAGGCGACGTCTCGCTCTGGAAATCGACACGTGTCGGCAATCGAGTATCGATAGGATCGAACGCGACCATTTTGCCGGTGACCGTTTGCGACGACGTCGTGATCGGTGCGGGCTCGGTGGTGACGAAAAATATTGACCAGCCGGGAATTTATGCCGGGAATCCCGCCAAGCTAGTTCGCAAAAGCATTGCAAAATCATGACCATTCCATTTGTAGATCTTCACGCCCAATATCTATCGATCAAAAACGACATCGACGCCGCCATTCAACGAGTGATTGCGGAGACGGCGTTCATCGGTGGTCGGCCGGTCGCGGAGTTCGAGGCCGCTTATGCAGCGGACTACGGAGTCAAGCATTGCGTCGCTGTGGCGAATGGCACCGACGCAATATATGTCGCGCTCAAGATGCTCGGTATCGGGCCCGGCGACGAGGTCATCACCACTGCTCATAGTTGGATTTCGACATCGGAGACCATCTCGCAGGCCGGTGCGAAACCTGTTTTCATCGATGTGGATGAGTACTTCGCAATAGACGCCAAGCAAATAGAACGCGCCATCACGCCGCGTACCCGTGCGATCATTCCCGTGCACTTGTTCGGCCAGCCCGCCGACATGGACGCAATCATGGACATCGCTCAACGGCACAACCTGATCGTTCTCGAGGATTGCGCGCAGGCGCACTATGCAACTTGGAAGGGCAAGCGAGTGGGCACTTTCGGCCGTGTGGCGACCTTCAGCTTCTATCCGGGCAAGAATCTTGGCGCCTACGGCGACGCCGGCGCGATCCTTACCAATGACGGTGAATTGGCGTCACGCATGCGCATGTACGCCAATCATGGAGCACTGAAGAAGCACGATCACAAAATGGAGGGCATCAATTCGCGTTTGGACGGTCTGCAGGCGGCGATACTCACTGCAAAGCTTGCCTATATCCACGATTGGACGCGGGCACGCCAACGAGTGGCGAGCTGGTACGATCGTTTGTTGGCGGATGCGAAAGGCATCGAATGTCCGAAAGTTCGGGCGAACGCGCAGCACGTTTATCACCTCTATGTCGTCAAGGTAGAGCGGCGCGAGGCGATCATGCAAGGTCTCTTGCAAGCCGGAATCCAGACGGCGGTTCACTATCCGGTTCCATTGCCCATGATGCCCGCCTACGAGTATCTCAAGTACTCCGCCGCGCAATTTCCTGCCGCCGTGCATAACGCAAGCCGGATACTTTCGTTGCCGATCTATCCGGAATTGACCGAACGGCAAGTCGAGTTTGTCGTCGACAAACTGCGCGCTGCAC
Source organism: uncultured Steroidobacteraceae bacterium (assembly GCA_964597495.1). Lineage (GTDB taxonomy): Bacteria > Pseudomonadota > Gammaproteobacteria > Steroidobacterales > Steroidobacteraceae > CAZQYC01. The sequence continues at coordinate 23,671 of CAZQYC010000017.1, read as the reverse complement.
TCTAAGCAATGCCGGAATTGAAGGATTCGAACGACGCGCCGCCACGGATCAACGGCGATGCGGTGCTCGTCGCCCAGTATTTCCCGCCATTCAATTGGATTGCGTCGCAACGAGCGCTGCGCATGGCGCGGGCGCTCTTGGCTCGATACGACCAGGTGCATGTAGTAACCGTCCCAATAGGCAATCTGCGCCCCGAAGCCATCGATTCTGAACTCGGCAGGGCCGAACTTTCCGATCCGCGGTTGAACGTGATACGTACGCCGCCGCTATTCATTGGTTACGGGACGGCGGTAAAGAGCAGGGTGATGCACAGGTTTTTTGGCGCTTTGCTGACTCGGTTGCTCTGCAGCCAAGGCGGTGACTGGGTGCGGCCGGTCGGGCGCGAACTGCGGCGGATCGCAGCGAGCCGACCCGTGAAGGTGGTGATCAGCACGGGCGGGCCATTTGCCCCATTTTTCGCCGTGATTCGCTTCGCCAGAGCCCACGGCATTCCTTGCATTCTCGACTACAGAGATTTGTGGACTCAAAATCCACGAGGCCAGTATCCTGCCGCGTTCCGCTTCATCATCGGAAAAACGTTGGAACGTTTCGTGAACAAGAACGCCACCGCCATTACCACCGTATCGAACGGTTGTCGCGAAAGTCTGAGGGTGTCGCTGCCTCAATCGAACGTTAAGGTCTTGCTAAATACTCCCGACGGTAGCTATGTCGAATGGTTTCGCGCGCGCACTATCGCGGCGAGAAGTTCGTTCGATTCCAGTAAATTCAATATCGTGCTGACGGGCACCGTCTATAGCGAATGCACTTGTCGTTTGTTGATATCAGCGATATTGCAGCTGCCTGCGGAGTTGCGGCCGCAGGTCAAATTACATTATTACGGCCCTTCGGGCGAATTGGTTGCCGGCGAATTCAACGCCGCAAAACTCTCCGAGAATTGCACGAACTATGGTCTTGTCGCAAAGGACGACGCTGTTGCGGCAGTCGTGACTGCGGACGCGCTATTGTCGTTGGTGTTCGACTCGAGCCGCGGCGAGCTGACCAGTGCGGTGCTCGGCGTGATGACGACGAAAGTATTCGACTACTTTCTGTCGGGAAAACCTATCATCAACGTGAGTCCGCCCGAGGCCGACGTCTGTCAGTTGGCGAGGCAAATAGGTTATCGGGAGTTTCATTCGTTCGGGCCATCTGAGGAGTCCGAACTCGCGCGATTCATTACCGGCGCCCTGCAAGATATGCATGCGTTCCGTCGACGTATGAGCACAGTGCAGCTGCCTGATTTCGCGGGCACCTTCGAAAAGATCCTTGCGGATGTATAGGCCTAGACAAGAATTCTATCCGCTTGCGGTCGCCGCTCTAAACGCGGGGCTTTCCTGGCTTGCCTTGTCGTATGCCGATTCTTACCCGGTCGTTAGAATTTTCGCGATGCTGTCGTTTGCGCTTTTCGGCATCGATTGTCTATTCGAGACGCGCAATATTCTTTTCCTGGCACGTACGTTCATCCTGGGATTCATTGGCTACTTTCCAATGATCATTAAAGTGCTGATGGGAGAGGACGCCTTATTCAGCGCGTATGAGCCTTCAACTCAGGGCTTCGGTATAGCGGTTACGATGTATGCCGCTACTTCGTTTGCGCTGTTAAGCAATCAGATCGGATTGGCGCTGGCGGACCGGAATCGTTCGGCAATCCAGCCGTTACTCGCTGCGGAGCCGGCAGGTAAGCCGCGAAAGACGTTGTTTAGTTATTGGCATGTAGCCGGATTTTTGGGAATTGGATTGACGTTGTTTTCGTCGGCAATGTTCGTCAGAGGTTACGGGCAAACGATTCTCGTCGCGGGTTATGGGTCGGGCGACTCTGGTAAAGGATTGCCTTTCGGAAGCGTGGGCATTCTGGGCGGCGTCGGTATCTTCTCGCTGTTCGTGGCCGGCGCTAAAGGGTACATCCGACACTGGAAGTTGCTCTTTGTCGCCGTTTGCTGCGTATTTATCGTCTACTCGCAGCTGTTGATGGGAGCTCGGCAGGATGCGATGTCTACGATCTTCGGCCTTCTTGTCCTGTACGGTGTGGTGAACGGACGGGAAATAGGCTTGAAATTAAAGTATCTGCCGATGGTTATGCTTGGTTACGCGTTCTTTGAAGTGTGGGGGCTGGCAAGAACGATGCTCGCGGAGGGCATTCCTATTTCCTCGATTATTACTTTGGCCTTTACGAGCGTGAACGGCGAAGATGCCATCCGGCTTGGCACGATCAGTCCAATAGCGACGACATTTTCAAATACCGTGTTCCTCGTCGATAACGGCTTTCTCGACCTTGCATTAGGCAGGTCTTATTGGGAATGGATATTGAGAATCCCTCCTGAAGCGCTGTATCCGGATCGCCCTCAGGACTACGCGTGGATATTCGAGAGCTATGGTTTGGCGGCAGGCGGCGGTTTTTTTGAGCTAGCAGAAGTGCACATGAACTTCGGCTTGTTCGGCGCGCTACTCGTTCCCGGCCTCATCTCCTTTGCAATGGCCCAGGCCTATTACGGCGCCTTATCTCGGCAGGGTTCGCTGAATTATTTTTTACTGTTCGCATTTCTCGCGATCTTTTTACGCGGCACTTGGTATCAAACGTTTGCGTTTTTCAGAGGATTTCTGGTCTGCATCATTCTCTACTTTGTCTACGCATTCATTTCCCAAGTATTGCGCGCATGTGCGAGAACGCCAGCCCATTCGCAAGCAGCGGTGTAAGTAGGAGACGAGTCGTAACGTGTGCGGAATAATAGGCGTTGCGTCACGCAAAGGAATCTCCGATCGCAATTGGCTGGTTGCCGGCCGGGATGCGATGCGCCATCGTGGTCCGGACGGAGCCGGGGAATGGTGGTCTGACGACGGCAGAGTGGGGTTAGGCCATCGCCGATTGGCCATCATCGATCTTTCGCCGAGCGGCATTCAACCGATGGCGGATGCGGCCGCGGAGCTTCGCATAGCCTTCAACGGGGAAATTTATAACTTCCTGGATTTGCGCAAGGAGTTAACGGCGCTCGGACACGTTTTTCGATCGCATAGCGACACCGAAGTCATCCTCAATGCGTATCGTCAATGGGGAACGGATTGTCTGGCGCATCTCAGTGGAATGTTCGCTTTTGCGCTGTATGACGACCGCACTAAGCAGCTTTTTTTGGCCAGGGATCGCGCAGGAGAAAAGCCGCTATTTTACGCAATGACGGCGGACGGGCTGCGGTTCGCGTCCGAGCTAAAGGCGCTGATGCTGGCTCCCGAATCGGTGCGCCGCATCGATCCGGAAGCTCTCGACTGTTATTTGACGCTTGGCTTCGTGCCCGGGAATCTTTGCATTCTGCACGGCGTGCGCAAGCTTCCGCCGGCGCATGCAATGACTGTCGATGTGGCCACCGCGAAAGTAACAGTGTGGCGCTATTGGCGGCTGCCGGAATGCATGGCTCCCGCGGTTACAAAAGAGATCGACGAAAACGCCCTGCTGCATGAACTCGAGGCATTGCTCGAAGATTCGGTCCGTCGTCAACTCGTAGCCGATGTGCCCGTCGGTGTCCTACTAAGCGGCGGGATCGATTCAAGCTTGGTGGCGGCGATGGCGGCGCGAACCGCATCGCGCGTCAAGACTTTTACGATCCGTTTTCCGGGTTATGCGAAATACGATGAGACCGCGCACGCGCGTCTGATTGCACGGCATTTTCAGACCGACCATAGCGAGCTTGACGCCGAGGAATCCACGGTCGAATTGTTGCCTCGGCTCGCCCGCCAATTTGATGAACCGGTGGTCGACTCGTCGATGATTCCGACGTACCTGGTGAGCAGGCTGGTTCGCGAGCATTGCACCGTCGCGCTTGGCGGTGATGGCGGCGATGAACTCTTCGGCGGTTATCCGCACTACAGTCGATTGCTTTGGGCGCAGGATAAATTTGCCGGCATCCCTCGAATTTTGCGGAGCGCGGTTGCCGCTCCTCTTAAAGGAGCGTTGCCGATCGGTTTCAAGGGGCGCAATTGGCTGGATGCGCTATCGGCCGACTTTAAAAACGAATTGCCGATGACGGCTTATTGCTTCGATCGCGATCTTCGCCGGCGGCTCCTGTCCGGCGCGCCCTTTTTCGGCGTGCCGGCTGAGCAGCTGCGCGCGCGCCGCGTGCCCGAAGCTGCTGATCTACTGCAACGATCGACGCGCATGGATTTTGAAAACTACCTTGCTGAGGATATCCTCGTGAAAGTGGATCGTGCGAGCATGTTGAGTTCGCTGGAAGTCCGCGCTCCTTTTTTGGATTTCAGGCTCGTTGAATTTGCCTTCGGAAGGGTGCCATCGCATCTCAAAGCCAGTGCGACGACACGCAAGGTGCTGTTGAAACGTCTGGCCGCTCGCATACTGCCCGCGGAATTCGATCGAGAGCGAAAGCAAGGTTTTTCCATTCCGCTGCCTTTTTGGCTGCGATCCGGTCCGTGGCTGGAATATTTCCGTCAAGTGCTCTTGGACGCGGATGCCTGTCTATTCGACCGTAAGGCCGTGTCTCAGCTATTGGCAGGCCAAGCCAAGGGCAGGGCTAACACCGAACGGTTGTTCGCTTTGGTCTTGTTCGAGTTGTGGCGGCGCGAATATGGCGTTTCCATCTGATTCGGTGTAACCGTGCATAAAGACACTCTAAAATTTTACTGCTGCCCGGCATGTCGGGCGGAAAAGCTTTCGCTGCGCATCGACAAGGAAACTCGGGAGGGCGAGGTCGACGAAGGGGGCATTGACTGTATTGGTTGCGGAAAGAGCTTTCCAATCGTACGCGCATTGCCCAGGTTCGTTCCGCAATCCAATTATGCGGATTCGTTCGGGCTGCAATGGAACATCCACGCACGCACCCAACTCGATAGTCATTCGAAGTTGCCGATCTCGAGGGCAAGGGTGTTCGAAGTCACCGGGTGGGGGTCGAATTTGCAAGGCCAGCGATTGCTCGAGGCCGGATCGGGTGCAGGCCGTTTCACCGAAGTGCTCGCCAAGACCGGTGCGGAAATACTGTCGTTCGATTACTCGTCCGCCGTCGACGCCAACCAGAGCAATAACGGAGGTGCGACTAACCTTCAGATCTTTCAGGGAGACATATTCAATATTCCGTTGAAGGAAGGCGCTTTCGATAAGGTTTTTTGTCTTGGCGTGTTGCAGCACACCCCCGATCCTTTCGCTGCTTTTCAGAGTCTGACTCGTTACGTACGGCCCGGCGGTCAATTGGTCGTCGATGCGTACACTAGGAATTTGGCGGCCCTCCTTCAATGGAAGTACGTGCTTCGGCCGATAACGAAGCGGATGGACAAAAAGCGCCTATACAGAGCCGTCGAAGCCGCGACTCCGTTCTTTATCCCAGCCGCAAAATGGTTGCGCAAAGTTGGAGGCCGTGCGGGAGCGCGGCTGGTGCCGATAGTCGAGTACTCGCATTTGGGGTTGGAGCCGGAGCTCAACAAGCAATGGGCGATTCTAGACACGTTCGACATGTATTCGCCGGCGCATGATCATCCGCAGTCGCTGGCTACCGTTAGGAACTGGTTCGAGTCAGCCGGCTTCGAGGAAATTGAAGTTCGCTACGGACCGAACGGCGTCGTCGGTCGTGGCGTTAAAAAGGTGGTCGGTCATTCGTACGTGCCGGCGAGCTAAGAGCGGAGCGGACTTTGAAAGTTGTCGTCAATGCGATGTCGGCGCGGTTGGGAGGCGGGCAGACTTACCTTTACAATCTTTTCTTGCATCTCCCGGATGCTGGCGATTTGCAAATCCTCGTTTTCGCTCCGCCGACCGTATCTCTACCGCATGATTCGCGTGTCGTCCGGGTACAGACTCCGTGGCCGACGACCAATCCTTTTCTCCGGGCAGCGTGGGAAAAAATCTGGCTGCCGAGCTATTTGCGTTCGCATAAGGCCGACGTGCTCTTTTGTCCGGGCGGCGTCGTCGGCACTTCGGTGCCGCGCGGTTGCAGCGTGGTGACCATGTTTCGCAACATGATTCCGTTCGACCTCCGGGTCCGCAAGAGCATGCCTTTCGGGTGGCCGCGCTTCAAAGCGTGGCTACTAAAAAGAATCATGTTGAATAGCATGCGCGATGCGGATATCACCATTTTCATTTCCGATTTCGCACGAGGCGTAATCGAGTCTCTAATCCATGTCAGGAAATCCGTGACGATACCGCACGGCATCAATGCCATGTTTCGAACGCACAACCGCGTCGCGGTGCGGCCAAAGACGCTGCCTCACGGCGAATATCTTTTGTACGTCTCCCGATTCGACGTATACAAGCACCATCGGGAAGTGCTTGAGGCCTATTCGACCCTGCCGACACCCCTGCAAGAACGATTCAAGCTGGTGTTTGTCGGGGAAACGGATTCACCGGAAGCGCGATCCGTTGCGGATCTTCGCGACCGACTGGGATTGCAAGACAGAGTGATGATACTCGGCGCGGTTCCGTATCAGGAGTTGCCCGTCTATTACCGCAGCGCCAGCGCCATAATTTTTGCCTCGTCCTGCGAGAATTGTCCGAATATACTTCTCGAAGGGCTCGGTGCCGGCCGGCCGGTCGTCTCGTCCAACGTCATGCCAATGCCTGAATTTGGCGGCGATAGCGTCGAATACTTCTCGCCGTTCGAACCGGTTGATATCGCGCGTGCGTTGCAGCGCGTATTGGAAAATCCACGTTTAGCAGACGAACTTGGGTCTCGGGCGGCATCGCTTGCGGCCCGCTACGATTGGAAAACGACTTCGGAGCGAACGTGGGATGCCATCTTGGGATTGTTAGAGTCGCGTGAATCAAGGCGAGAATGAATTGAGAGTGCTTATTCTCAGTCAGTATTTCTGGCCGGAGTCGTTCCGTATCAACGAAGTTGCGGCTTCGTTAACGCAAGTGGGATGCGACGTGACGGTTCTCACCGGGCAACCGAACTATCCGGAAGGACGGACATTTCCGGGCTTTCGCGCCTGGCGCGGCGGGCTGCAGCCAATCGAAAAATCCGGTTTCCCGGGTTGCGTCCTCTACAGAGTGCCTATTATTCCTCGCGGTGCGGCGAAAGCTATCGGCCTTGCTGCCAACTACTTGTCGTTTGTAGTTACCGCCACCACGTTTGGCGCGTGGTACCTACGCAGACAAAAATTCGACGTGATATTCGTCTACGGAATTTCGCCGATCCTGCAGGCGATCCCCGGAGTTCTGCTCAAGCGTAATAAGAGCGCTGCATTGGTGACCTGGGTGCAGGATCTTTGGCCGCAAAGCCTTGAGGTTACGGGATTCGTAAAGTCGAGCAGACTGTTAGCAATGGTTTCGCGACTCGTGCGCTGGATCTATCGAAACAGCGATTTGATCTTGGTGCAATCCGAATCGTTTGTCTCCAGCGTGCGCGTGCTCGCCGAAAAAACGCCGGTTAAGTATCACCCCAATCCCGGCGAGGCCGCATTCGATGCTCCCTCGGTGCAACCCGTGCTTGCATTGGAACCGGGATTTAATGTCGTGTTTGCCGGCAACCTCGGTACTGTCCAGGCGTTGGAGACGGTAGTCGATGCCGCTCAGCTGCTATTGCCGTATGAAGACGTTCGAATTGTATTGATCGGCAGCGGCAGCCGGGGAGAATGGATGAGGAGCGAAGCCGCCCGCCGTAACTTGTCCAACCTTCGATTCCCGGGGCGCATGCCGCCCGAAGCCATGCCCGGAATTCTGAGGCAGGCGTCGGCTCTACTCTTGACGCTTTCGCGCAGTACAATCCTGAGCCAAACCATTCCAAGCAAAGTACAGGCGTATTTGGCGGCGGGTCGGCCGATTGTTGCGTCGCTTGACGGTGAGGGTGCGCGGATTGTTCAAGAAGCCGAAGCGGGTGCCATTTGCCCTGCAGAAGACGCGGCCGCTTTGGCGGAAGCGATACTTCGCTTGAGGAATATGCCTGCACAGGAGTTATGCCGTATGGGAGAAGCAGGACGTCGATACTATTGCCAACACTTCGATCCCACGGAGCTCGCTAAGCAACTGAAGTCTCATTTTACCGAGGCAACGGTTCGTCGCTCCGGACAACACAAGCGGGTCCGCGCAGAATGAACGCAAAAAGACAGGTTCTGGTTCTCGGTGCATCGGGCATGCTTGGAAATGCCGTGCTCCGCTATTTCGACGCAAGCAGCCAATTCGCCGTCATCGGCTCGGTGCGGTCAAATGCGGCGATGCGATTGCTGCCGGAGAACGTGCAGTCGAAGCTGGTAGTCGGGACTGACGTTGAAAACGTCGATAGCCTAATCCAATTGTTCGCAGCCGCTAGGCCCGACGTTGTAATCAATTGCATTGGCCTCGTTAAACAACTCGGTGCCGCCGACGATCCGCTTAAGGCACTGCCGATCAACGCACTTTTGCCGCATCGGCTTGCGCGATTGTGTGAATCGAGCGGTTCGCGGCTAGTACACATCAGCACGGACTGTGTATTCTCCGGCGAACGCGGAATGTACAAGGAGTCCGACGTATCCGATGCTCGCGATCTCTATGGCCGCAGTAAATATCTAGGCGAGGTGCACTATCCGCATACGGTAACGCTCCGAACTTCCATCATAGGCCATGAATTGGATAGCCATCACGGGCTTATAGGGTGGTTCTTAGCCCAGCACCGCGAGGTCGATGGATATACGAAGGCGGTATTTTCGGGAGTGCCCACGGTCGAGCTGGCAAGAATCATTCATGATTACGTGCTGCCGAATCACAAGCTCGAAGGGCTTTATCATGTGTCGTCGGAACCGATCGATAAGTATTCCCTTTTGCAGGAAGTGGCCCGTGTCTACGGAAAGTCGATTGAAATCAAACCAGATAGCAGAGTAGTTATCGATAGATCCCTCGACTCTAGCCGGTTCAGAGCCGCCACCGGTTATCAACCGCCCGAATGGCGCGAATTGGTGCGGCGGATGCACGAGTTCGCGTGACGATTAACGAACAGAGAAACAGCAAAATCATGCCGACTCCAGCCAATCGCGACGCGTTGTTCAAAGATAGGGTCCTGCTTATTACCGGCGGCACGGGTTCGTTCGGGAACGCGGTTCTTGGCCGTTTCCTAAATTCCGCGTTCGCCGAGATTCGCATCTTCAGTCGCGACGAAAAGAAACAGGAAGACATGCGGATTGCATTGAAGAGCGACAAGGTGAAGTTCCACATCGGCGACGTTCGCGATTACGACAGCATTTACGATGCGCTTTGCGGCGTCGATTACGTGTTTCACGCGGCGGCCCTCAAGCAAGTTCCGTCATGCGAGTTCTACCCCATGGAGGCGGTGCGTACGAACATTCTTGGCGCGGAAAACGTGATGCGCGCCGCGATCGAACGTAAAGTTCGACGCTGTGTTCTGTTGAGCACCGATAAAGCCGTTTATCCAATCAATGCGATGGGTCTGTCGAAATCCATGATGGAGAAACTCATGGTGGCCAAGTCGCGGCTCTCCGATCCGAATGGGACGGTGCTGGCGGCTACCCGCTATGGCAACGTCATGGGGTCGAGAGGCTCCGTCATTCCATTGTTCTTGGGCCAATTGAAGGCGCGGCTGCCGTTGACGGTTACGGATCCGACCATGACCCGATTCTTGATGTCGCTCGATGAGTCCGTCGACTTGGTTTTGCATGCGTTCGAGCACGGCCGGCCCGGCGATATTTTCGTGCAAAAAGCGCCTGCGTCGACGATTGGCGATCTTGCAGCGGCGCTGTGCGACTTGATGAAGTGCGCGCGCGCGATCAAAGTGATCGGGACTCGACACGGCGAGAAGTTGTACGAATCGCTTGTGAGTCGGGAGGAAATGGCGCGCGCCGAAGACCTCGGGGCTTATTACCGCATTCCGGCCGACGCACGCGACCTAAATTACGATAAATATTTCGTCGAAGGCGAAACGTCGATTTCGGAATTCGAGGATTACACATCGCACAACACCAAGCGGCTGAGCGTCGCCGAGGTGAAGAACGTGCTCCGACAGCTCGACATCGTCAAAGAGGCGCTCGATGCTTAAGGTAATGACAATCGTCGGTACGCGTCCGGAAATCATCCGGCTGTCTCGCACCATCGAAAAATTAGACCGTTACTGCGAGCATGTCTTGGTTCACACGGGACAAAACTACGACTACGAGTTGAACGAAGTGTTTTTCGTGGAACTCGGCATACGCCGTCCCGACCATTTCATGAACGCGGCGGGAGGGACCGCTGCTGAAACGATCGGCAAAGTCATCATCGCAGCCGACCAGTTGATCGAGAAGCATCGGCCCGAGGCGATCCTCATTTTGGGCGATACGAACAGCTCGCTCGCAGCCATTGCAGCCAAGCGGCGCAAGGTTCCCATCTTCCACATGGAAGCAGGCAACCGGTGTTTCGACTTTCGAGTTCCGGAAGAGATCAACCGGCGCATCGTCGATCACATCGCGGACATCAATTTGACGTATAGCGAGATCGCGCGCGATTACCTGCTGCGCGAGGGCTTTCCTCCCGATCGAGTCATCAAGTCCGGTAGCCCGATGCGCGAGGTGCTCGAACACTACCGTTCCGCCATCGAATCGTCGAAGGTATTGGAAGAACTCAGGTTGCAAAACGGGCGCTATTTTGTGGTAAGCAGTCATCGCGAAGAAAACGTCGATGATCCCGGTAAACTTGAAAAGCTGTTCGGCATATTGAACGCGTTGGCGGAAACTTATAAGGAGCCGGTCATCGTTTCGACGCATCCCCGTACGCAAAACCGGATCTCGACTCTCGGCATCAGTGCACACCCGCAAGTGCGTTTCAACAAGCCGTTCGGGTTCCCCGATTACATCAAATTGCAAATCTCCGCGCGTGCGGTGTTGTCCGACAGCGGCACGATTACCGAGGAATCCTCCATTTTGAACTTTCCGGCAATCAATCTTCGCGAAGTGCACGAGCGACCGGAAGGTTTCGAAGAAGCTGCCGTCATGTTCGTAGGTCTGAGTGCCGACAGGGTGATGGATGCTCTGCGAATTTTGAGCGATCAACCCCGCGGATCAACACGGTTACTGCGTCTCGTCGACGACTATGTCGCTGAGAATGTGTCGGATAAGATCGTACGCATCATTCAAAGCTATACGGACTACGTGAATCGGCGGGTCTGGGGCCGCGGCTAGTTCGATATGAAGGTTCTCGTGACCGGCGCGACCGGGTTCGTCGGGCGCACGCTGTTGACGATGTTGCCGCGCGGCGATGTGCGCGCCGCGATCCGTTCATCGGCACCCTCGTTAAACGGCGTGCTTACGGTCGTGGTCGGTGAGATCGACGGAACGACTGATTGGAACGATGCTTTGCGCGGCATCGATTGCGTTGTCCATCTTGCTGCCCGCGTGCATGTGATGAATCCGGGGGACGACGAGGTCCGTCTTTTTCGGGAAACGAACGTCGAAGGAACAAGGCGATTGGCGCTGTCCGCGATCCAAAGCGGCGTTAAGCGTTTCATCTATCTGAGCAGTATTAAAGTTAACGGTGAAGCAACATTCGACGCGCCGTTCACGCCTCATGATGCACCGCACCCCAGCGATCCTTATGGCAGGTCGAAATTCGAAGCAGAACAGTTGCTGCTGTTGCTTGCAAAGGAGTCAGGCATGGAAGTGATCGTAATTCGTCCGCCTTTGGTCTATGGCCCTGGCGTGAAAGCGAATTTCTTGCAGCTCCTGTCGCTTGTACGTAAAGGAGTGCCGATGCCGTTCGGTGCGGTGCGCAATGTGCGCAGCTTGGTCAGTGTTTGGAACCTCTGCGATCTGATTCGACATTCGATCGACGTTCCGCTCGGTGCGTCGCGGATTTTCTTGGTTTCGGACGGTGAAGACGTTTCGAGCGCCGAGCTCATTCGATGTATCGCGCATGCAATGCGGCGTCCGGCGCGGCTGTTGCAAGTGTCGGCGGTCCTTCTCAAGGTGCTGGGCATTCTTACCCGGAGAAGTGCTCAAGTTTCCAGGCTCGTGGGCTCGCTTCAAGTCGATATTAGCGAAACGAAGAAATCGCTCCATTGGCAGCCGCCGTTGACGCTCGACGAAGGAATTAGACGGACGGTGGAGTGGTTCAAGGCTAGGCCGGATCCGAAATGAGTTGGATTTTTATCTGCGCGTTAGTCGCGACCTTCGTCATCGCTTGCGCAGCCACGTGGTGGATGCGGCAAGTAGCATTGCGACAGGGGATGCTCGATATTCCAAACAGTCGCAGTTCGCATTCCGTTTCCATACCAAGAGGAGGGGGCGTCGCGATCGTTACCGCGGCGATTCTTAGCTTAGTCGCGTTGTTTGCGATCGGTACGATCGATGGGCGATTGATGCTGGCGTTGCTTGGAGGAGGAGTGCCGATCGCATTGGTCGGATTTTTGGACGATCGCCAATCCGTATGTCCACGAATTCGATTTGCGGTTCATGCTAGCGCGGCGCTTCTTGCGGCTTACTTATTAGGAGGGGTTCCGCCGCTTCAAGTGGGCGCGTCGAGTTTAGAGCTCGGTTGGATGGGAGATTTACTCGGAGTCATTGCAATTATCTGGACGCTCAATCTTTTCAACTTTATGGACGGTATCGATGGAATCGCAGCCTCCGAAGCGGTTTTTGTTTGCGTGGCAGGGGCTTCGTTGACCATGTTCGATTCGAATATGGGCGTGATCGCCGCTTCGCTGTCCGTGGCCGCCGCTAGTCTTGGTTTTCTCGTTTGGAATTGGCCGCCAGCGAAGATATTCATGGGCGATGTGGGCAGCGGTTTTCTCGGTTACGTATTGGCTATTCTTGCCTTGGCTGCTGCCGTTCGTGACCCTGGTGCCTTTTTCGTTTGGATGATCCTGGGCGGTGTCTTTTTTGTCGACGCGACGGTGACGCTGCTGCGCCGGCTATTGCGAGGTGAGCGCGTATATGAGGCTCATCGCACGCATGCCTATCAGTGGCTTTCACGCCGCTTTGCTAGTCATCGAAAAGTGACCTTGGGCGTTTGGACCGTTAATGTATTCTGGCTGTTGCCGATAGCGTGGTTCAGTCAACGATTTCCGCAATACGCCGTTATGGCCGCTGCGGTCGCGTTGACTCCTCTGATTGTCGCGGCTGTTCTATTGGGCGCCGGTCGTCCGGAGCAAAAGAACGTCCGATAGTGTCAAGGAGTTCAAGGGGTCGTGCAGAGGTTATCGCAGAAAGCAATACGGAAATTCAGCAGACAGCTAATTGCCGGTTTTACTCCACATTGGCCTATGATTCCGCTAATATGCTTCACGATAAATACATAATGTCGAGCACGAAGGTCGGATCGAGTCTTCGTAAATTAGGAAGTGGGGAAAAACTAGGCGCTCTCGCTTAACCGGAAGAGTAGTGCCCCGTAAATGAAGCCTAAGTCGAAAAAGGAGTGATCTTGAAGGACACGATGCCGAAGTGGATAGAGCGGATCACCTTGACCCTGGTTGGGTTGCCACGAGCGCAAAAGCGGCTCGTGATGTTGATAGCAGATACGATCTTTATTCCCGGGGCACTATGGTGCGCCGTTACGCTTCGACTTGGAACCATCGACCATTCGGTATATGGAATGGTATGGCTCTATGCCATTGCCTTGGTTGCATCGGTTCCCATATTCGCCCGGCTTGGACTCTACCGCGCCGTCATTCGGTTTTTGGGCGGCCGAGCTTTGTTCGCCGTTACGTTGGGCGTTACGGTTTCATCCACTTTGCTGATCATCGCCAATTTTCTATTTTCGCGAGTGGAAGTTCCCAGGGAAGTGTTCGCGATTTACTGGGCGCTCGCGCTTATCTATGTGGCCGGCAGCCGATTCGCCATTCGCGCGTTGATGAATTACCGCCACTCCGGCGGAACCAAGCGTGTCGCGATTTATGGTGCTGGTTCGGCGGGCGTCGAATTGGCGGCTGCCTTGCAGCGAACCGGGCGCTATTTGCCGATAGCCTTCATCGACGACAATGAGTCGCTACGGCACAGCATCGTCGGTGGCATAGAGGTTTTTGGACCGCATCAACTGCAGGAACTGATCGTTGACGAGGCTATCTCCGTCATCCTTCTTGCGCTGCCGTCTCAATCTCGTCGCCGGCGTCAGCAAATTTTGAAAACATTGGAGCCGCTCGGCGTGCTGGTGCAAACCGTACCCGACTTTGGGGACATCGTTGCGGGCAAGGCAACGGTCGCGGACGTTCGGGACGTCGATACCAACGACTTGCTGGGGCGCGATGCGGTGCCGCCCAACGAGGCTTTACTGGACGCCTGCATCCGCAACAAAGTCGTGATGGTATCGGGTGCCGGCGGGTCCATAGGTTCTGAGCTTTGCCGACAAATTCTCCGCTTGGATCCGACGCGTCTGGTGCTATTCGAGATGTCTGAGGTGGCGCTCTATAGCATAGACAAAGAGTTGCGTTTACTGCTGGCAAGATTGGAAGGCAACGTAGAGATCGTGTCGCTAATCGGCAATGCGCATCATAAGCAACGCGTGCGCGAGGTAATGCAGGCCTATGGCGTGCAGACGGTTTATCACGCGGCGGCCTACAAGCACGTGCCTATCGTCGAACAGAATATTGTCGAAGGCATTCACAACAACGTCTTTAGTACGTGGTATGCCGCAGAGGCCGCGGTCGAATGCGGTGTCGAAACGTTTGTACTGATTTCGACAGACAAAGCAGTCAATCCGACCAACGTGATGGGGGCTACAAAGCGGTTTGCCGAGATCGTCTTGCAGGGATTGCATGCCCGCGGAACCGCGACCAAGCTTTGCATGGTTCGGTTCGGTAACGTGCTGGAGTCCTCGGGCTCCGTGGTGCCGTTGTTCCGTGAGCAGATCAAAAGCGGCGGGCCGGTGACGGTGACGCATAAGGATGTCATTCGGTACTTCATGACGATTCCCGAAGCTGCGCAATTGGTGCTGCAGGCCGGCTCGATGGCCCGTGGCGGAGATGTATTTGTGTTGGATATGGGCAAGCCGGTGCGCATCGAAGACCTTGCCCGCCGCATGATCAGCTTAATGGGGCTCACCGTTCGCGACGATAAAAATCCCGATGGCGATATTGAAATCGTCTATACGGGTCTACGTCCGGCTGAAAAATTGTTCGAGGAGCTATTGATCGGCAATAACGTTTCGGGGACGGAGCATCCGGCGATTATGCGTGCGACCGAGCATCACCTGCTGTGGCCCACGGTTGCGCAGCTTCTTGACGAATTACTGCAAGCCATTGATACATTCGACTGCAATCGCGCTCGTGAGCTCCTAATGCAAACTGTGGTCGAATATCGTCCCGGCAGCGAAGTGCAAGACTTGGTCTGGGCGCGAAAGAAATATTTGATCGAGAATGGCCATACCAAAGTGACGGCGATCGGCGCTCACCGATCAAAGCACGGCCACTAGCGGACGGGTAGACGGGAAGGATCGATCTTGCGCGGCCTATGAGGTCGGAGCCCTGTAGCCGCCTCGCGTTTTTGTGTGGTGGCGAATGGAGTGTTTGCTGGGCCTCTTAGGTTCGGCAAGTCGTTTTGTTTCGCACAAGGGACAAATTGGCTGACGCGGTCCATAAAGATCTCTTAGGGTGAGGCCGCAGCAACGCGCGCATGGAGCAAGCGTGATCTCCGTGCCGTCGATCAGAGCACGCACCAAGAACCAGGCATGTTCGAATGAAAAGTCGCTGGAAGGGGATAGTGGTCTAAGTTTCGTAAATAACTCATAGATATCGCATAGGTGAGCGGCCGATTTGACGTCGGCAATTTTTTTCGGATTACGGGCAATTTCGTCGAATGCACCCGTGGCTTGCAAGATTCCGGCAAGCAAGGTTGCATCGAGTCGTGTCTGCAAATTATGCGTGAGGCAATAAATTTGCTGGGGCGACTTGCCGCGTTTGCGTACGATAGATTTGGTTCCAGGATCGCTTAGATAGGCCCGATGGAGCTTTCGAATGCGATCTTCGGATACGCCGGTAGATTCGCGAATCGTCGCCGTGCGGGCTTCGAGACGGATCATGCGAAGCGCAACTTCGAGACGCAGGCGCTGCTGGGTATAACGATCGTCGGTCAGACGCATAAACACTCCTTGTTTCGTTCTTTTTTGCATTTTTGAGCTAGCGTAGGGCTTAATAATTTCCATCCGTACGCAAGCAGTCCTGCCCAAATCGTACACCGGCCGAGTATCGTGACCAAGCACGGTCTCGATTTCCTGGGTCAATTCTCAAATAACTTGGGATTGGACAATCGGCACCCGGCAGTATAACGTAAACGCCAGTTGACACGGAGGTCTGTCGATGAAAGCGCTGAATGCTCAAGAAAATAAAAAACGGAATTGCAAAAATCAAGGCAGCGAAAATCAAACACTGCGCGACGTAGATTCGCAATCGCGATCCCTTGCATTTGGCTATGACGACGCGTCCGATGCTCTTTTCCGTCAGCTGCACGTTCTTAACTACGAATACCTAAAGCTGTTGCGTGCAGGCGGTGTGTTGTGGGAAGTGGGTAAGCTGTCGTCTGAATCCGATACTGCGATGGCATGTCTGCATCGGCTGTCGGAATCGCATCTTGGTGAGCTGGCCCGCTGTCCATCGGCTCTTTTCGATTTGGCCTTTCACGATTCTTCGCGCTGGGCTTCATTGCTAAGTGTTGGATCGAATGCGGCTTTCTCGTCTTGCGATCGATCGATTTCAACCGCGGCCAGATTTGTCGATTCGGCCTTGTTTTTCGTATGGCATGCTCTGCAAAACGACGCGAGGTTTGCACGATTTGCGTTCGGTCTACCGCATCATGTTGCCTACGGCCTCAAAGAATTACCGGTGACGAGCCTTGCATTCCTTGCCCGATCAGCAGTGGATTGGCTTGAACCGCGGTGGTCCCGTCATGTGTCCTTCTGGCCTGATTTGCTGCGATTTGCCGCGTCCAATGCCGCCATGCCCCTGCAAGTTACCAAGCTTCTAAGCTGTCAGTTGTTAGCAACCGCGAACTTGGAATCGAAAACAACGTTTCATGTTTTTATGATAGACCCGTCTCGACGATGACCCATGTCACCGCGACGCATTCTTAATTGTCCTTGTTTGCTTTACGCGCCGCCCTGCCTTCGATAAGCTCGCTGCCTTTATTTTCAAGCACTTCCTCTAATAAAGCTCAAGGCTTAGGCCCCTCCGGACTTAGGCCAGTGGTTGCTTAAACGAGAACTAGATGCGCCTTACTATTTTCGGATCTGGATACGTCGGCTTAGTCACTGGCGCATGTTTTGCGGAAGCGGGCAATCATGTCTTGTGCGTCGATGTCGATGAGCGCAAGGTTGAAATGCTGAGACGCGGCGAGTCGCCGATCTACGAGCCGGGTCTCGATGAACTACTGAAGAAGAATCTCAGCGCCGGACGGCTGTCGTTCACCACGGACGCGGAAGAAGGCGTGAGGCATGGGTTGTTTCAATTTATTGCGGTGGGAACGCCGCCCGACGAAGATGGGTCCGCTGACCTGCGCTACGTCCTTTCGGTGGCACAGTCGATCGGTACCTATCTGACCGAGTACCGCATCATTGTTGACAAGTCGACCGTGCCGGTGGGTACGGCGGACAAGGTGCGGGCGAAAGTCTTGCAAACGCTGAAGAGTCGTGGCGTGGGCATTGAATTCGATGTCGTGTCGAATCCGGAGTTCCTGAAGGAAGGGGCCGCACTTGCCGACTTCATGAAGCCCGATCGTGTTGTCGTGGGCACCGACAATCCGCGAACGGCGGAGCTGCTCAAGGCGCTCTACGATCCGTTTACTCGCAACCATGATCGCATGATTGTCATGGACGTGCGTTCGGCGGAGCTCACTAAGTACGCAGCCAATGCAATGCTGGCGACCAAGATCAGTTTCATGAACGAATTGGCGAATTTGGCCGAGCGTGTCGGCGCCGATATCGAAAAGGTTCGTCGAGGGATCGGTTCCGATCCGCGTATCGGCTATCAATTTATCTATCCAGGCTGCGGTTACGGCGGATCGTGCTTTCCGAAGGACGTGCAAGCGTTGGCTCGCAGCGCTCGCGACCATCAGTTCGATGCGAAAATTCTGCAAGCAGTCGAGAACGTCAACAATCGACAGAAGGACGTGCTTTTCGACAAAATCAGCGCCTATTTTAAAGAGACGCTGCGAGGAAAAACGATTGCGCTTTGGGGACTCTCGTTTAAGCCGAATACCGACGACATGCGTGAAGCGCCCAGTCGCCGTTTGATGGAGGCGCTCTGGCAGGCAGGGGTTCACGTACGTGCGTACGATCCGATCGCCATGCACGAGGCTGGCCGACTTTATCCAGGCCGTTCCGACCTTGAATTGGTAAAATCGGCTGAGGTGGCATTGGAGGGAGCGGATGCACTTGCGATCGTGACCGAATGGCAGGAATTTCGGAGCCCGGATTTCGATATGCTGCGCACAAAGTTGAAACATCCGGTGATTTTCGATGGCCGGAATCTTTACGATCCTTCGTTCGTTAAACAATTCGGGCTTACCTACTACGGCATCGGTCGCGGTGCCAGCGTTGCTTTATCGGTGTAACACTCATGCTGATTCCTGTCATTCTTTCGGGCGGTTCGGGTACTCGATTGTGGCCGCTCTCCAGAGAACTGTATCCAAAGCAACTGCTGCCCCTAGTAGGTAAGGGCACGATGCTGCAGGAGACGCTGGCGCGTTTGGAGGGCGCACCCGATGTCGCTCCGCCGGTCGTCGTTTGCAACGAAAGCCATCGTTTCTTAGTGGCCGAGCAGCTGATGCAATTGCGTTTAAAGAACAGTTCCATCTTGCTCGAGCCGGTGGGACGTAATACCGCGCCAGCCGTTGCCGTCGCCGCGTTATCGCAATTAGCCGAGCAGAAAGGGGATGCGGTTTTGTTGGTATTGCCCGCAGATCACGTAATTCGGGACGTCAAGGCCTTTCGTGCCGCCGTAACCGAGGGGCGCAAGGCCGCCGAAGCCGGGAAATTGGTGACCTTCGGCGTCGTGGCGCGGACCCCCGAGACGGGGTATGGATACATTCGGCGCAGTGAAGGGCCGGGCCCAATTTATCCGGTGGCGGAGTTCGTGGAAAAGCCAACTTTGGTGACCGCGAAGAAGTACGTCGAGTCTGGACACTATTTTTGGAACAGCGGCATGTTCATGTTTCAGGTCCGAGCCTTCCTCGATGAGCTGCGTGCTCTGGCTCCGGCTATGTACGAGGGATGCGTCAAAGCGTCGCATGCGGCGAAGCGCGACCTTGATTTCGTTCGGCTTCCGGCCAAGGAATTCGAGGCGATTCAGAGCGACTCCATCGATTATGCCGTCATGGAAAAGACCCGCCATGCCGTCGTCGTCCCGCTCGATGCAGGGTGGAGTGACGTGGGCTCGTGGTCGGCGCTGCACGAAGCGATACCGGGCGACGAACAAGGCAATGTGCAGATAGGCGACGTGCTCACCTCAGATACTCATGGGTGCTATCTCCAGTCCACTAGCCGGCTCGTTGCCGCCGTCGGGTTGAAAGACCATGTCGTGGTCGAGACCAAAGACGCGATCATGGTGGCCCCGAAGGATCGCGTTCAGGACGTGAAGGCGTTGGTAAACGAATTGAAAAAACAAAACCGTTATGAAACTTCGTTGCATCGCGAAGTATTCCGGCCGTGGGGCAGTTACGACAGCGTGGACAGCGGCGAGCGTTTTCAAGTGAAGCGGTTGATGGTGAAGCCGGGTGCATCGATGTCGTTGCAATTGCATCATCATCGTGCCGAACATTGGATCGTCGTGTCGGGCACGGCGCGCATCACTCGCGGCGAGGAAACCTTTCTGCTGGAAGAGAATCAGTCGACCTATATTCCGGTAGGCGCGAAACATCGCATCGAGAATCCCGGCATGATTCCCTTGCATATCATCGAAGTGCAGTCGGGGTCGTATCTTGGCGAGGACGACATCGTCCGCTTTGAAGACAAGTACGGTCGTGAGGGCGACAAGAAATGACCGGCGCAATTTCCGGCTTTAAAGCCTATGACTACCGCGGCCGTATTCCGGGTGAGTTGAATCCTGAGGTCGCCTACCGCATCGGCCGCGCTTATGCGGAGTGGCTCAAGCCGAAACGTGTCATCGTGGGCCGTGATATCCGCTTGTCCAGCGAAGCGCTTTGCGAGTCCTTGACCAAAGGGCTGCTCGATAGCGGCGTCGACGTGTTCGATATCGGACTCTGCGGCACCGAGGTCGTCTATTTCGCGACCTTTGCGGAGAAAATGGACGGCGGCATCATGGTGACTGCGAGCCACAACCCCCGCGATTACAATGGCATGAAATTCGTGCGGCAAGAATCGCGACCGATCAGCGGCGATACCGGTTTGAAGGAAATCCAGAAGATTGCCGAGGCCGACCGGTATTCGACGCCCGGAAAAATAGGTCAGCGCCAGGATCTCGATATTGGTTCGAAATACATCGAGCATCTGCGGTCCTATCTCGATTCCTCAAAACTCAAACCGTTGCGAGTGGTCGTAAACGCCGGCAATGGCGGAGCGGGCTTGATCGTCGATCGGCTCGCGAAGTATCTGCCGTTCGAATTCATCAAGATCAACCACGAACCCGACGGCACCTTTCCAAACGGAATCCCTAATCCGATGCTGGAAGAGAATCGACAGTCGACGATTACTGCGATTCACCAGCACAAAGCGGACTTGGGCGTGGCGTGGGACGGAGATTACGACCGGTGCTTCTTATTCGACGAAACCGGCGCCTTCATCGAAGGCTACTACATCGTCGGTTTGTTGGCCTCCGTGTTTTTAAAGCAGGAGTCCGGCGCGCGCATCGTTCACGATCCGCGTCTTACATGGGCGACGCTCGATATGGTCGAGTCACTGGGCGGCAAAGCGGTCCTGTCGAAATCGGGGCACGCGTTCATGAAAGACGTGATGCGCGAAGCCGACGCGGTATATGGCGGCGAAATGAGCGCGCATCATTATTTCAGACGCTTTGCTTACTGCGATACCGGACAAATTCCATGGCTGCTGGTGACGCAGCTCATGTGCGAGACGGGCAAAAAGCTATCGGCGCTGGTCGGGGAGCGAATTCGGAAATTCCCTGCGAGTGGTGAAATCAACCGCAAAGTGCTCGATGCGAAAGCGACTATCCGGCAAATCGAGGATCGATACAAAGCCGGGGCGGCGACTATCGATCACACCGACGGCCTCTCCATCGAGTATTCCGAGTGGCGGTTCAATTTGCGATCTTCGAACACCGAGCCGCTACTGCGTTTAAACGTCGAAAGTCGCGGCGACGAAGGCTTGATGAAAGCCAAGACTGCCGAGCTGCTAGCGCTCATCGGTGGCGAAGAGGCACATTGATAGAAGCGGATCGGTCGGGGCGCTTCGACTGGATTTCCCGATCGAATTGAGTAAAAGTGATAATAAGATGCGGAAAAGGAATGGCCGTATGTCGAATTCACATGACGTAGGTCGCAGAATTGCATTAAAGATCCATATCAATATTCCTCATCCAGGGATGTCCGCATCGTATGCGGGCAAGGTCGATCGCCGATTTGAGGTGATGCGATGAGTCAGCCTTATATACTGTTGGTGGAAGATAATCCGGACGACGAGGAACTCACGCTGCTCAGTTTGCGGAAGCACAACTTGGCGCATGACATCGTCGTGGTGCGCGATGGCGTTGAAGCCATCGAATTCATGACGGGCGCTGGGCAGTATTCTGGGAGAGACGTAAGCGCCATGCCCACCGTCATCCTTCTCGATCTTAAGCTTCCCAAACTCGACGGACTGGGTGTCCTGAAGCGATTGCGTGCCGATCCGCGCACCCGTCGGCAGCCGGTGGTCGTGCTGACCTCGTCGAGTCAAGACGCGGATGTTATTGCAAGCTATCAATTGGGCGCGAATAGCTACGTACGCAAGCCGGTCGAATTCGGCAGTTTTATGGAAGCAGTCGGCAACCTCGGCCTTTACTGGGTGCTCGTTAACACGCCACCGCCTGCGCGCAGTGCTTAGCCGTCGAAATCCTTCGTCAAAGACGGTTATCGATTACATTGACCACGGCGGTCGTGCTCCCTACACTACGCCACCTTTCGATTCGGCCTTTTTGACGGGCGGTTAGCTCAGCGGTAGAGCACTGCTTTCACACGGCAGGGGTCGTAGGTTCAAACCCTACACCGCCCACCAATCCCACACCGACCAATCGGTGTGAGATTGATACTCCGTCGTTAGACGCCTACCGTAGCGTCAGCGTTCTAAATAACCCATGTCCATTCGCACCCGATTCGCTCCCAGTCCCACCGGCATGCTGCATATCGGCGGTGTCCGCACGGCATTGTTTTGTTGGCTATACGCGCGTCGGCATCGCGGTACGTTCGTTTTGCGTATCGAAGATACGGATATCGAACGTTCGACTCCCGAGGCCGTGCAAGCAATTCTCGGCGGTATGGAGTGGCTGGAGCTTACGGCCGACGAAGGGCCGTTCTATCAAACTAAGCGGATGGATCGTTACAAAGAAGTTCTCGAGCAGTTTCTAAGGGACGGCAAGGCCTATCGTTGCTATTGCAGCAAGGAAGAGCTGGAGTCAATGCGGGCGCAGCAGGTGGCTGCCAAACAAAAACCTCGTTATAACGGCACTTGCCGACACGGCGCCGTGCCCAAGCAGGGCGTGACTCCCGCAACTCCGGCGGTGATTCGATTCAAGAATCCAGAGAGCGGTGCCGTGGTGGTGAAAGACGTCGTTCATGGCGACGTACGCTTCGAGAACGCCGAACTTGACGATCTCATCATTGCGCGCTCCGACGGCACGCCTACGTATAACTTCTGTGTCGTCGTGGACGATTGGGATATGAAAATTACCCACGTCATTCGCGGCGATGATCACCTGAACAATACCCCTCGTCAGATCAATATGCTCGAGGCCCTAGGCGCGACGCCGCCTATTTATGCTCACGTACCCATGATTTTAGGTGCGGACGGCGCGAAACTTTCGAAGCGCCACGGAGCGGTAAGCGTTTTGCAATATCGCGAAGACGGTTTCCTTCCCGAAGCTTTGCTCAACTATTTGGTTCGGCTCGGCTGGTCGCATGGAGACCAGGAGATTTTCTCCATGGAGGAAATGATTGCTAACTTCGATATTGCCGACGTCAACAAATCCGCATCGGCTTTCAACGGCGAGAAATTACTTTGGTTGAATCAGCAGCACATGCAGCGTGCGACGCCCGAACGCCTGGCGCGATATCTGTTGCCGCAACTGGCGGCATTGGGGATCTCGGATCCGGATCCGGCGAAGGTGGCGGCGGTGGCCATGGCGCA
Organism: uncultured Steroidobacteraceae bacterium; assembly: GCA_964597495.1. Classification (GTDB taxonomy): domain Bacteria; phylum Pseudomonadota; class Gammaproteobacteria; order Steroidobacterales; family Steroidobacteraceae; genus CAZQYC01. The sequence continues at coordinate 474 of CAZQYC010000017.1, read as the reverse complement.
GCGCGAACGCGCGAAGACGTTAAAAGAAATGGCGCAAAACAGCGTATTTTTCTTCCGCGAGTTTGCTGAGTACGAAGACAAGGCGGCAAAAAAGAATCTTATCGCCGGCGCCGTGGGTCCCTTGCAAGCGGCGCGTACGAAACTGGCTGAGCTGAGCAGGTGGGATGCTCCCGCCATTCATGGCGTTATCGAGCAGGTCGCGGCGGAACTCGAACTCGGAATGGGCAAGGTCGCTCAGCCGATCCGAGTGGCTGTGTCTGGGACGGCGGTTTCTCCCCCGATCGATGCCACTCTCGAGATTCTCGGACGCGATATCACCTTGACACGTATCGATAGAGCCATTCGGTACAGTCAATCGGCGGTTTAAATACACCTTTTCGGTTGACTCGCTGCAGCGCCTCACATACATTGCGCGCCTCTCGCGTGGGGCTATAGCTCAGCTGGGAGAGCGCTTGCATGGCATGCAAGAGGTCG
>CAZQYC010000016.1:32960-55532 GCA_964597495.1 uncultured Steroidobacteraceae bacterium | reverse complement strand
GATCTCTCCCCGTTCGACCTCGCGTTCGTTCTCTGCGCCGCCTTCGGCGCGGGATTAATCGATAGCATGGTGGGCGGCGGCGGGCTTATTCAAACTCCCGCGCTCTTCGCCGCGTTTCCGGAATCGCCTCATCCGCCGCTCCTTGCCACGGCCAAGCTAGCCGGAATCGGGGGGACGACCAGCGCGGCCTTGCGATTCATGCGCACCGTCCAAATTCCCTGGAGGATTGCTTTACCTGCCGCCTTCGCGGCATTCACCGCCTCGTTTGGCGGAACCTGGCTGACGCTGCATATCTCGTCTGCTCTCTTTCGACCCCTTGTGCCGATCATGCTGACGGCAGTCTTTCTCTATGTCGCGCGCCGCCGTGATTTCGGACAGCACCATGCGCCGGCCGTCGTCGATGCATACGCCATCGCGCTTGCCGTCGCCGGAGGCGGTGCCATCGGTTTCTACGACGGTTTCTTTGGTCCCGGAACCGGCGCCTTCCTCGTATTCTTCTTTGTCCGAGTGTTCGCACTCGACTTCTTGCACGCCTCCGCCTCCAGCAAGGTGGTCAACGTTGCCGCCAACGCCGCCTCGTTAATCCTGTTCGGCTACAGCGGTCACGTCGTTTGGCTCTTGGGCCTAAGCATGATGGCGTTCAACATTGCCGGATCGATCATCGGCAGCCACTTGGCCATTCGCCATGGTTCCCGGTTCGTGCGAAAAATTTTTCTCCTGGTGGTCAGCGCCTTGATCGCCAAGAATGCGTGGGACGCGGCGAGCATGTATCTGGGCCGAAGCGCCGGGTGAACGATAGCTCCCGCCACTCCTAGAGCCCCTTATCCGTATCTCTTTTCCGAAGGGAGAGATTCAGAATTGAATTAAAGAAAGCTGCCGCCGTAACAGACGCGCCGCTACAATTGCGCCCATGTGCTTACTCGTGCTTGCTTGGAAAACCCATCCGCGTTACCGGCTGATATTGGCCGGCAATCGCGACGAATTTCACGACCGGCCGGCGGCTCCGCTTAGCTGGTGGCAAGACGATCCTCGAATCTTGGCGGGCCGCGATCTAAAGGCGAGCGGCACTTGGCTCGGTGTCGCGCGCTCGGGACGTTTCGGCGTGCTCACCAACTATCGCGACTTGCAAGCGCCCATTGAGGGCGCACCGACTCGCGGAGGATTGGTGACGCGATTTCTCACCGGCGCCACCTCACCCAAGGAGTTTTTGGACGACCTTCGCGGTGCGGCGCCCCGCTACTCGGGCTTCAATCTGCTGGTCGGCGGACCGCGCGCCCTATACTACTTCTCCAACCGCGGACCGAACGCGCCGCGCGTGCTCGAGCCAGGCGTCTATGGGTTGTCCAATCACTTGCTCGATACGCCGTGGCCGAAACTCAAGCGAACGCGGGAGCGCTTTGCCGAACTGCTCGCACAAAGCGACGTACGCGCCGACGATCTGTTCGCCATGCTGAACGATCGCACGCAGGCAGCCGACGATGAACTGCCGAGCACCGGATTGCCTGCGGATTGGGAACGGCTGGTCTCGTCGCCGTTTATTCTCAACGAGCGTTACGGCACGCGTTGTTCGAGCGTTCTCCTGGTCGATCGCAACGGCCGTTCGATTCTGCACGAGCGGCGCTTCGACAGTCTAGGCATTCAAACCGGAACCACTCGCTTCGAATTCAAGAGCGCCGACGTGCCCGACGTGTGGTTCGAAGCGGGCGATCCGAGCGAAGAACATGTGGGCGACCCGTCGTTCGACACATCACCCGAGTAATGTGCGCGGCCGAGGTCGTATCCGCCGCTTTTCTCTTGTTGCCGCGCTCTGCGCCCTCGCCTGTCCGGCATATGCGGGGATCGATATCGAAATCGGCGGCGTTGCGCCGCTGCTCGAAAAAAATATTCGCGAATTCTTAAGTCTCTCGCGTTACGCGAATCGCGACGACCTCACCGCCGAGACCATAGCCCGGCTCGAACGCCGCATTCCCGCGGAAGTGCGCCGCGCACTCGAACCGCTCGGGTACTACGCAGCAACCGAAACGCATGCCGTGACCGCCGCTGCAGGGCAGTGGAAAATTCATATTGAAGTGGACCCCGGCCGCGCGGTTCGTATTTCGGAGGCAGCGATCAAGATCGACGGTGACGGCCAAAGCGATCGAGCGTTGGTCGCAATCGTCGAGCGCGGCGATCTGCATCCGGGCGCCCGCTTGGATCACGGCGTCTACGAAGCCGTCAAAGCGGAACTATTGCGCGTTGCCAACAATCAGGGCTATCTCGACGCCAAACTGACCGCGCACGAAATCGTCGTCGACGTGGAAAATCGGCGCGCGACGATCGCGCTGGCGCTCGACACCGGCGCGCGGTATCGCTTCGGCAACATCGAGGTGGAACAGCCTGTCCTTAAAGACAAGGCAGCACGCCGCCTTCTCCGAATGCACGAAGGCGACCCGTACTCGCTCGACCTACTGCTCGAATCGCAATACATCCTCGACGACAGCCAATACTTCACCAACGTCGAGTTCGAACCCGGTGTTCCGGATCGAGAAGCGCACACCGTGCCGCTCACCGTGCGCGCGCAGAAGAACAAGCGCAATCTCTACGCACCCAGCGTGGGCTACGGCACCGATACGCGCTTTCGCGGCAAATTGGCGTGGGATAACCGCTATGTCAACGAGAGCGGTCATCGATCGCAAGTGGAGTTGATTGCCTCCTCCGTCGGCCAGGAAGCCAACGCGAAGTACATCATTCCGGTCATGGACATCGCGCTGGAGAAATTCGAAATCGGGGTGAGCGGCAAAAAAGAAGAACTCGGCGACATCATCAGCAAACGCGCCGAAGTCGCTTTCGGTTTGACGCAGGCGCTCGGATCTTGGCAGCGCGTGTCGTTCATCCGTTTCTCGAACGAACTCAACGAAGGCAACCCGAAATTGCCGGATAAAACGTTCCTCATCATTCCCGGCATTAGTTTTGCGACGCTGCCGCCGAGCCTCTTGGAGCGCAACCCGAGGCGCTATTCGCTGTATGCGGAACTCACGGGATCGCCCGAAACGCTGGGTTCGGACGCGACTTTTTTGCAGCTGCGCCTGCAAGCGGAACGCGTGTTCGACATTACGCGGCTATGGCATCTGCGAGTGCGCGGACAAACCGGCGTCACGTGGTCGGACAACTTTGACACATTGCCGGCGTCGCATCGTTTTTTTGCCGGCGGCGACAACAGCGTGCGCGGCTTCGGCTTGAACGAACTCTCGCCGGTCGTGGACAACGTGCGCGTCGGCGGACGGCACTTACTGATGGGCTCGCTGGAAGTAGAGCGCGATCTTCCGGCGAATTTCGGCGCGGCGGTTTTCTACGACGTGGGCAATGCGTTCGACAACTTCGGCGACCAACTCGAATACTCGGTCGGTGTCGGCGGACGCTACCGGATCGCGGGCGTTGCCAGCATCGGCGTCGACGTGGCGCAAGCGCTGTCGCAATCCGGACGCTCGCCGCGTTTCCACCTTCGTCTAACGACGCTGTTCTAGCGGCCGACCCGATGAAGCGCATCCTAATCGTCGCAGGCATGATTCTCTTCGTCGCAGTCGGCGCGGCGTGGTGGTATGTCTTTCACACGGCCGCGGGCCTCAGCTTCGTGCTTGCGCGCATCGGCAATTTAAAGACGATCGGCATTACCGCCGAAGGAGTGGCCGGAACGCTCGCAGGACCGCTTACGCTCGAACGCATCACCGTCGATCACAAAGTCGCGCGCATCGTAGTCGAAAAAGTCGTGCTCGAGCTCTCGCCGCATTCGCTCTTCGCTCAGCGAGTGCAGATCGACTCGATTACGGCGGAACGTGCATCGGTCGAGGTGAAGCCGAGCGCAGAGTCGGATGCTAAGCCGCCGCGATTCTTTCCTAGCCTTTTGATGTTGGCCGTCGACCAGGCGGACCTGAAAGACGTGCGTGTCTTCTCGACCAACGAGAGCTTCAATCAAACGGCAAAACGAGTGCGCGGCTCGCTCAAGTTGACCGCGAAGAGACTACAGGTCTCCGACCTCTTGGTGGACGGACCGTTTTATTCAGGCGGCGGCTCGGTGGCCGTGAGAGCCGTGCGTCCCATCGAACTAAAAATCGATACGCAGATGCGAGTCCCAGCGCCGCGCGGGCCGGCGTTCGACGTGCTAATGACCCTGTCCGGGCCGATCAGCAAACTGCATCTGAGCGCCGATCTCGTGGCGCCGTCGAAGGCGCGATTCGACGGCGATATTTTACGGGGCGATCGAAGTTGGCAGGTGCTTGGGCATCTGAGCAGCGATCGATTCCTGCTCAATCCTTGGCTTGAACGGCCGGCCTTTTCCTTGACGGATATCGCCATCAAAGTCGATGCCGCTCCCGAGGAGATACGCGCCGTCGGCCAAGTAACGTCGCCGGAATTGGACGCCTTGCCGCTGGGCATCGACTTTCGCGGTCGTTACTCCGGTCGCGTGATTGCCATCACGCGGGGCGAGATTCGCCCTTCGCAGTCCGGCACGCGGATCGCAACAGCCGCTCGCATCGATATGACCGAGCGACGCCCGGTGATCGCCGCAACGGCAGAGTGGACCGACTTTCACTGGCCGTTGCGGGAACATTATTTCGTGAGCCCGCAGGGACAGCTGTCGCTGTTCGGCGCATTCCCTTTCACGCTGGGCGTCAACGCGGATGTGCGTACGGCGCCGCCGGGCATCGATCCGATTGCCGGCCACTTCTCGGCACATGGCGAATTGTCCGATACGGCAATCGATTTCGACGAACTGACGTTACTTGCCTTGGACGGCCAAGTTAAAGGCGCCGCGCGGCTCGGCCTAACGCCAAAACGCGAATGGCGCGTCGATGTCGCCGCCGCTCACCTCAATCCGCAAGGGGTGAGCAAGGAACTTCCAGGCCAGATCAATTTCAACGTGAATGCCCGCGGTGCGGGCCTCGATAAGAAAGCCGACTTCGCAATCACATTGCCGACGCTCGAAGGCACTCTGCGCGGGGAGCCGTTGCATGGCCGAGGATACGTATCGCACGACGCACGCGGCTGGTCGACGCGAGAATTTTCGATTTCGCTCGGCACTTCGCGCTTTGCCGCCAACGGCGAGTGGCGCGAAAAGATCGATCTGGCTTGGTCGCTGGAAATCCCCGCACTGGAGCGCTTCATGAAGACGGCCAAAGGATCGGTCCAATTCAGCGGCACTGCGCACGGCTCGAAGACGCGGCCGCAAATCGCCGGCTCGCTCATCGCCGACAAGTTGAGTTATGGCCAATGGAACGCCGCAAGCCTCCGCATTGCCGGCAACGTGGACTCCAGCGATCGACTGACTTCGTCGTTCACCGTCGATGCAGAACGCTTGGGTTTCGGCGAACGGCGGATTTCGGAACTTCGGATCAAAGCGGAAGGCAAGGCCAGTGCGCACACCGTCGACATCCACGCAGAGACTAAGCCGAACGGCACGATCTCCAACGTGTCGACACGGTTGCAAGGTGCGTATGCCGACGAAAGCTGGCGCGGACAAATTGCGCCGCTCATGCTGGCGGACGACGCCAAGCAGGCACCGACGATTTCCGCCGCTGCGGCCCCGGTGCTGTTCTCGAAGGACGCCATTCGCATCGATGCCCTATGCGCGTTGTGGACCGATCGCAAAGCCTGCGCCAGCGGAAACTGGTCGAAGCGCGACGGCTGGCGCGTCGATGTGCAAAGCGATCCGCTGCCGCTCAGTATGTTTAACGGAACCTTCCCGGAAGACTCGCGATACCAAGGGCAGTGGCAGATGAACGCTCATTTCGTCGGTGCTCTCAATAAGCCGTGGACGGGAACGTCGTCGATTCAAGTGAGCGAGGCCAGCCTCGCCTATCAGCCCATCGCCGGCGCGGAAGAAATCGTGAAGCTCGGCAGCGGACAGGTTGAAGCCATGGCGGACGCGACGCGATTCGCGGCAACGCTTCGCATCGTGACGCCGGGCACGACGAATATCGACGCCACCGCTCGGATCGAGCGGTCGCCGGCGTTCGATTTTGCCGTTGCTCCTCTCAACGGCGAGTTGCGCGCTCACACGGCGGACGCGAATTTACTGCCGCTTTTCTTCCCGGACTTGGACCACTCGGCGGGTGAATTGAATCTGCAGCTGTCTGCGACCGGAACGCCTTCGAATCCGCTTGTGCAAGGAACAATCGATTTACACAAGGGTGAGCTCGATCTGTATCGGTACAACTTAAGCATGCGCGAGCTAAGCGCCACGGCCCGCATCGCCGACAATCGACTTGGACTTAACGGGCAAGCCAAGCTCGGCGCGGGTACGCTGGCCATGAACGGCGATTTCCTCTGGCACGGGCCCGATACGTCGGGAACGCTGCACCTCCAGGGCGAAAATCTGTTGGTCGCGAATTTGCCGGAGTACCGCATCGTCGCTTCGCCCAACGTCGACTTCAAAATCGACGGTAAACGCGTCGACGTGCGCGGTGAGGTCGTGATCCCAAGCGCACACATCGAGCCCACCGATTTGCGCGGCGCCGTTCAGATTTCCAACGACGTGCGCCTGGTCGGCGAACGCCCCGGCGAATCGATGCGTGGTTTCGACGTACACAGCGAAGTGAACGTTCGCATGGGCGACGACGTGCGGCTCGAAACGTACGGACTGCAGGGCAAGCTCGGGGGCGCCGTCATGGTCGTCACCGGCGACGAGTCGGCCATCGGTCGCGGTGAGTTGAACGTCGCCGACGGCCGCTACGAGGCGTACGGACAGAAGCTCGAGATCGCTCGCGGACGTTTGTTGTTCGATGCCTCGCCGCTCGATAACCCCGGGCTCGATATTCAAGCGGCGCGCCAGATCGAGGAGCGGCGCGTCGGCGTCAACGTGCGCGGCACGCTCAGAGCGCCGCGGGTGACGTTGTTTGCAGAACCGGCGCTGCCGCAATCGCAAATCGTATCGATGCTGCTCACCGGAAAACCCATCGCGGATTTGAGTACGCGCGATACGACTGCGGTCGGCGCCGTGCAAGACGATTTGCGCTTACAGGGCGGCAGCGTTTTAGCCTCGCAAATCGGACGACGCATCGGGCTCGAGGAAGTCGGTGTCGAATCCACGGGCCTGAACGATGCGTCGCTCGTCCTTGGCAAGTTCCTCTCACCGCGACTATTCGTGAGCTACGGCATTTCACTCACCGAATCCATCAACACGCTCAAACTTCGCTACACCATCAGCAAAAGTTGGCGCATCAAAACCGAAGCGGGTCAAAACCAAAGTGCCGACGTCGAGTATCGAATCGAACGCTGAACCAGCGCTCTCTCCCCCAACCCGCTCCCGCTCACTTCATCTCGAATCTCACCGGCACCAACATAGAGCTCGCAATAGCCTCGCTGCCGCGCTTCGCCGGCGCGAATCGCCATGAGCGCGTCGCCTTAAGTGCCGCTTCGTCGAGTCTCGAATAGCCGCTGCTTTTCTCCACTTCGGCTCCCCCAACCGTGCCGTAAGGAGTAATAGTGATACGCACTATCACCGTGCCCACTTCTCCTTTAATTCGAGAAACCGACGGATACAGCGGCTCGCTCGACTGCAGCAAGCGAGCACCTACCACCCCAGGAGACGGAGGCAGTGTTACGACATCGCGATCGCCGATTTTCTTGATGTCCGTGCTTTTTTCACCCGGTGGGATCTCGATTTCCCGTTCAATTGGCGGCAGATTGGGTTCTAGCGGGAGATACTCAATAGGATTCAGCTCAACTTTCTCCAGCGGCGCCATCGTTGGCAACGGCTCAGGTTTCTCCGGCTCGAGAAAGAAAGTATCGATATTGCCCGGGTCCTGTTTAAGCGCGGGAACAACGCCGAAACTCATCGCAAGGCCGGAAAGAATGAGCACATGAACCGCGATGGTAGTGGCAATTGGCACAATCTTGTTCTTGTCGGCCTCCGGATAGGCCACTGAATAGGCGTCGGCAACTTGCATGGAAACCTCCCACGTCGATGAAGGGATTTGTGAATGAAACTATCGCCGGCACTCACTGCAAACGCCGCTCGATTCGAAATGGGGTTAACTCACTGTCGGAAAAAAGACAGGAATAGCCTCTTTAACAGTTGGCGGTCGAATCTCGATTATTCTTTTGGTTTTCTTCTAACCCGTTCCTGCCGCGACGGCGTTTTAAATAACAACCAACCCCACGGCGGCATCCTAATGACAAAAACAGTGGCGGAGTTTCCACCGGAGTATCGACAGCGTACTCTTGCAACGATGGACGGTTCCGACAATGAACTCGAAGAAGACGCGACTCTCATGCTGCGTTATGCAAACGGCGAAGCTTCAGCTTTCGACCTGCTCTATTCGCGGCATAAGGCGCCGCTCTATCGGTATTTACTGCGTCAGTGCCGCGATCGCGCGGTCGCGGACGATTTGTTTCAAGACGTTTGGGACCGCGTGATCCGTAGCCGCAAGCAATATCAAGTGCGCGCCAAATTCGCCACCTTCCTATACCGCATCGCGCACAACTGCGCGGTGGATCAATTTCGCCAGCGTTCCCGCCGCCGCGACGATCAAGCCGAGAACGTCGAGGACAACAGCGATTTGCTTTTGGCGCCGGATGCGGAACGCCCCGACCGCCAATTGGCCGATGCCCAATTTCGCGACGCGTTCCAGATCGCCTTGGACAATTTACCGGCGGAACAGCGCGCGGTGTTCTTGCTCTACGAGGAAAGCGGCCTCGGCCTCGATGAAATTGGCGAAATCACCGGCGTCGGAATGGAGACCGCAAAGAGCCGATTGCGCTATGCTGTGAGCAAGTTGCGCAAGGCATTGGCCGACAACTATCGAGATGAGGATTGAGCGCTTGAGCGACCCGGCCGACGATCGAATTCTGCAGGAATACCTACACCGCAAGTCCGCGTTGTCGATGGGCTATAAGCGCGTCTATATCGAAGAACCGCCGCCGGAACTCGATCGCGCGGTCGCCGCGCGCGCGCGGCGTGCGCTGCGCTGGCTGCTGCCCGGCATTCTCGCGGCCGTCATTGCGCTTGGCTTGTTGCTCGGCACGAGCTTCGGCATCACCAAATTGGTCAACAAGATGGTCGAAACCGAGCAGACGGTGAAGCGCATCGAGAAAGAAAGAAAAGACCAAGAAGAAAAGGAACGCCTGGCGAGCCCGGTGTCCGTCGTCATCGATTCGGGCTCCGCGGCAACCGGATCGACCACGACGACAGCAACGGCGATAAGCCGCGAGAAATGGCTCGCCAAAATCGAACAACTAAAACGCACCGGCACGGCGGGGGAAGTGGATGCCGAGATACGCCGTTTCCATGACGCTTATCCGGACGCGCCTGTCCCGAAAAAATAACGGCCAGCCCGTAATTCTCACAAGGCGGGCTACTCGAATTCCGCCGGTAACGAACGATCGCGATGATGGGCGTACATCCGTTCGATTTGCCACGCCACCGTTCGGCCGCGAGACAATTCGGGCAACGCATCCAACGGGAAAAAATCGACCGCGTCGGTTTCGGTGCTGTTGCGCGCTTCGCCGCCCACCAGATCGCAAATGAAAAACAATTTCCAACCGTGAAAAAAAGACGGCGGCGGATTGTGCAGATTGCGATCGTAAACCGCGGCCAGCTTCGCCGCCCGCGCAATGAATCCCGACTCCTGCATGATTTCCTTTTCGACCGCCTCCGCGGGCGTCTCGTTGACGTCGGCCCAGCCACCCGGCAGCGTCCATTTACCGTCGGAGCGCTCGCGCACTAAAAGGACTTGGCCATCGCGAAACACGGCTCCGCGCACGTCGATCTTCGGCGTTATATAGCCGTCGTCGGCCTTCCAGGCGTTCACTAATTCGGCAAGCGGCGCGTCGCTCTGCAACGCGAGCAACTCTCCCGCCAGCTTGCCGATCTCTTCATACCGTTCGCGGTCGAAAGCGCCGTTTACATCGCTCCTATATTCGGTGCCGGCAAAATGCAATCCCGTTCGCGAGAGCGCTAGCAGACGACGGAGGTGCGCCAGTACTTGTTCGCAGCGGTCGGAAGTGTCGGCCATTGGAAGTTACCGGCTCTCTCCTCTCACTTCCTCACTTAAGCACTTCTTCGAAGAAGCTCAGCATCGCGTGCCACGAACGACGGTCGGCATCGGCGTTGTAAACCGTTCCGAACGAGGGATTATTCGCCTCTGGATTTGTGAATGCGTGCACGGTTCGGCCGTACGCATGCAGCTGCCAATCGGCGCCGGCAGATTTGAACTCCTTGCCGAAAGCAAGCACTTCCTCGGGTGGCACCATGGGGTCGTCGTAGCCGTGCAGCACGAGCACCTTCGATTTAATAGGCTTTGCGGCCAACCCGCTCGGCTTCAGAAGGCCGTGGAAACTTACGACGCCGCGAACGTCGGCGCCGCTGCGCGCTAGATCGAGAACGCAAAGGCCGCCGAAGCAAAATCCCATGGCCGCGACACGATTGCCGTCCACTTGCGGGAGTCCGCGCACGGCATTCAGCGCCGCCGTAATGCGAGTCGCGAGCAACGCGCGATCGGCCATGAATGGCCCCATCAAGGCCTGATTCTCTTCGACACTCTTACCCTGCTTGCCGCTGCCGTACATATCGAGCGCGAATGCGGCGAACCCGTGCCACGCCAATCGACGCGCTTTGCGCGCGACAAACTCGTCGCGCCCATTCCAAGCAGGACTGATGAGCACTGCCGGTAAAGGGCCGGTGCGATTGGGGTCGTAACAAAAGAAACCTTCGCAAGCCGTCTCGCCGTCTTTGTAAGGAACGAGTTGTTCTGTGAGTGTCATGAGTAAACCTCAGTCGTCGGTCAAATTCGCGCCCGGAAACAACGTTTCGTTGAATCCGAAAAAACGCAGATCGCGGATGCGCATCGGGTACAGGACGCCAAACAAGTGATCCACCTCGTGCTGAACGACACGCGCATGAAAGCCGTTGACCGTCCGGTCGATGGGGTTACCGAACAGGTCTTTGCCCTGGTAGCGAAGAGTTTTGTAACGCGGCACCAACCCGCGCATCCCCGGCACCGAGAGACAGCCTTCCCAACCTTCTTCGGTCTCTTCACCCTGCGCCGACAGCTGCGGATTAATCAGCACGGTATACGGCACCGACTCGGCATCGGGGTAACGCGGATTGGCGCCCACGCCGAAAATCACCACCTGTAACGACACGCCGATTTGCGGTGCCGCGAGACCGGCGCCGTTTAGGGACGCCATCGTGTCACGCATATCGGCGACCAACGCATGCAATTCCGGGGTGTCGAAGTGCTCCACCGATTTGGCCTGCTGAAGCAGGATCGGATCACCCATCTTGAGTACGGATCGAATGGCCATGGATATAGAGTTACACGGAAAGCGGTGAGGTTACACGCCGCTTATGGACGTCGCAATGAACAGTGGGAGTGGGACTCGGGCAAGGGTCAGAGAAACTTTTCTAACCCGCGCCCCATACCCCACGCCCCATAGCCATGCGGTAGCACCTATATAATGCGCGCCCGAAAAATGTAAGCAGAGAACACATGACCTCCACAGTCATCATCGTCGGCGCAAGTCATGCCGGCGCGCAAGCCATCGACAGCCTCCGCCGTGAGGGTTTTAAAGACCGCATCGTGCTGATCGGCGACGAGCCGTACCTGCCTTATCAGCGGCCGCCGCTGTCGAAAAAATACTTGCTCGGGGAATTGCCACTGGAAAGGCTTGCGATTCGCGCCGCCACCTTCTACGAACAACACCAGGTCGACGTCCGCTTGAATACTCGTGTCGTACGCATCGACACGACCCAGAAGCGGGTGGCTTTATCGGACGGCAGCGAACTCGGCTACGGCAATCTCATTCTCTGTGTCGGCAGTCGCGTGCGAAAGCTGATCTGCCCAGGCAGCGAGCTCCAGGGCGTTCACTACGTACGCACGGTGGACGACATCAAACGCATGCAACCGGAGTTTGCACAAGGCAAGCGGATGGTGGTGATCGGCGCAGGATACATTGGCCTCGAGACGGCCGCGGCGGCGCGCAAGCTTGGCCTCGAAGTGACGGTGCTCGAAATGGCGGATCGATGCTTGAATCGCGTCACCGCGCCGGTCGTCTCCGAGTTCTATGCCCGTCGCCATGCGCAATCGGGTGTTGCGCTGCTCACGAATACTCGCGTAGAAGCGCTGATCGGCACGCATGCCGTCGAGGCAGTGCGCTGCGCCGACGGAAAAACAATTCCCGCCGAAATCGTGGTCGTCGGCGTAGGCATCGTGCCCGAGGTCGAATTGGCGCAAGCGGCGGGCATTGAATGCGACAACGGCATTCTCGTCGACGAACATTGCCGCACCTCCAACCGCGACATTTACGCGGCAGGCGACTGCACCCATCATCCCAGCCTTCGCTACGGCGGCCGTATCCGCCTTGAGTCGGTCGACAATGCGGTCGAACAGGCACGCGTCGCGGCGTCGAATATTTGCGGTAAGACCGTTAACCACGCGCACACGCCCTGGTTCTGGTCCGATCAATACGAAGTGAAATTGCAGACCGCCGGCTTAATGCAAGGCCACGATCAACAAGTGGTGCGCGGTGCGCCGGAAAGTGGCCAATTCTCGGTTTGGTATTTAAAAGCAGGCGAATTACTGGCCGTCGACGCGATCAACCGGCCCGGCGATTTTATGACAGCGAAGCGCTGGATCGGCGAACGCAAACATCCCGATTCTGTGAAGCTCGCCGACATTACGCAGGATTTAAAGACGCTTTAAGAAGCGGCGTCGTGACGCCAATCGGCGCAGGCCGCGTCGAAGTTCCTTACACTGTATCCATGTTGAACTGCGTCCCACATCACGAGCACGCCGCTAAGCCGCTGACGGTATTCGCTCGTACGCTACGCGGCACGCGACTGGCAATGATTTACCTTAATTTACTAAGGTTCCAGTCACACTGCCCGTATAGCCGCTGATGTGTAGGACGCGACGTTTCAAACAATTCTCAATAGCCATGCTCTTCGTCGTTTCGATCGCCGCTTACGCGGAAGATCGGGACGTACGCGTATTGAGTTACGAGCCGGTAGAGCTTGAATTTCAAGCGCCGCAAGGCGCCGGGTCATTGAAATCGGCATCGTTCGCAAACGCGATGCGGTTTAGCGCTTTCGGAAAAAGCTACCGCGCAAGCTTGACGCCCAATGCGTCGATCGAGATTCCAGCCGGATCCTCCGCTCAGGCGTACAAAGGGTCCATTGACGATCGTGCCGATTCGTGGGTGCGGATTACGCGTATCGGCGAACAAGTGCACGGATTGATCTTCGACGGCGCACAACTCTTCGCGCTCGAACCCGCGGAGGACATCGGCGCAAACGCACCCGGAACCGCTCTCTTCCGCCTGGCCGATACCGAAACCGACCTCGGCGCAGAATTTTGCAGCACCTTGAAGAGCGACGACGAACAGAGCGGCCTTGCTTTGTTTAAGTCTTTGGGCAACGAATCGAAATCGATCTTCTCTGAGCTGCGAAAATCGGGCGCGCGCACTCGTTTGCAAATTTCGGTGCTCATCGACTTGGCATTCCGCGCTCGCTACGGAAGCGATGCGGCGGCCAACGATGCCGTCGTCACTCGTATCAACAACGTGGACGGCATCTTCACGAGCCAGCTTGGCATGGAGGTCGAACTGACCACGACGATTGCTCCCGAAACGCCGAGCGCTCGCGTATTCAATAGCAGCAATCCCGATACGCTATTGCAAACCGTTGCAAGGGTGCGCAGCGAGTCGCCCGCGTTGTACGCCGCCGGCATTACTCACCTTTTCACCGGTGCGGACATGGACGGCAAAACCGTCGGCATTGCTTATATGGACTCCGTCTGCGGTCAACGCTATGCGGCGAGCTTGAGCGAAGTTCGCGACCGCGGTGCTTGGTACGACTCGCTGGTCGCTGCACATGAAATCGGACACAGCTTCGGCAGCCCGCACGACGGCGAAAATGAGTGCGCAGCCACTCCGACGACATACTTGATGTCGCCGATCATCAACGGCAACGACCGTTTTTCGCAATGCACGCTTAATCGGGTTCAAACACGGATTCAAACCGCGAGCTGCCTCGTGCCGATTCCCGTCGGCGATATTTCCCTGCCAGGGAACCTTGCCGAACACCGTGCCTCGCTAGGAACTGAGTTCGCATGGGCAATTACGGTCGCCAATACCGGCAACGCCGAATCGACCGGATCGCGTTTGGAGATTGCGATGCCTGCGTCGCTCAACGTTCGGGCTGCACGCGTCAACGGCGGAACCTGTTCCTTTGGCGCCGGCGTCGTCGTTTGCGAATTAGGCACGATGGCAGTGCGCGAGATTCGCCCCGTCGAGCTGACATTGTCGGGTCTACAGATAGGCCACCATACCGTGACCGCGACCGCAACCGCAAATACGGATTTCAGCAGCGCAAACAATGTCGCTGTAGCCGCCATTCGCATCGATCCTTCGGTGGACATTGCGCTCTCGCTTACTACGCCGAGTGCCGCCGCCATCGACCAAGTCTTCGCGGCTACCTTTGCGGTGGCGAACCGCAGCACGTCGAACGTGACGAACGTTGCAGTTAATTTTGCCGTTCCGAGCGGCATGATCCTGGCCGGCTTATCCGAGCTTGGCGGCACGGCTTGTCAACTCCAATCGCAAACGCTGCGCTGCTCGACGGCCTCCCTCGCAGCGGGTCGCACGCTCTCAGGCTCGATTTCGTTGGCGGCACGTGAAGCTGGAACCAAAACCTTAACGGCCACCTTGGACGGCGATTTCGTCGATCCGCAGCCTGTCGACAACACCGTGCAAAAATCGATTGATGTGACGGCACCCGCACAAGCCGCCATCGCAGGCGCGGCGGCGGCGACCGCCGAAGCGCCGGGCGGCGGATCTCTCAGTGTGCTGCTGCTTCTCCTGCTGAGCAGTGTCCATGGCATGAGACGTCGCCACTCGTTGCATCAGTAATGTCCTCTTCGCATCTTTAATCCGTCCCGTTCATTCGCTATCGAAGGGCGATAAAAAATCGCACCGGCACGCCAACCTCGTCTTGAACAATCGAGTACGTGCCCACATAGTGCCCCTACGCAAATAACGCGCATGAGAAGTACCTGCGATAGTGGACTATAAGGACTACTACCAAGTGATGGGACTGGCTCGCGACGCGAGCCAGGACGATGTCAAGCGCGCGTATCGAAAATTGGCCCGCAAGTACCATCCCGACGTCAGCAAGGAAGCAAACGCGGAAGAAAAATTCAAAGACCTCCAAGAAGCCAACGAAGTACTGAAAGATCCCGAAAAGCGCGCCGCCTACGATCAACTCGGCAATCGCTGGCAACAGGGTCAAAACTTCCAGCCGCCGCCCGATTGGGGCCGAGGGTTCGAGCACTCCGCCAATTTCACCGCCGGAGAAGGCAACGCCGAATTCAGCGATTTCTTTTCATCCTTATTCGGTGCTCGCAGCGGATTTGCACGCGCATCACGCAGCGGCCCCGGATTCGCGGCGACGGGACAAGATCGCGTGGCGAAAATAGAAATCACCCTGGAAGAGGCCTTCCACGGCGGCACGCGCACCATTGAACTCAAATCGCCCGAGGAGATCGACGGCCATGTCGTGGTGAAGCCACGGTCCTTAAAGGTCACCATTCCCGCAGGCGTCGTCGAAGGCCAGCAGATCCGGCTGGGAGGGCAAGGAAGTCCGGGCTTGGGTGGAGGACGGGCGGGTGATTTGTATCTTGAAATTACGTTCGCCCCGCATCCCTTGTTCCAAGCACACGACCGCGATCTCACTCTGGTGCTGCCCATCGCGCCTTGGGAAGCGGCTTTAGGGGCCAGCGTGCAAGTGCCCACCTTGGCGGGCCAGGTCGAGATGCGCATTCCCGCCCAGGCAAAAGGCGGACAGAAACTGCGATTGAAAGGCCGCGGTCTGCCTGCTCCAACCGCGAAAACGAATGCGGGCGATCAGTACGTCATTCTGAAGATCGTGACGCCGCCGGCCGATTCGCCGCGCGCCCGCGAACTCTATGAGCAAATGCAGCGCGAATTGCATTTCAATCCGCGCGCGGAACTCGGATCCGTGCCATGAGCACCGTACAAGTGCACCTGCTTGAAGTGGTGGACGACACAGTCCCGATGTATTTGCCGGAGGTGCTCGAGTGCATCCGCATCGACAAAAGCTTGCTGGCCGAATGGGTCGATGCCGGCATCGCATCGCCGAGCGGCCGCGATATGGAACACTGGCAATTCGCGCGTCGCGACTTGCGCCGAATGCAATCGGCTCTGCGCCTCATGGCGGATTTACAAGTCAATCCATCCGGCGCGGCGCTCATTCTCGATCTGGTCGAGGAGCGCGATGAATTGCTCCGGCGCTTGCGTTTGTTCGACGGTTTCGTCGCTCAATAACGTCTTCGCCCCGCTTCTTCGCAGCGGCACGGACCGCGCATGCCCAAGCTTTCGACCAGGAAATCGATGCCGTAAAGATTAAACGACGCTATGCTTCGACGGGAATTGAATCGCCGTATCCCGAAGCATTTCGAACGCCATGCCTATTAACGAACAATCGCTCAGCGTATTCGAACGAATTCTTCTCGCAACCGACGGTACCGTTACCGACCTCATTGCTCTTTATTCCGGCGAAGAAATCCGGGTTAAAAAACTGCATCAGGCTATCGTGCCGTCGCAAGCGTCCCCGGAGCTGGCGTGCGGCAACGATGCACGACTTCTGAACCGCCGCATTCTGCTCGCGGGTGCCGTGCGCAACTACCTCTATGCGGAGTCGTTATTCGTCTTCGAACGCTTTTCCGCATCGCTCCAGGAACGACTGCTGCATACCGATACGCCGATCGGCTTGTTGTGGAAGGAAGCGCGCCTCGAAACCTATCGGGAGGTCATCGCAAAAAGTATCGAGCCGGGCGCGGCGATTGGGCAGTACTTCGATTTACCGCCGCAGGCGGAATTCGTCTCGAGAACGTATTTGATTCACCATGGCGGCCGACCGCTCGGCGCCATTACCGAAAAATGGCCGCTCGGCGTGTTTCGCAATCCGCGTATTTAAGCGACTTCAAGTCGGCGACAACTCTTCGCTAATGAGTTCGCCGAGCCGCTTTATGCCCAACTGAATTTTCTCGGGCGGCACCGTCACGAACGATAGGCGCATCGTATTGTGCTCGGGCGTCCCGGAGAAAAACGGTGCGCCCGGAACGAAGGCGATGTTGTTGGCGATCGCTTTTTCGAGCAGTTTGGCGCAATCGACGCTTTCCGGCAGCGTCACCCAAACGAACATTCCGCCGCGAGGCGCCTGCCAATGCGCTGCCTTCGGAAAATATTTTTTCAATGCGTCGAGCATCGAGTCGCAGTGCTTGCCGTATAAGGCGCGAATGGTGGGAATGTGCGTATCCAAAAAGCCGTCTTTGACGGCCTCGTAAACGATCCGTTGCGTGAAGCTCGGCGTGTGCAAATCGGCGGCTTGCTTCGCTTGCACCAGCTTGCGGTAAATCGCATCGGGCGCGACGACAAAGCCGACGCGCAATCCCGGCGCCAACACCTTCGAGAACGAGCCCGTATAGACGACGCCCCGCTGGTCCATCGACAGCAAGGTAGGCAGCATTTCGCCGTCGTAAGACAATTCACCGTAGGGATCGTCTTCGATCAACAGCAGATCGCGACGGTTGGCAACGTCGACCAGCTCGCGGCGACGTTCCAATTCAATGCGCCGTCCACTCGGATTCTGAAAATTCGGCAGCAAGTAAAACCCGCTTGCGGGCTCCGCTGCCAAAGACGATAACTCGCCGATGATCGGGCCTTGATCGTCGCAGGGAACGGAGACGAAACGCGGCTCAAAGAGGGAAAATGCTTGCAGCGCGCCGAGATAAGTCGGCGTCTCGACCAACAGGTTGCGATCCTTCTCGACGAGCACTTTGGCTATAAGATCAAGTGCCTGCTGCGATCCGGTGGTCACCAGTACATTGCCAGGCGAAACGGCTGCGCCGCTCCGCGAACAACGTATGGCGATCCACTCGCGAAGCGGCAGGTAACCTTCGGTCGGACCGTACTGCAATGCCGCCTTTGGATCGCGGGCAAGAATATCGGCGCAGGCGGCTTGAATGCGCGCGACCGGAAAAGTCGTCGGTGACGGCAACCCGCCGGCAAAGGACGTGACTTCCGGCCGTTCGGTGACTTTCAGAATCTCTCGAATCGCAGAGCTGGTTAGCTTCTGCGCTCGGTTGCTAACTCGCCAATCCATACGCTCCTCGCGTAACAACGGAAGCGAAGCCTAATCGTTTAGGGGTGCGGCGGCATAGAGCCAGATGAGTTATTCGATCGGCATTACAGTTTCGAGCGGCGATGGCGATTCCGAGAAGCTCGCCGGGCACGGTTAGAACGGCAGATCGCTCGAAAAATCCAGCGGCTTGACGACCAAGATGTCGCAGGGCAAGTGATCGAGCACGCGTTCCGCGGTGTTGCCGACGAAAAGGTTTTGCAACCGACTGCGCGACACGGCGCCCATGACCACGATATCCGCGCGCACGCGCTCGGCTTCTTCGTTGAGCAAGTCCGTAGCGCTTCCCAAAACGACTCGGGTGTTTTCGGCCGGAATTCCGTTCGGGACGGCGACCTCGTGAGCAAGTTTTAGTCGAGCGTGGCGTTCTTCTTCAATGGAGTTCTGCTCGGCAGCCGTAACCACCGGCATCGGCATACCGGTAGCGGCGCCGCTGGCTGCCAGCAATGTGCCCGGGAAGTACATATGCACGGCGTAGGCATCGCCGTTCATGGCCGATGCCAGCGTACCGCTCCACTGGCAAATAACGCTATCGAGCGTCGGTGGTTTATCAGCGGTGTGCCCTGGATCGATTGCGGCGAGCGTCCGCAAGGCGCTCGACCAATGCGTCGGTTTGACCAGCAATAACGGCAGCGGGCAGCTGCGGATTAGATGCCAATCGGTGTTGGTGATAAGCGTCCGACGCACCAAATTGTGATAATGCGTGTCTTTTACGATGAGATCCGCATGACCCTGCGCAATTTTCTTAAGCAGCCCCTCGTGCAGGGGATTGTCGAAAGCCGCATCCACCGACACGTCGATTCCGGACTTTCGATGTTGGACGGCCAAGTCCTCGAGCAGCGATCGGCGATGCTCGAGCAACGTCGCGCGTGCTCCGGAGGCTTGCGGGGTCTCAAGTCCTGCACGGTAGTCGCATATGAATAACTCGACCCGGGCACGCAACGCACGCGCGAGCTGCATCGACTTCGCAACGGCCGGTTGCGTCGTTGCCGTCGGATCGACAATGGCCAGAATGTGTCGAACGTCTTTCATCGCTGCCGACAGACCAAAAGCCGGATAGGACCTGGGTTCATTCGTCTGGATTCATTCGAACGATACCACGCAACCTTCGATCTGGAATCAGGCCGAAGATACTTCGGTGTATACCTATGGCTTTTATGCGTTCGCCTATTAGTAATTCAACGTCTCTCGGCTAGGATTGCGCGAAATCGAGCATCGAACTATACAATTAAGAGCATGAGCGACCCCATCGACTAAATGGATAACGAATTGGATAAAGAGCGTCATACAGATGCAGAACTGGCAAACGCAGCGCCAGCAGACGCCAAGCTGGAGCTTCAGGCGGTGCTGGATGCCGCCGTCGATGCGGTGGTCGTCATCGACGCTCGCGGCGTCATCGACGTGGTCAATCATGCGGCCGAACGCCTTTTCGGCTATAGCGCGGAAGAATTACGCGGGCAGAACG
Organism: uncultured Steroidobacteraceae bacterium; assembly: GCA_964597495.1. Taxonomy (GTDB): domain Bacteria; phylum Pseudomonadota; class Gammaproteobacteria; order Steroidobacterales; family Steroidobacteraceae; genus CAZQYC01. The sequence goes on along the minus strand of CAZQYC010000016.1, from coordinate 35,871 downwards.
TCGGCGTCTTGATGCCGGAACCCTATCGCGACCGGCACGACGGCTACATCGAACGTTATTTACGCACTCGCGAGCCGCATATTCTGGGCACTGGCCGCGATGTGACCGCGCGGCGGCGCGATGGCTCGACATTCGCCGTGGAGCTCGCCGTGGGTGAAATTGCGGGCTCCAAGCCCACCCGCTTCGTCGGCTTTATTCGCGATATCACCGACCGGCAGCGCGCTGAGGACGAAGTGCGGCAAATGCGCGAACGTCTAACACATTTCGGACGCATCGCCACCATGGGTGAAATGGCCACGGGCATCGCACACGAAATCAATCAACCGCTGACCGCCATTGCCACATACGCGCAGGCGTGCCAGCGCTTACTCGTCCAACCGCAAAGCCTGACCCCCGACGAACAGGCCGAAGCGGCCAACGATATCGCCGCGGGATTGGCGCAGATCGAAAGCCAAGCGCTGCGCGCCGGCGAGGTGATTCGCCGTCTGCGTTCCTTCGTGCGCAATCGCGAAGTGCGTCGCGAACCGCTCGATCCCAATCAAGTCCTCGACGATTTGTTAGTGCTGGCACAAACCGATACGCGGCATCACCATGTGCAAATTCGCATCGAACGCGGCGAAAACATGCCCCTCGTTCAAGCCGACCCCGTGCAGATTCAGCAAGTCGTTCTCAATCTCGTTCGTAACGGCATCGACGCAATGCTCGATCTCCCGCATGAGCAGCGCATTATCGAGTTGCGCACGCGTCGCGATGAGAATGGCGACGCGGAATTCATGGTGAGCGACCGCGGCCCGGGCCTCGATGCAGCGGCACGCAACGATCTCTTCAACCCTTTTTTCACGACCAAAGCCGGCGGGACGGGACTCGGCTTGGCGATCAGTCAATCCATCGTACGCGGCCATGGCGGCAAGGTGTGGCATCGCGAAAACGAATGCGGCGGCGCTTGTTTCCTATTTACGCTGCCGGCTTCCGCGCCTTCGCGATGAACGGCCGAACATTCCGCACCGCCCCTCGGCCGTATCCGTTTTACGGCTTGGGAGCAAAGCAACCCTTTCTTGCTATCGTTCCGTTAAGAGCACTGATTTAATATAGTTGGCTTACGTGGTTCAGAGACCCGCTATCGCATGAAGAATATCGCTCCGCTGCCCAAGCCCACGATCTTTATTGTCGATGACGACGCAGCCGTGCGCGATGCGTTGAAATTTCTGATGCGCTCGGTGGGCCACGCGGTCGAAACTTTCGGGTCCGCCCTCGAATTTCTCGGTGCATACAGAGACGATCGCCCAGGCTGCCTGGTGCTCGACATACGCATGCCAGGCCTGTCCGGCCTTGAACTGCAAGACAAGCTCGTCGAACAGCACGCTCTCATTCCCATCATCTTCATAACCGGCCATGGCGATGTACCGATGGCGGTCGAAGCAATGCAGGCCGGAGCGATGGATTTCATTCAAAAGCCGTTCCGCGATCAAGACTTATTGGACCGCATCAATCAAGCGCTGGAGAAAGACACCGCCAATCGCATGGCGCTAAAGGAATCGAACGCGATTCGGGAGCGTCTTGCATCCCTGACCCCTCGCGAGCGCGAAGTGATGAACCTCGTGGTGCAAGGCAAGGCCAACAAAGTCATCGCCGGCGATCTCGATTTGAGCCAACGAACCGTCGAAATACATCGTGCGCGCGTGATGGAGAAAATGCACGCCTCCTCGCTGGCTCATTTAGTGCGCATGGTTATCGAAGTGGGCGAGCTGTGATCTGCAGTGCTCGATACCCGGAACGCGACGCGACGCGAGTCGCGGAAAAAGAACGTTGCTTTGAAGTTACGCTGCGGAATCGACCGCATGACACGAGCGCACGCCGATGAGCGGACACGAAAGTTGGCTGGAAGAGAAACAGTCCGCCTGGCTTTATCGCGAAGTAGCGGCCGCCGAACCCGACCCGCGCATGCGCAAACTGTTCCTCTCGCTGGCCGACGCGGCCGAGTCCCAGGCAAAACAATGGTCGAAAGCAAAAGACGACCCGGCATTCTCACCGTCATTGCGTGCTCGCATAACGGCGCAGCTCGCCAAGCGCTTCGGTCCACGCAACATACGCCCCGTATTGGCTGCCATGAAAATTCGCGGCTTATCGGCTTATGACGCCTCGACACGGAGCGACATACCTACCGGCATGGCCGGAGGAACGCATGCAATGCCGTCGAACGTGCGCGATATCGGTTTGCGGCACAAGAACTTCGGTGGGGGCAACTTGCGCGCGGCCGTCTTCGGAATTAGCGACGGCTTGGTGTCGAACACAGGTTTACTGATGGGATTGGCGGGAGTTCATCAACCCGCGGCGGATAACGAATTGCTCATTACCACGGGCATCGCCGGCTTGTTAGCCGGCGCACTGTCGATGGCGGCGGGGGAATACACTTCGGTGCGTTCACAGCGCGAGATGTACGAATATCAAATCGGCTTGGAGAAGGACGAACTTGAGGAATATCCTGACGAAGAAGCCGAAGAGCTTGCCCTCATTTACGAAGCACGCGGCATCCCGCTCGCTCGTGCTCGCGAAATGGCAACCGAATTAATGCGCGACCCAACACATGCGCTCGATGCGTTGGCCCGCGAGGAACTCGGCCTCAATCCCGCCGACCTCGGCTCGCCGTGGGGTGCCGCCTGTTTTTCGTTCGTCTCCTTCGCTGCCGGCGCATCGATTCCCCTTCTACCCTTCATCGCCGGCGCCACCGGCGGCCATGCGATCATTGCCTCCGCGTCCGCGGCAGGCATAGCACTCTTCATCGTCGGCGGAACATTGAGCCTCTTCAGCGGCCGCAGCGCGCTCTACGGCGCGCTGCGCATGCTCTTCATCGGCGGCGGCGCGGGCTTCGCCACTTATTTCATCGGCTCGCTTTTCGGCGCCACGCTCTCCT